>JAKLKE010000168.1 GCA_023150775.1 Myxococcota bacterium
TAGACCAGGCGCCTCGGGGGAAAGGGCGCCCCTCGATGAGCGCCATGCTGATCCAGGCTCGCCCGTCCTCGGCCTCGCCGTGATCGTAGAGCGTCACCACCCCCGGCAGCCGGGCGAGGTCCAAGGCGGCGACCTCCCGCGCCCAGCGCGCCCGCCGGGCGGGGCCGCCCAAGGATAAGATCTTGAGGGCCACGGGCTCGGGGCGGGTGGGGTCCACCACCTCCCAGACCTCCCCAAAGCCGCCCGCGCCCAGGCGCCGGACGAGGGTGAAGCGCCCAAACCGCGCGCCCGGGGCGAGGCCCGCCCCAACGGGAGGCCTCGCCCCGCCGCCCGCTGAGGGGCCGCTCGGGGTGGGATCAGACGCCATGCCCTCGCCTGCTGAGAGATCCGCCGAAGTTTACACAAGGTCGGGCTCGCGCCATGAGCCAATAGAGAGCACCGCACACACCCTTCGCCACGACGGAGCGTCGAGACGACCCTTGGAAACCTCCCCCCACGACCCCGGCCCAGCGACCGCCGCGCTCAGCGCCTTGGCGGCGGGAGATCTAGGCCCCTTCGCCGCGCTCCTCAAGGCGTGGCGGCTCGTGGAGGACCCCCGGCTCGTCGAGGCCGCCGCGCGGCGCGTCCGCGGTCGGGACGGCGCCCTCGTCTCGGCGCAGACCCTCGCCCGCCTCGCCGTCGCCGGGGCGCGCTGGCGGGAGGCCGAGGCCTGCTTTGAGCCAAAGCTCACGCCCGACGACGCCTTAGACGCCCGGGCCGCCGTCGCCTGGTCGGCCTGGTTTCACGAGGACTACTACAGCCCCGAGCCCTACGACTACGCGCTGAGCCACCTCATCCCCCGCGTTCAGACGGTGTTTCAGGGGGTGCTCAGCGCCGCCGAGCTGCCGCCCAAGGTCCGCCGAGACGCGCTGATCGAGCTCGGGGAGGGCGCCTTCGCCACCCTGCTCACCGCCAAAGCCGACGAGAGCTTGCCCGCTTGGCTCGACATCGCCACCCGCGCCTTGGAGCGAGGCCCCGGCGGCCCCCTGCGCTGCTTGAGCCTCGTGCTCAGCCCCCAAGAGCGGGCCTCGGCGGGCCTCTGCTTCGCCAGCCGCCGCCTCTGGGCGCCGACCTTGGCCGCGATCTGGCCGGAGCTCAGCCCCCGAGAGCGCGGGGCCCGGCTGAGCGCCTGGCTGCGGGAAGAGCCCGAGGCCCTGCCGAGGATCACCCACTTGCACCTCCTGGGCCGCCTCATCGAGCGCGCCGCCGCCGCCGGTCCCGAGGCCTTGGGAGACACGGAGCTGCGGGCGATCTGCCGCCAGAACGTCGCCCGGGCCCGGGCCCGGCTGCGCGCCACCCTCGCCGAGCGGCGCCCGGCGGTGCTCCAGGCGCTCTTGGGCCTCGACGCGCTCCACGCCCGCACCCACGACGCCGCCGGTCGTTACGCCTACGCCTGGGTGAACCGAGAGCTGACCTTCGGCCTGAGCATGGGCCACGGCCCCCGGGTGACGCCGCGCTGCGACGCGCCGGAGCCCCTGCCCGAGAGCGCCCTCGACGCCGATCCGACGATGTCCATCGACGCGGCGAAGGGCTGGGTGCTCTTGGTGATCTTCCGGGGTCGTTTTGGCCACCTCTGGCGCTGGGTCTACGACGGCACAACCGGCGACCGCGACTCGGTCTGGGGGGCCCTGCTCAAGGCGGAGCTGCCGCCGTCTCTGCAGGAGCCCGGCCTGCACCGACCTCGCCTGCGCCAGACCCTACGATCGGAGCTGCCCGAGCTGCTCTGGGAGCTGGAGCCGACGCTCAGCGCTTGGGCCCAGCAAGACGTCTCCGAGCCCCGGCGGGTGAAGGCCCGGGTGCTCACGCTCTTGCAGACCGCCGTGCCCACGGCGCCGCGCTGGCCCGCCCGAGGCTACGCCGAGTCGGTGCGCCACGTCCTTGAGGTCCGCCGCCAGATGCGGCGTTGGTCGCGTCATCTTGCGCCCTTGTCGCCGTCGCCATGAAGGAGGTGATCCCTTGCCAGAGACCCGATTCTCTGAGTTTGAGCTCAGCGCGTGGCTGCTCGGCGCGCTCGATCCCGATCGTGCTGAGGAGCTGGCCCAGGCCGTCTCGCGCTCCCCGGCCCTCGCCAAGCGCGCGGAGGCGCGGCGGCGGGTCATGGAGCGGCTGCCGAGCTTACGCGCCCGGCCGATGCCGATCCCCGGGAGCGACTGGCGAGGGCAGCTCGTGGCGCGCAGAGTTCAGGCCGGGATCCTCGGCGAGGACGCCATCGGCGAGGGCCTACGCCCCGGCGACCGCGTGGAGCTGCGGGTGAGCACCCTGCCCGATCCCGACCGCCGAGAGCTCGTCGCCATGACCCGAGACGCTGAAGGCCGCTGGGACGTCGTCTGGCCCGAGCACGCCGACGAGCGCACCCCCGTCGAGGCCCTGGAGCGCGACCCCGACGGCGCCCTCAAGGTGAGCCTCTCGGCCTCGCCCACCATCGGCACCCAGCGCTGGCTGCTCGTCTTCCCTGAGACCCCCTGGCCCGTAGACTGGAGCTCGCCCAGGGCGATCCGCTGGGATCCGCTCATGGCGCGCATCTCCGCTGGCGCCGTGCCGCTGTTCACCTTTGAGCTGGAGGTGAGCGCGCCCTGAGGAGGATCGCCGTAGCGCGGGACGAGCGGGCAGAGCGTTCACCAAGACGAACGCCCTCCCGGAGCCCGCGTGTCCCCAACCCACGATCTCACGATCTGGCTCTCCAGCGCGCGCCCGACCCTGCTGCGTCGCCTACGCCAGCGCTTCCCGAGGGTCTGCGCCTCCCGCATTGAGGACGCGGCGCAAGAGGCGGCGCTCACCACCGTGCGCCTCAACAGGACGCCAGGATCGTGTGTGCAGCGCGCCTGGGAGCGGTCGGCGGAGGATCTGGAGCGCCTCGTGTTCACCATCGCCTGGCGATCCTTACGCGGTGAGCTGCGCCGGGGCGCCCGGCGTGGCACGGCACATCCAGACATCCTGCTGGGCCACCGCGACGCCGCCGCCCAGGTCGAGGCCCAAGACACGCTTCGCCGGGCCCGGCGCCTCATCCCCGACGCCGCCCAGATTCACGCGCCGCGCACCGCCTCGGCGCTCTCCGCCGCCTTGGAGGACCGCCTTCGCACCGGAGACGACGATCTCGCCGTCGCGATCCGCCACGGCGTTCACCGCAGCGTGCTCTGCAGGGCGCGGCGGTGGATCTTGACCACCTTGGTCGGCGAGCCCGCCTTGAGGCGGCTATAGTGCGCAGAGGTCAGGGCCCAGGAACCTCCATGCACCACGTCACGTCGCTCCTTCGCGCTGGGCTTCTGCTCGGTCTCGCCCTCCCCTCCTCCGCCCTCGCCTGCAGCTTCATCGAGTACGACGAGCACCTGATCGACGACACGATCGCGGACGAGGTCGCCCCCAGCCTGCCCAGCTTGGATGAGCTGGACATCAACCGCGGCGTCGGCCCCACCCGCGCGGGCTTCGGCTCCCAGGTGATTCAGCGCTGAAGACGACCTCAGCGCGCCAGAGAGCCTCGGCTTCGTCTTCGCCTTAGACACCGGCACTCTACCCTTCACCCTGCCGTCCGAGCCCGTGCGGCCCTTCGACGGCTCGATCACCCTCGTGTGGATCGACGGCGCCAGCGACGACCAAGAGCCCATCGAGGCCACGGTCACGGTGAACACCATGGACGAGGCGGGCAACCTCAGCGCCGAGTCTTTGCTGCTCACGATCAGCGACGAGGGCAGCGAAGAGGGCCTGAAGGGCTGCTCCACGGGCGCCGGCGCGCCGGGCCTGGGCCTCGGGCTCTTGGGGCTCGTGGCCTTGAGCGTCCGCCGCCGCCGAGCCTGAGCCCTGGCGGCGGCCACGGGCGGGACTACTTCTTCTTTTTGCCCTTCGCGGCGGCGGCGGCCTCTTCAGCGGCCTTCGCCGCGGCGGCGGCCTCTTCAGCGGCCTTGGCAGCGGCGGCGGCCTCCTCAGCGGCCTTCGCGGCGGCGGCGGCCTCTTCAGCGGCCTTCGCCGCGGCGGCGGCGGCCTCCTCCGACGCCTTCACGGCCTCTTGGGCCTCGGTGATCACCTTGAGCTTGTTGAGGTTGGCCTCGAAGTCGGCGCCGACGACGGCCTCGATCTTCTTGGCGAAGAGCTTGGAGATGCCCTTGAGCTGGCCGTCATCGGACCAGGTCACCTGCATCCCGCCCTCGACGGGGCTGAACGTGACGCTGCCCTTGTTGGCGTCGCTGCCGGGCTTCATCAGCCAGATGTCGTACTTGACGCCGCCGGTGGGGTTGACCTCGGTGAGCGTGAGCTTGCCCCAGCCCATCTCTTTGCCGTCCCACTCCATCGTGTGGCCGACCTGGCCGGGCTCACCGGAGTAGGTCCAGACGCAATCGGGGTCGTACTCGCTGTTCCAGACCGTCCAGTTGTTCCAGTTCCGGAGGTCGGCCACCTGGGCCATGAGGATCTCGGGCCGGGCGTTGATCTGCACCGAACGATCGACGTGCCAGCTCTTGGAGGCGGCGGCGGCGGGGGCGGCGGTGAACAGGGCCGGGGCGACGAAGGCCAGGCCAGCGAGCAGGCTGAAGGCGCGGAGGTTCATGGGGCTCTCTCTCTGTCGGGGGTGTTGGGTTAGAGAATCCGGAGGTTATCGGCTCCTCCCCCCTCGATCAAGCGCCAAAGCAAAAGAGGCAGAATGAACGCTCGAATTGACACGCTGCTCGTTCACGCGGGGGCCTTGGACCCCCGCCCTGAAGGCGCCGTCGTGACGCCGATCTTCCGCTCGGCGAACTACGAGGCCGGTGAAGAGGGCGCCGCCGATGAGGTGCGCTATGTGCGCTACAGCAACACGCCGAACCATCGGGTGCTCGGCGCGCGCCTCGCCGCGGCGGAGGGGGGCGAGGCGGGCCTGGTCACGGCGAGCGGCATGGCGGCGATCTCCGCGACGCTCTTAAGTGCGCTCTCCGCCGGGGATCACCTGCTCTGCCAGGCCGGCGTCTACGGCGGCACCACCTCGCTCCTGCTGCGCCACCTCCCGCGCTGGGGCGTTGAGGTCAGCTTCGTAGACCTCGACGCGCCGGAGACCTGGGCCGCCGCGCTGCGGCCGACGACGCGGCTGTTTTATGTGGAGTCCATCTCCAACCCGCTCCTGCGGGTTGGCGCCTTGGACGAGGTTGTCAGTTTCTGCCAAACCCGCGGCCTCACCTCCATCATCGACAACACCTTCTTGAGCCCGGCCTTGTTCCGCCCTCTGCCCTTCGGGTTTGACGTGGTGCTGCACTCGGCGACGAAGCTGCTCAACGGGCACTCCGACATCGCCGCCGGGGCCATCATCTCTGACGCGGCGCGGGTTGAGGCCGCCCGCCGCACCCTGAACCACCTCGGCGGCAGCTTAGATCCCGACGCCTGCGCGCTCTTGGAGCGTGGCCTCAAGACCTTGGGCCTACGCGCCCACCGCCAGTCCGCCTCCGCCCTCACCTTGGCCCACCGCCTGCGGGTTCACCCCAAGGTACGCCGGGTCTACTCCCCCGGCCTGCCCGACGACGCGGGCTTCGCGCGGGCCGCGGCCTGGTTTCAAGGCGTTGGTCCTTGCCTCTCTTTGGAGGTCTCCGACCTGCCCACGGCCATGGCTTTGGTCAAGGGTGTGCGCATCTTCACCCACGCCGCGAGCTTGGGCGGCGTCGAGAGCCTCATCGTGCGCCCGGCCCGCAGCACCCACGCGCACTTCTCTGCGGAAGAGCGTAGCGCCTCGGGCATCACCGACACCTTGGTGCGCCTGAGCGTCGGGGTGGAGGACGTCGAGGACCTCTGGGACGATCTGGCGGCGGCCTTGGGCTGAGAGGAGCGGCCCGCGGAGGGGTGGGTAAGGTCGGCGTAGGGTGCGGCGGCGAGGTGACCACGGCTATTCGGTCGGCGCTCCTGCCCCGAAGGTGAGGAGCTCAAGGACTGAACCACGATGCCCTCCTCTGCGCTCCCGATCGGAATCATCGGCGCCGCCTGCCGTCTGCCTGGCGGCGTTCGCCACCCCCTGGACCTCGCCGCCTTCCTCCGCTCCGGCGGTGACGGCATCATCGACGTGCCCCCCGACCGCTGGGACGTGGAGCTGCACTACGACGCCGACGACCGGCGTGGCCGGGCCTATGTGCGGCGCGGCGGCTTCTTGCACGACGACCCAAAACGGTTCGATCCGGCGCCTTTTGGGCTCTCCCCCCGGGACGCCGACGCCATGGACCCCCAGCAGCGGCTCATGCTGGAGACGAGCTGGGAGGCCATCGAAGACGCGGATCTCCCAATTGAGGCCCTGCGCGGCACGGCGACGGGCGTGTACATCGGCGGCTTCATGGGCGACGTGAACGCCCTGGTCGCCCACCCCGGCGGCCGCCACAAGGTGAGCCAACACACGGCGACGGGCTCGACGATGACGCTGTTGTCGAACCGCATCTCGTATGTGTTTGACCTGCGCGGGCCGAGCATGACCGTCGACACGGCCTGCTCCTCGTCGATGGTGGCCGCCCACCTCGCCTGCCAGGCGATCCACGAGGGCGCCTGTGAGCGTGCGCTCATCGGCGGGGTCACGATGATGCTCTCGCCACATTCGCCGATGATGATGTCCAAGGGGCGATTCTTGGCGAAGGACGGGCACTCCAAGAGCTTTGAGGCCGACGCCGACGGCTATGGCCGGGCCGAGGGCGCGGTGATGTTGCTCGTGGAGCCGCTTCATGTCGCCTTGGCCGCCGGGCGGAGGGTGCTCGCCGTGATCCGCGGCACGGGCATCAACCAGGATGGCCGCACCGACGGCATCGCCTTGCCCAGCGGCGAGGCCCAGGCGCGGCTCTCTCGGGAGGTCTGCGCGCGGGCCGGGGTGAACCCCGTCGAGGTCGGGCTCATCGAGGCCCACGGCACGGGCACGCGGGTGGGGGATCCCATCGAGACCCGCGCGCTGGGTGAGGTCTACGGCGTCGGGCGCCCGGCGGACAAGCCGCTGTACATCGGCTCGGTGAAGTCCAACATCGGCCACACCGAGGCCGCCGCTGGGCTCGCGGGGATGCTCAAGGCGGCGCTGTCGTTGGGCGCGGACGAGATTCTGCCCCAGCGCCCCCTGCGCGCGGCGAACCCCGACATCCCCTTTGACGCCCTGCGCCTCAAGGTGGTCGAGGCGCCGACGCCTTGGCCCGCAGGCCGTCGCCTCGCGGCGATCAGCTCCTTCGGGTATGGCGGCACCAACGCCATCGCGCTCTTGGAGGCCGCGCCGACCGCCCCGACGCGGGCTGAGCTTGAGGCCCCGGCCGATGCGCTGCGCCTGCTCGCCGTCTCCGCCGACAGCACGAGCGGCCTGCGCGCCCGGGCGGGGCAGCTCTTGGAGGTGTTGGCGGGGCCTGAGGCCGACGTAGATCGCCTCGCGGCCACCCTCGCGCACAACCGCTCCTTACGCCCCGAGCGTGGGGTGCTCACCGTGAGTGGCCTCGACGACGCCCGCGCGGCGCTCACCGCCCTGCGGGACGGGGCGCCGGATGAGCGGGTTCACCTGGGCCGCGCCTCCACCCGCCGCCCCCTCGTGTGGGTGTTCACCGGCATGGGCCCCCAGTGGCCGGGCATGGGCCAGCAGCTCCTCGACCAGGGCGGGGCCTTCGCCGAGACCGTCACCCGCGCGGCGGAGACCTTCGACCGGCTCTCCGGGCGCTCAATCCTGGACGAGTGGCGCCAGAGCGCGACGACGGGCCAGATGGCGCGGAACGACCTCGCCCAGCCCACAAACCTTCTCTTGCAGCTCGGGCTCATCGCCCAGCTCCACGCCCGGGGCCTGCGCCCAGACGCCATCTTGGGGCACAGCGTCGGTGAGGTCGCGGCGGCCTACGCGGCGGGCGCGCTCAGCTTGGAGCAGGCCGTCGAGGTCGCGTTTCACCGCTCGTCGCTGCAGCAAGAGGTCGCCGGTCGAGGCGGGATGCTCGCGGCGGCGATGGACCTCGATGAGCTGCACCGGTTTGTGCCTGAAGGCGCGGACGTGGCCGTGGCGGCGATCAACGCGCCGGGCTCTGTCGCCTTGGCGGGCAGCGCCGCCGACCTCGATCGGGTCGAGCGCGCCTTGACCGAGGCCGGGCGCTTCGCCAAACGGATGACCGTCGAGGTGGCCTACCACAGCCCCCACATGGACACGCTGCAGGACGGCTTCTTCGCCCGCCTCGGGCACCTCACGCCCGCCGCGCCGACCTTGCCCTTGTACTCCACGCTCACCGGGGCCCGGGTGGAGGGCGCGGCCCACGACGCGGCGTACTGGTGGGGCAACGCCCGGCAGCCCGTTCGCCTGCGCGACGCCGTCCGGGCGGCCTTGGGCGACGGCATGGAGCTGTTCTTGGAGATCGGCCCGCACCCCGTGCTCGGCGCGGCGATCAAGGCGAACGCCGCCGCCGCGGGCCGCTCAGCGCTGAGCTTGTTCACCCTCAAACGCCAGACCGACGAGCCCCGGGCCCTCGCCCGCGCCGTCGCCCAGGCCCTCGCCGCCGGGGCCGAGGTGAACCGGGCGCAGCTCGCCCCCGCCCGGGCCCCGCTGCGCCTGCCGACCTACCCCTTCCAGCGCGCCCACCACTGGATGGAGTCCCGGGCGTCCCAAGACGAGCGCCTCGGCGCGCCCGGCGCGCACCCGATGCTGCGCCGCCCCTCGGCCCGCCTCACGCCGAGCTGGCGCTGCGAGCTGGCGGGGGCGCCCTTGGCCTGGACTTCAGACCACGTCGTCGCCGGGCAGACCGTGCTCCCGGCGGCGGCCCAGCTTGAGATGATGCTCGCCGCGGCGGCCACCCAAGGCGCGGCGACGGTGCGAGAGGTGCGCCTCTCCCGGGCCTTGGTGATCGACCACGACGGGATCAACACCTTGACCTTGGACCTCGGCGAGGGCGGCGAGCTGGTGCTGACCGGCGTCACCGACGACGAGGCCCCCGTCGAGCTCACCCGGGCGATCCTCGGCGGCGCCGCCGGGACCGCGCCGCGCCAAGACCTCCCGTCGCTCACCGCGCAGATGCCTCTGAGCGCGCCGACCGGGCTGTATGAGCGCCTCACCACGATGGGCCTCCAGTACGGCCCGGCCTTCCAGACCGTGCGCCGCATCGGCCGCGCGGGCCGCAGGCTGCTCGTCGAGCTGGTCCCCCAGGTGGAGCTGGGCCGCTTCTTCTTGCACCCGACGCTCCTCGACGGCGCCTTCCACGCCATGCTCTCGCTCTTGCCCGACGAGGTGACCCAGCCGGTGATCCCGACCTCCCTGGCGAGCCTGCGCCTGTTTCGGCCCGCGCGCGGCGCCCTCTACGCCTTGGTGGACAGCGCGCCCATGGCCCCCGACGGGTCGATCCGCGCGGATCTGCGGCTCTACGACATCACCGGCGAGGCCGTCGCCGCCCTGCGGGGGCTTGAGTGCCGCCCGATCCGCCCGGCCTTGGAGGGCCTCACCGCTGAAGAGAAGGACTGGGCCTATGTCGAGACGACGACGCCTGTGCCCGCCCGGGAGGCGCCCCCGGCGGCCTGGGCGGCCTGGGTAGACGACGCCCAGCTTCGCGCGACCCTCGCCGAGGGCGCCCTGGCCCGGGGCGAGTCGTTGACCCTCTTGGACGAGACCGGCCCCCTCACCGCCTCGCCGAGCCGGATCGTCCTGCAGGTGGACCCCGGCGAGCAGGTGGACGGCTCCGACGGGCTCCTCGGCCTCTTGGAGCGCGTGCGCTGCGCCCAGCGGCGCCTCCCCGGCGTGGCGCTGCGGCTCATCACCCTGGGGGCGATCCCCTCCCCTGCCTCCGCCGGGGCGGACCTCGGCGCCGCGGCCCAGCTCGGCCTCGCCCGCACCCTCCAGAACGAGCAGCCCGAGCTTGACCTGCGCCTCCTCGATCTCCCCCAGGACGCCCAGCCCGAGGGCTCGACGCTGTTGGAGATCCTTCACCGCGACGACGAAGAGGAGCTGATCTGGCGCCCCGAGGGCCTCAGCGCCCGCCGCGTCAGCCGCCTCAACCTCGATCAGATCGCCCACCCTGGCCGCGTCACGCCCACGGCGCTCCTCGACGCGCCCCCAGCGGAGCTGGTCGTGGGCACCCCCGGCGACCTCTCGACCCTGGCGTTTCGCCCCGTCCCCTCGCCAAGCGCGGGCCCCGGCGAGCTGCTCGTGCGTATGGAGCGGGTGGCGCTCAACCTCAAGGACGTGGCGAAGGCCCTCGGCCGCCTGCACACCGAGCACAGCGACGGCACCTACACCGGCGCGGCCCTGGGCTTGGAGGGCGTCGGCGTGATCGTGGCCGCAGGGGACGGCATCGACCCCGCCCGGGTCGGCGAGCGGGTGCGCCTGATGACCGGCGGCGCCTTGGCGACGGTGGTGCGGGTGCGGGCGCATGAGGTCTTGCCCCTGGGCGACCGCGCGGCCACGGAGGCGGCCTGCGACTTCGTGCACATGACCGCCTGGCACAGCCTGCTTCATGTCGCGCAGCTTCAGCCCGGGGAGCGCGTGCTCATTCACCAGGCCGGCGGCGGCGTAGGCCTCGCGGCGACCCAGCTCGCCTTGGGCCTCGGCGCGGAGGTGGTCGCCTTGGCGGGCACCGAGGCCAAACGGGCGGCGCTGCGGGCCATCGGCGCGCGCTGGGTGTTCAACAGCCGGGATCCCGCCTGGGCCGAGGCCGTGCGTGAGGCCCTCGGAGAGCCCTGCCTCGACGTGGTGCTCGCTTCGAGCGACCTGCCGTTTATGCGGGAGGCGCTTGGGCTCCTGCGCCCCCTCGGTCGTTATGTCGAGCTGGGCAAGTCGGAGCTCGTCGCCGACAAACGCCTCGCCTTGGGCGTGTTCAACCGCTCGATCACCTTCGCCGCCGTAGACCTCGACCGCCTCGGCGCCGCCAAGCCCGAGACCATCGTGCTCCTCAACGCCGCCGTCGCCGAGGCCCTCCAGAGCGGGCGCATCGCCCCGCTGCCCGTCGAGGTCTTCACCGGAGACCGCGTGGGCGAGGCCATGCGCCGCCTCGGGAGCGGCGAGGTCTTGGGCAAGGTCGTCGTAGACCTCACCCAAGGTGCGCTGCCCGTGCTCGATGTGCCGACCCCGCCGGCCCCGGTGCGGGCGGATCGGGGCTACCTCATCACCGGCGGCCTCGGCGGCTTTGGCCTACGCAGCGCCCGCTGGCTCGTCGATCAAGGCGCGCGCCACGTCGTGCTCGCCAGCCGCCGAGGGGTCGCCGAAGATCCCGCCGCGGTGGAGTCTCTGCGCGCCCGAGGCGCGGTGATCGTCGAGGTGGCCTTAGACGTCGTGGACTTGGGCGCGGTGAGCGCGCTGGTCGCCCGCTTCGGCGCGGAGTGGCCCCCCTTGGCCGGGGTGATTCACGCGGCGATGGTGCTGCACGACGCCCCGGCGCTCACCCTCGACCGCCCGAGCCTGCGCCATGTGCTCCGCCCCAAGGTGGACGGCGCGTGGAACCTGCACGTCGCCACCGAGGGCCTGCCCTTGGAGCACTTCATCGTCTACAGCTCGATCTCCGGCTGGCTGGGCAACCCCAACCAAGGCGCCTACGCGGCGGCGAACGCGGCGATGGAGGCCCTGGTGTACACCCGGCGCGCGGCGGGCCTGCCGGGCAGCGTCGTCGCCTGGGGCGCCATCGGCTCCGTAGGCGTCGTGGCGAGGGCCCAGGGCACCGAGCGGCACCTCAACAGCATCGGGCTCTCGCCGATCTCCCCCGGACGGGCGCTGCACCTCATGGGTTACGCCCAGCGCCTCGGCGTCGTGAGCCTCTGCGCGGCGAGCGCCCGCT
>JAKLKE010000169.1 GCA_023150775.1 Myxococcota bacterium
CGAGCTGGACATCGACGGTGACGACCCCGACTGCATCGGCGGGGCCGGGACCAACCCTGGCTACGACGACTCCGGCACCTGAGCCAGCAGCAGGAGAACCCCCTCGATGGCCGTCGCCCGCCGTTTTCACCTCGCCCGAGAGCTGGGCGTTGGCTCGTTCGGCGCGGTTTACCTCGCCGAGATGGAGTCCGCGGGCGGGTTCCGGCGAAAGGTGGCGCTCAAGCTCCTCCGCCCGGAGCTCGACCAGGTCTCCGACGCCAGCCGCCGTCTGCGGGACGAGGCGCGGCTCCTCGGGCGTTTGCGCCACCGCCACATCGTGCAGGTGGACGATCTCATCCGGGTGAACGGACGTTGGGCCGTCGTGATGGAGTATGTGCCGGGCTTTGACCTGGAGCAGCTCCTCCTTGGGCTCAAGGCGATCAACGTGCCGTTCTCGCCCTTGGCGGCGGTGCAGGTCACCCGCGCCGTGGCCTTGGCCTTGGACGCGGCCTACACCGGGCGCGCCGGGGCCGAGGAGCCGCTGCGGGTCGTGCATCGTGACATCAAGCCCTCCAACGTGCGGCTCACCGAAGAGGGTGAGGTCAAGGTCCTCGACTTTGGCATCGCCCGGGCCGACTTCCAGGGCCGCGAGGCGAAGACGGAGCAGGTGCGCTACGGCTCCGTGGCCTACATGTCGCCCGAGCGCCTGCTCGGCGAGGAGGAGCTGCCCGGCGGAGACATCTACGCCGTGGGCTGTGTGCTCTACGAGCTGATCGTCGGCGATCCTCTGGGCCGCGTCGAGCTCGCCCCGGATCGTCAGGTCAAGCAGCTCGACCGGGCCGAGGCCACCCTGCGAGAGACCTTGCTCGCCCGAGAGGTGCCCGCCCGGGAGACGGACGAGCTGTGCAAGACCCTGCGCAACATGCTCGCCTATGAGATCGGGGAGCGCCCCACCGCGGCGCAGCTCGGCCAGGGCCTGCATGATCTTGGCCGCCGCCTGCCCGGGGACGACCTCCAAGGCTTCTGCCTGCGGGTCTTCAGCGAGGTCGGCGCCCACTCTCGGGTCGAGGAGCGCACGGTCTCCGGCAGCCTCGTCGAGCAGGTCGATCCCGACGCCGACCCGCGCCCGCCCTCTGTGGCGTCGGACTCGACCCAGATCCTCACGGCGTTTCTGGGGGTAGGCCCCGAAGGCTCGACGGCGATCAACGAGCCGCTCAACAGCTTTGAGTCGTTGCCCGTGACGACCTTGCCCACGACGACGAGCCCGACCCTCGCGCCCCTCGACCCCCAGTGGGACGATGAGCCCGCGCCCGCCGCCGCGCCGCCGCCGACCGCCACCGTTGGCCTCGCGCCGCTGGCGCCGGAGCGCCCCCACGGCCTGCTCATCGGCGTCGTGCTGGGCGTCTCCGCCGTCGTGCTCCTCGCGGGGCTCCTGCTCGGGCCGAGGCTCTTGGCCCCCGAAGAGAAGGCGCCGCCGACCCCGCCGACCCCGGCTGAGGTGGTGAGCGCGCCCCCCGTCGTCACGCCCGCCCCCGAGGCGCCGATCGTGCCGGCCGATGAGCCCGCCGTCGCTGAGGTCACGCCCGCCGCCCCCACGGCCCCGACCGCCCAAGAGGCGACGCGGCCGACGTCGGGCACGCCGAGCGACGGTCGCACCGTGCGCCCGACGCCGCAGACCACGACGACCCCGCCGCCAGAGCCCACGACCACGACCGTCCGTGAGGACGCCCCGCGGATTCGTTCGGCGAAGTTCACCGTCGCCGAGGCCGAGAACGTCGAGGCCCGCTGTGGTGACCGCAGCGCCTCGGGCACGAGCTCGGCCTTGGTGCGTGACCTGCCCGCCGGGATGTGTGAGGTCAGCGCCACCGTCGATGGCCAGCGCCTCAGCGCGTCGGTGAAGATTGACCTGCCCCGGGGCGTGACCTGCGCCGTTGAAGGAGGCGCCCTCGTATGTCGCTGATCCCGCTCCTGTTTGTCTGTGTGGCCCAGGCCGCCGAAGAGGGCGCGCTCCTCTGGCTCGACCAGGCCCCCGACCCCCGCGTTCACCCCGAGCTGCGGCCCTTGTCCGCGGACTCCGTCGCGCCGGACCAAGACTGGGGCAGCACCGATCAGGCCGCCATCTACCAGCTCAGCGCCGAGCTCACCGCCCTGCGCCCGCTCCTGGACGAGTTTGACGGCGAGCTGCAGATCATGAGCCGCCTCGACGCGGTGATCAAGGATCTCCCTGCGCTCCAGACCCCTGCCCACCGGGAGCTGCTCGTCGAGGCCCTCGCCCTGCAGGGCCTCGCCGTCTACCGCTACTTCCAGGACGGCCTCGCCACAGACCCCGCCGCGGCGCCTTACCGCGTCGAGGTCGGCGGGCAGATCATGGTGAAGGCCTGGGTTGACGCCGTGGCGCTCGACGCCGACCACATCCCCCTTGAGCTCGTAGACCCAGGCGCGGTCACCACCTTCGACGCCGCCCGGGCCACGCTCCTCGGCGCCCAGCGCGCGGCGGTGAAGGTGCCCGACGCCCCCGAGGGCCTCATGCTCATCGTCGATGGCGCCGAGCCCGTCTCCGCGGCGCGGCCGGTCTACGTTCCGCCGGGGCAACACTACGCCTTGGCCGTGATGGACGGTGTCGTCGTCGGTCGGGCCCGGGCGCGCATCGAGGCTGGCGAGAGCCTGTCGATGGCGCTGCCCTTGATGAGCTCCGAGCTCACCACCCTCGCCCTCACCTTGGCCCAAGGCCCCGAGGGCCTCGCGCTCTCGCCCCGCCTCGCCGAGACCTTGGCCTTGGCGCCGCAGCCGCTCTTCCTCGCCGCCCAGGGCGAGGACGGCCTCTTCGTCTACAGCCTCCAAGGGGCGGCCGTCACCCTCGTGGAGCGCCCGGAGCCGAAGTCCAAGGGCCAGCGGCTCTCGCTCACCGTCGCCTTGGGCGGCGGCTGGGTGTACGACGGCGAGTATTTCTTGCAGAACGTCGACGACGGCGCGCCCTACACCCAGGCCACGGTGAACCACGGCGCGGCCTTCGCCAGCGTCGGCGCCCGCACGGCCTCGCGCTGGTGGTCGGCCTCGGCGGGGGTCGATCTCGCCTTGCCCTTCGGGGACTACACGACGGTGCAGAGCGGCGATCGGGAGCTGCGCCTCCGCGCCCAGCCCTACGTCGCCGCCGGCTTGCCGTGGGTGCAGGCGAGCGTCGGCTGGTTCACGCCCTACCACATCTCTTTTGGCCTGCGCGGGCGCGTGCCCCTGACCGACAACCTCGCGCTCAGCGGCGGCGCCCTCACCGCCCGGGGCTTCGCCTTGGCCCGGGACGACGGCGCCCCCGACTTTGAGGCCGCCCCCGCTGGGGCCGCGTGGGTCGGCGTTGAAGGCAGACTTCGTGTGAGATGAGGCGGACGCGGGCCAATTTGCGGTAAAGTGTCTCAATGCAGATCAAGACGAGCTCGCACCCGATCGCCCTCTCCTCCCTCCTCCTCTTCTTCGCCGCCTTGGCCTCCGGCTGCGGCGACAAAGACACCTCCGGCGACGACAGCGCGCGCCCGGCCCTCGACGGGGACGGCGACGGCGTGCTCTCCACGGCGGACTGCGACGACGACGATCCCGACGTCAAGCCCGGCTGGCGTGAGGTCTGCGACGGCAAAGACAACAACTGCGACGGCGTGGTGGATGAGGGCGTTGACCTCGCGCTCTACGCCGATGTGGACGGCGACGGCTACGGCGCCCCGGGGGTCACCGAGCGGGCCTGTGAGCTGCGCGCGGGCTTCACCGACGTGGCCGGGGACTGTGACGACTCCAAGGCGTCGGTGAACCCCGGCCGCTCCGATGACTGCGACGGCCTGGACAACAACTGTGATGGCCTCGTGGACGAGGGTGGATCGTCGCTCTGGTACCTCGACGACGACGGCGACGGCTATGGCGGCGACGTCCTCATCGAGGCCTGTGACGCCCCCTCGGGCTACGTCGCCACCCCCGGCGACTGCGACGACAGCTCGGGCAAGGTGAGCCCCGCCGCCCGTGAGGTCTGCGACGACTTTATCGACAATGACTGCGACGGCGGCGCGTCGGAGTGCCGCTACGCCGGGTACAGCAGCGACGCCCCGGTGCACGTCTACTCCGGCGCCTCGGTCACAGAGAGCGGGGGGAGCGTCGGCTTCGGCCAGTCCATCGTGCGCCTGGAGCGCGCGGGCCAGGGTGATCTCCTCGTCATCGGCGCGCCCTATCTCTCCGGCGACGCCGAGTATGGCGGCGAGGTCTACGCCTTGGCGGGCGAGCCGAACGACGGCGACAAGGCGGGAGACAGCGCGTCATTCACGGTCTACGGCGAGAAAGACTACACCTACCTGGGTGAGCGCCTCGGGCGGGTCGGGGATCTCGACGGAGACGGCGCCGAGGAGCTCCTCCTCAGCCTCAACTCGGTCGGCGACGGGGGCACCTTCGGCGCCTTGGCCGTGATGGGCAGCGCGCTCACCGGTGCGAGCTCGGTCAGCGGGTGCTCGCTCCTGCTCTACTCCGATGACGATCCCAACGGGACCTCGTACAACCCCAACCAGAGCTTCGACGGCCTCGGGGACCACGACGCGGACGGCGTCGCCGATCTGATCATGGCCGACGCCAACTACACGAACTCCGCCGGGATCACCACCGGAATGGTGTGGGTGATCCCCGCGAACCATGTCGGCGACCAACGGGTGCATGAGGTCGCCGTCGCGACCGTCTCCGGGACCGCCGGCCAAGGCCTCGGGACCGACGTGGTGTGGGTCGGCGACACCAACGGCGACGGCTTCGACGACCTGCTCGTCGGCGTGCCGCAGTTCTCCAGCGGCGGCGCCAAGACCAACCGCGGGGCGGTCTTGCTCTTCGAGGGCCCGCTCTCTGGTGAGCGTAGCCCCGGCGACGTGGACGCGGTGATCTACGGGGACGACGCCGAGGATTACGTCGGCTACCGCGTCGAGCGGGTAGGGGACTACAACAACGACGGATACGCCGACGTCATGGCGGCGGCCCCCGGGGACTCCACCGGGGTCGACCAAGGCGGCACCCTCGCGCTCTGGCTCTCGCCGATCAGCGGGCGGGCCCTCAGCGGCGCGGACGTGCAGGTCTTGGGCTCGACCCGGAGCGGCTACGCGTATCAGTCCACCCTTGAGAGCGGCGACAGCGACGGCGACGGCTACAAGGACCTGCTCGTCGGCGAGCCCTACCTCAGCAGCGCCGGGCTCACCAACAACGGCGCCTTGGGCCTGCTCTATGGGCCGACGACGGGCAGCTTCACCCTCCCCACGCTCTCCGCGCGTTTTGTGGGGAACGAAGACTACGAGTATGTCGGCAACTACGCCACCTTCGTAGACCTCAACGGCGACGGAGTGGACGAGCTCGCCATGACCGACCGCGACGTCAGCTTGGAGGCCGTGGGGATCTTCCCCGGCCTGGGGATCTGAGCCCGAACGCCGCGGCCAGTCTCTCGGGATCCTGAGCAACGAATCGCCGTTGTTGGGGGATGGTGCGCCCCCTACACATCCCCACCAGCGCCCTCCGGGCCTCGCGTCGTTGACTACGCCACCTTCGCCGACCGCGACGCCGCCTTAGAGGCCGTGGCCGTCTTCCCGGGCTTGGGCATAGGAGCGGCCTGGGGGAGCTGAGGGATCAGCGCCGCCAAGGCCCGCCCGGTGGGGCTGTCTTGTTGGGCGAGGCCCTCGGGGGTGCCCGCGTAGAGCAGCTCACCCCCGGCGTCGCCGCCCTCGGGGCCCATGTCGATGACGTGGTCGGCGTTGAGGATGACGTCGAGGTTGTGCTCGATGACGATGACCGTGGCCCCGTTGTCGACGAGGCGCTGCAGCACGCCGATGAGCTTGTCGACGTCGGCGAAGTGTAGGCCCGTCGTGGGCTCGTCCAAGACGTAGATCGCCGACGACCCCCGGCTGCCGAGCTCCTTCGCCAGCTTCACCCGCTGGGCCTCGCCGCCGGACATCGTCGTCGCGGGCTGGCCGAGGCGGATGTAGCCCAAGCCGACGTCTTGGAGCTGGCGCAGCGGCCCGGCCAGGGCCTTGTGTTTGCCGAAGACCTCCAGGGCCTCATCCACGCGCAGATCCAGGGCGTCGGCGATGGAGAGCCCCGCCCAGCGCGCCTCTAAGGTGGCGTCGTTGAACCGGCGGCCCTTGCAGTGCTCACAGACCACCCACACGTCGGACAAGAAGTGCATCTCGACCAAGATCGAGCCGCGCCCCTCACAGTGGGCGCAGCGGCCCTCGGCGTTGTTGAACGAGAAGCGGCCCTTGTCCCAGCCGCGCTCTTTGGCGATGGGGGCCTGGGCGTAGAGATCCCGCAGGCTGTCCATGAGTTTGGTGGTGGTGGCCGGCGTCGAGCGCGGCGTGGTGCCGATGGGCGACTGGTCGACCACGACGAGCTTCTTGAAGCCTTTGGGCACCTGTACGCTCTCCGCGGGGCCC
This sequence comes from Myxococcota bacterium, assembly GCA_023150775.1. Taxonomy (GTDB): domain Bacteria; phylum Myxococcota_A; class UBA796; order UBA796; family CAJQPC01; genus JADKFE01. Next base: position 6,408 of record JAKLKE010000169.1, read on the forward strand.
GCGCCTTCGCTGAGCTGCAGGGCGTGGCTGAGCGCGGGCACCAAGGCGTCCATGATCAGCGAGGACTTTCCGCTGCCGCTCACCCCGGTCACGACGGTCAAAACCCCGACCGGCACCTGCAGCGTCTTCACCTTGAGGTTGTTGACCCGTGGGTTGACCAAGGTCATCGACTCTTTGACCGGCCGCCGGGTCGCCTGGCGCGGCATCTTGCGCCGCCCGCTCAGGTAGGCCCCGGTCAAAGAGCGCGGGTGCTCCAGCAGCTCGGCCAAGGTGCCCGAGGCGACGATCTCCCCGCCGAGATCCCCGGCGCCGGGGCCCATGTCGACGATAAAGTCGGCGGTGGCCATGGTGTCTGGGTCGTGCTCGACGACGATGACGGTGTTGCCGAGATCCCGCAGGCCGACGAGGGTGCCCAAGAGGCGTTGGGTGTCCCGGGGGTGCAGGCCCACCGTAGGCTCATCCAACACATAGATGCAGCCCGTGAGCCCGCTGCCGAGCTGGGACGCGAGGCGAATGCGCTGGGCCTCGCCGCCGGAGAGCGTCGCCGCGCCACGATCGAGGCTGATGTAGCCCAGGCCCACGTCTCGCAGAAAACGCAGCCGCCCCCGCACCTCGTCCAGAGGTTGCGCGGCGATGGCCGTCTGTGTCTCATCGAGGGTCAACGACTGGAAAAACTCCAGGGCGGCCTCGACGGTGAGGACGGTCGCCTGGTGGATGTTGAGGCCGCTCACCCGCACGGCGAGCACCTCGGGCTGCAGGCGCCCGCCGCCGCAGCTCGGGCAGGGACGCGCCCGCCGCAGCCACTCCATGCCTGAAGACCAAGACTCGACGATGGGCACGAGGCCCGGCCAGTCGCCCTCCTCTGTGACGATGTTTTTTGCGCGACCCCAAGAGCTCGTCCACTGCATGAGCAGCGGCACCCCAGGCAAGCCGTAGAGCAGGGCTTGGAGCTGCGCGGCGCTGTATTTGTGCAGGGGCGTGTCGGCCTTGAGCTTCAGCGCCGCGAGCAAGGCGCTGAGGTGGCTGGCGAGCTTGGCCGAGCGCGCGATCACCGAGGCGACGCGGGGATCTAAGGCCTTGAGCACCCCGGCGCTGGTGTCGGGGAAGAGCAGGGTGGGATCGAGAGAGACGGTGACGCCGACGCCGTCGCAGGTGCGGCAGGCGCCGAGGTAAGAGTTGAACGAGAAGTGCCGCGGCGTGATCTCCCCCGCCCAGATCTTGCCGTGAACGGGGCAGGCGGGCTCTTCAGAGAGCGGGATGAGGTCGCCCTCACGGCTCTGAAACGCCGCCTTGCCGCCGCCATAGGCGTAGGCCACCTTCACGGCCTCGGCGACACGCTGGCGCTCGGTGCTGGCGGGGTTGAGGCGGTCGGCGACGAGGTAAGGCTCGGACTCCAAGAGCGCCTTGGCCGCCGCCTTGTCCTCCATCGACACCTCTCCTTGAGGGCCGAACAGACGTAAGTAGCCGTCCTGCAGGAGCTCTTTGCGCCGGGCCTCGCCGTCGTCCACCTTGGGCAAGGGCGCGATGAGCCAGCCCGGCCCCGGGGCGAGGGCCTGGAGGTGCCGGGCGGCGGCGCTCGGCGCGTAGCCCAGGATCGGCGCGTCACAGTGGGGACAGTGGGCCTCCCCCGCCCGGGCCCAGAACAGTCGCAGGTAGTCGTAGATCTCCGTGACCGTGGCGACGGTGGAGCGGGGGTTGTGAGACGCCGTCTTCTGGTTGATGGCGATGGCCGGGGCCAGACCCTCGACGCTCTCGACGGGCGCGCGGTCGAGGCGCCCCAAGAAGCGCCGGGCGTAGGTGGACATACACTCGACGTAGCGCCGCTGGCCCTCGGCGAAGAGCGTGTCAAACGCCAGGGACGTCTTGCCCGAGCCGCTCACCCCGGTGATCACCGTGAGCGAGTCTTTGGGCACGGTGAGGTTCACGCTCTTGAGGTTGTGGCAGGTGGCGCCGCGCACCTGGAGGTCGGGCGGGCGGTCGCGGCGGGCGGCGCGGTGGGGCTTAAACGCCCGGGGCGCGGCGCCAAACTCGGACAAGGTCGCCAAGGCCCGGCCCGTGGGGGTGTCTAAGGTGGCGATGTGCTCCGGCGTGCCCTCGCCGACGATGAGCCCGCCGCCGTCGCCACCTTCGGGGCCGAGATCGAGCACATGATCGGCGACCTTCACCACGTCGAGATCGTGCTCAATGACCAGGACCGAGTTGCCCACATCGACGAGGCGCTGCAGCGCGTCGAGCAGGCGCCGCACGTCAAAAAAGTGCAGCCCCGTCGTGGGCTCATCGAGGATGTACAGCGTGCGCCCCGTCGCCGGACGGTGCAGCTCGGTCGCGAGCTTCACCCGCTGGGCCTCGCCGCCGGAGAGCGTGGTCGAGGGCTGCCCCAATGAGACGTAGCCCAGGCCGACGCTCACCAGCGTGTCCAAGATTCGTTTGAGGCGGCGGTGATGTTGGAAAAACTCGGCGGCCTCAGAGAGCGGCATCGCCAAGACATCGGCGATGTTGTGGCCCCGGTAGCGGACCTCCAAGGTCTCTGTGTTAAATCGCCGACCGCCGCAGGCCTCACACTCCACCTGAACATCGGCCAAGAACTGCATCTCGATGGTCTTGACCCCGGCGCCTTCACACTCCTCGCAGCGGCCCCCGGGCACGTTGAACGAGAAGCGGCCGGGCTTCCAGCCTCGGGCCTTGGACTCGGGGAGCGCGGTGAAGAGGTTTCGGATCTCGTCGAAGGCGCTGGTGTAGGTGGCCGGGTTGGATCGCGGCGTGCGCCCGATGGGCGACTGATCGATGACGATGATCTTGTCGAGGTGCTCTGTGCCGTCGATGCGGTCGTGGGGGCCGGGGTCGGGCGTCTCAGCGCCGTTCACCAGCCGGGCCAAGGCGCGCTCCAACACCTGCACGACGAGGCTCGACTTGCCCGAGCCGCTCACCCCGGTGACGGCGACGAAGGCCCCCAGCGGAATCGACACGGTCACGTTCTGGAGGTTGTTCGCTCGGGCGTTGACGACGGTGAGCTTCTGGCCGTTGCCAGGCCGTCGCGACTCGGGCAGGGCGATGCGCTCGTCCCCCCGCAGAAACGCCGCGGTGTGCCCCTGGGCGGTGAGCAGCGTCTCCGGCGGCCCGGAGTGGATGAGCGCGCCGCCCTCGACCCCCGCGCCGGGCCCGACGTCAACCACCCAGTCGGCGGCCTCCATCGTCTCCCGGTCGTGCTCGACGACGAGCACGGAGTTTCCGACGTCCCGCAGGCGCAACAACGAGCGCAAGAGCCGTTGGTTGTCCCGGGGGTGCAGGCCGATGGACGGCTCATCCAGCACATAGGTGACGCCCTGCAGCCCCGAGCCCACCTGGGCCGCGAGGCGAATGCGCTGGGCCTCGCCGCCGGAGAGCGTGGCTGAAGACCGCGACAGGCTGAGGTAGCTGAGCCCCACCTCGTCCAAAAACTTGAGGCGCGCGGCGATCTCCCGCAGCACCTCCTGGCCGATCTGCCGCTCGGCGCCGTTGAGCCGCATCCCGTCAAAGAGCTGCAGCCCCTCGCGGATGGTGAGGCCTGAGAGCTCGGCGATGTTGTAGCCCCGAAAACGCACGGCCAGGGCCACGGGGTTGAGGCGTTTGCCGTGGCAGTCGAGGCAGGGACGATGCCGCCGAAACCGCTCAAAGCTAGGGAACTTGGTGAAGTGGTAGACGTGTTTGATGTTGTCGAGGAGCCCCGCCCAGGTGCGGGTGCGCTGGTCTTGGCGGGCGCCACGATCAAGGGTGTAGGCGTACTCAAAGGTGACGCCCTCGCCGAGCAAGATCGCCCGCTGTACGGCCTCGGTCTGTTCACGCCAGGGCTTGTCGACGGGCGCGCCGAGGTGCGCCGCCAGGGCCAAGATCACGTCTTGGCCCACCCACGAGAAGGGCACCCGGCCCTCCTCGTTGAACACCAAGAAGGCGTCCTTGAGGGGCAGGGCGGGGTTGACGAGCCGGTCGGGGTCGAAGTCGACCAGCTCCCCTAAACCGCCGCAGGTGGGGCAGGCGCCTTGGGGGGCGTTGAAGCTGAACAGACGGGGTTCAAGCTCGGGGATCGAGATGTCGGGGTGTTTGGCGCAGGCCCGGGAGCTGGACCAGGTGGCGTGAACCTCGGCCTCGCCCTCGGCCTCGATGAGCGCGCTGACCACGCCCGCGCAGAGGCTCAACGAGCGCTCGACGGCCTCGCTCACCCGGGGGCGGTCCTCGGGCACGGCCCGGGCGCGGTCGAGGACGATCTCGATCGTGTGTTTTTCGTAGCGGGCGAGGGCGGGCAGCTCCTCATCGAGGCGGTAGATCGTGCCGTCGATGCGCACCCGCAGCCAACCTTGGCGGCGTAGGTCGTCGAGCTCTTTGCGGTACTCACCCTTACGATCCCGCACGATGGGGGCGAGCACCGTGAGCCGGGCGCCGGGCTTTTGGCCCAACATGCGCTCGGCGATCTGCCCCGGAGAGAGCGCGGTGATCGCGGTGTCGCAGACCGGGCAGTGGGCGACGCCGAGGCGCGACATCAAGAGCCGCAGGTAGTCCAGGAGCTCGGTGACCGTGCCCACGGTGGAGCGCGGGTTGCGGTTGACCGTCTTTTGATCGATGGAGATCGTCGGCGAGAGGCCCTCGACGTGGTCGACCTTAGGCTTCTCCATCTTGCCCAAGAACTGCCGCGCGTAGGCCGACAGCGACTCCATGAACCGCCGCTGGCCCTCTTGATAGACCGTGTCAAAGGCGAGGCTCGACTTGCCCGAGCCGGAGAGCCCCGTGAAGACCACGAGGCTGTCCCGAGGGATACGCAGGTCCACCCCCTTGAGGTTGTGCTCCCGCGCGCCCAAGACGACGATCTCCTCTGGGCCTCTGCCTGACATCTGACCTCCGATCCACAGCCGAACCTGAACACCTGTTTACACGTCGTGGCGCCAAGTCAAGAGGTCAGCAGGCGATCCATGTTGCGAAGAGCGCGGAGGCGCAGAGGGGGAGCGGGGCAGGAGGGGCCAAGAGCGCGGTTTTTGGGGTCTCGGCCGGGGAGGATCCTTGTGGGGCTGGGGGATCGTGGGGGCGGGTTGGCGGGTGGGGGCGGGGATTGAGGGCGCTGCGGTCAAGGGGGTCGTGCGGCGGCCTCAGCCGGCAGGTCCTACCCCCCCGGCCTCGGTCGGTCCGCGAGCGGGCTCGCCGTGCGGGGCCAAAGCGCGCCCCCAGAGCGCACAACGCCCGCCAGAGGGATCCCCCCGGCGGGCGCGGGCTCATGTCGCCTCGGCGCTCAGATCGAGAT
>JAKLKE010000016.1 GCA_023150775.1 Myxococcota bacterium
GGTCGAGCTCGTCGAGGCCTTCACCGGCGGCGCCTGGTCGAGCTCGTCGAGGCCTCACCGGCGCGGCGTCGAGGCCTTCACCGGCGGGGCCTGGTCGAGCTCGTCGAGGCCTTCACCGGCGGCGCCTGGTCGAGCTCGTCGAGGCCTCACCGGCGCGGCGTCGAGGCCTCCGGCGGGGCCTAGTGTTAAAGGTCTCAAAGCTCATCCGCCATGCGTGGAAGGAGTCACGAGGCCGCCTCCTGGGGCGGCCTCAGCTTCTTCAGCGTTCGTGCTTCGTCACTTGGGGTTGTGCTGTGTAGTTGTTCTACAAACTGCGTAAACAGGCACGGAGAAGCGCAACAAACGCGGCCGCTTCGTGCGGTGTCGTGCCCGCCGGAAGCCTGGAGGGTTTGTGCGAAGCGCATCACCCGAGCTGCCGATAGCTCATCGTTGGGCAGCAATGCAGAGAAGAGCACAAACCCTAAATCATCACAGACCGTTACGCGCCCATCGCGGACATTAAGCGACCACCGAAGGCGGTAAATCGTATCGCAGGGGGGCCGCCTCATCCCGCGAGACGCTCGCGCTTCTCGGCGCGCATCGCGCGTCTGATGCAGGCCTGGCAAATGCCGCGCCGGTGAAGAGCCTTCACCACGCCACAGACCGCGCACGCCGGGGCGCTCGACACGAGCAGAAGGTTAGGCGGCGCGGGCGTTGGTGTGGGCGCTGGCGCCTTGATCCAGCGCGCCCTGGGCCGGTCGAGGCCCTCCGCGCTCGCCCAGCTCCGCACCTCCTCAGCGTGCAGGGCGCAGAGATCGCGCGTCTCAGGACCGCCCGCCAGGTGTTCGGGCCAAACGGTGACGCGCTCACGCGCCAGATCGCAGCATCCAGAGACAGCGCAGATCATCAGGAGACCTCAATGGAGAGGTTTAGGCCGGGATGCAGCGGCACGGGCCCATAAAGCCCGGGGCTTACCTGCCACTCGGCGCGCCCTTGTCGAAGGTCGATCGGCGCACCGAAGAGGCCCGCCAACACGCCGCCGAAAGGTGCTGTGAGCTTCACGCCTCCGGGCGCCCAAGCCAGGCCGATCGCTAGATTCTTGAGCGGGAGCTCTACGCTACGATCTGGGGTGACCTCGATTCGTGTTGATAGACGGGCGCCCGTCCGCTGGCAGAGTAGGCCCGCCTCCCGCAGCGCCTCCTCTGCGAACGTCGCAGCGACCCGCCCGAGCATCCCGGCGCTCTCTAACGCCACGGTGACGCCACGGGCGTCCATCAGGGCAGCTCGAAGGAGCGCGCGGGGTTGGCCTCAGCGTCCGCCGGGGCGGTCGAGGCCGGGCTCTCCGCCGGGGCGGTCGAGGCCGGGCTCTCCGCCGGGGTGGTCAGCGCCGGGCTCTCCGCCGGGGTGGTCGGCGCCGAGCTCGACAAGGACAGGCGCCGCCGGGGCGAGCTGTCCACGGGCGCCGCCTTGGCCTCGGCCTCGGCCTCGGCCTCGTTCTCGCCCTCGCCCTCGGCCTGCGGCGCGCTGGGGTCGATGGTCTCGCCGATGGTGAAGACGCCATCAAGCACCGCGACGAGCAGCAAACCCAGCGCGAACCGCTGCGAGCTGTCATCGAGCTTTGAGAAGTCGTCCTGCTTGGCGTTCAGCTCATCGTCGTTCGTGAACGTGAAGAGCGAGCGAACCTCATTCAGAGCTTTGTCGTTCATGCTGCCTCGTCGGGTTGGACCGAGGCGGACTCGCGCATAATGCGCAAGAACGCCGCGATCTGGGTCTCATCCGCGCACATCTCGCGGAAGTCGGGAGAGGTGAGCACCCGCAGAACGGCGGGATCAAAGATCGCGGCCTGCACGTCTGGGCGGGTGAAGAGGGCCAGGAGCGCGCCGTCACTCAGAGCGGCTTGCACGTCTGGCCGCGTGAGCAAACGGACGAGATCGGGATGCTCCAAGAGGAGCTTGACCGCTGGTAGGCTCTCGGGGCCAACGCCGCGCTTGTTTAGCTCGTGGAGCTGATAGGCCGTGAACCCGTAGCTGAAGAGCTCACGGGCGCCGCTTCCTAGCTGCTTCCATTGCTCAAGCTCTACGGTAGTTGCAGCGGAGATCGTGCGGTCCTCTAGCACGGCCTTCTGTGCAGCGTCCGCTATGTCTTTGACCTGCTTCTCTAAGGTCGTGATGCGCTCACCTTGAGCGGCGATCTGCGCGTCCTTCTGCTGAAGCAGGCGCTCGTAGCCCTCGCAGAGCTTGTCTTGCACCTTGTCTGAGCGATCAAAGAGTTTCCCCCACCGTGCATCCTGCGCGTCGGTGGCGTTGCGTCCGCTCTCGATCACCGCATGGCTTGACGCGATCGTATGCCTCGACACCGCAGCCAACGCGTCGACATGACCCTGAAGGCTGTCCTCCGCCCGCGCAGGAACGAGGCCCGTGGTGTCGGTGCCCAAGCTCTGGATCGTGGCGTTGACGTTGGTTTCTGTCCCTCTCAACCTCACTCGCAGCGGTCCAGTATGGGCATTCACGACGCGAAGTAGCGCCAGGTGCGCCGCCTCAGAGACGACCGCTGCGGCCTGGGCGCTGATCATGCCGAGCGGCCCGGTTTCCTGGCCGAGCTGCGCCGCCCACGAGGCCGCCTCGGGCGCGTCGGTGTTGGCGAGCTGCTCGCGGGCCCACGCGCCCGTGAGGCCGGCCGAGAAAAGCGGCTCCTCGTTGTCTCCTCTGCGTCGGTAAACACTCAGCGTTACCGGCGACCGAGCGCCGACGATCGCGGCGCGCATTCGGGGCAAGAAGTCGGTCAGCGAATCGCTCACTCGTGTACCTCCTAGGCCCACTATCGCGCGTTCAAGACATCAACGCCCGGACCTAAACCGACCGACATAGGGTGAAGGCCCGTTTTCGATCGTTCTGCTGTACACGTCAGCAAGCCGCAGCGCCCTATGAAGGGTGGGCAGCCGCAGGGCAGGCCTCGGGCAGCCGCAGGGCAGGCCTCGGGCAGCCGCAGGGCAGGCCTCGGGCAGCACGACGGGCACAGGCCGGGCAACGCCGGGCACAGGCCGGGCAACGCCGGGCAGGGGCGCCACGTCGAGGCCGCCTCGAAGGTGTACACACCCCCGGATCGGTGATTTTGGGCGCTGCCCGGCCTGGGCGAGCTGCCCGGCCTGGAGGGCAGATCCCAGCAGGCGAAGAACAAGAGGCACCCACAACGGAGGGCCTCGTGTCCTTTCTCGACAAGATCCGACAGCTCCGGGGTAAGGAGCTCACCGGCCCCAAGGCCGAGGAGCTCGCGGCTGAGGCCGCCGCCCTGGAGCAGAGCAAGCAGCGCAGCACCAGCGCGCAGAAGTCCATGAAGCAGGCGGCGGGCGAGACCGCCGCCGATCTGGGCTACACCGTGGTCAAGGCCGCGACCGCCGCCACCGCTGGCGCCACGCGCGGTTATCGCGGTGACGCGCAGATCTACGGCGTGGACGTGCCCCTCTGGGGCGGGCTCGGCGCGAAGTTTGTCGCCCTTGGCGGCAAGCTCGCGCGGGCTAAATGGGCGCCGATGGTCGAGGCCGTCGGGGAAGGCGCCTTGCTGGAGGGGATCGGCGCGAACATGCGCGATCTTGGCGCCCAGATGAAGCAGAAGTATGAGGAGAAGGAGGGCAAGCCCCCCGCTCCCGGCGCCGCCGCCCCCGCCCCCGCCGCCGCCGCCCCCGCCGTTCAGGGCCGCTTGCCCGCGTCCGATCCTCGGATGGCCGATCCGCGCTTCGCTCAGCGTGTGGTCTCTCCCCCGATGGCCGCTCGCCCCACCCCCTCCGGGGAGAAGGTGCGCCTGAAGCTGCGTCAGTGAGGCCTCGGTAGCAGCCCTGAGCCGAGCGTTGCTCGGCCACGGCGACCGCTACAGGTGCCCCCCTACCAGACAACGCCCAGTCGCGCCTCATCCCCTACATTCCGACCAAACGGAGACAGTCATGTCTGAAGACCTGATCGACATCGGCAACCAGTCCGGCTTCAACCCCACGACCGGCCAGGTGATCGACCTCACCACCACCCAGCCCGACGCCGAGATCGGCGCGGTGTCTGACGGCCTCATCGTCGAGACCGACGACGGCGACGAGATCGAGGTGAGCGGCGCCGAGCTCGCCGAGTTCGTCGGCGCCAAGAAGAAGCGTAAGGGCGTTGTCGCCCGCGTCCGGGAGAACCGTGAAGAGCGCCAGGAGGACCGCCAGGAGCGCCGCGCCGACCGCAAGGAGGACCGCCAAGAGCGCCGCGCCGAGCGTCGGGGCGACGACGGCGACGACGACAGCGGCGGCTACTGGGAGCAGTACTCCTACAACTTCACCGGCAGCAACAGCGGCGGCGCTACCGCCTCCGTCACCTCCACCAAGTCGATCGGCTCTCGGTTCATCGCCGAGAAGATCAGCCTTCAGGGGTCCGCTGGTGGTTCGTTGTTCCGCTCGCTCAAGGTCGGCGACGATTACGTCCTTGACTACCCCGACGGCGCCGCCGTCGAGAACTTCGCGGTCAACGGCTACATGCTCGGGGCGATCGAGGGGCGCGAGTTTCCCGCGAACAGCACCGCTACGCTGGTGATCGACAGCGTGCCCGCCTCTGGCCTGGTGCGCGCCCTGGTCTCGGGTCGCCGCTGGCGCACCAAGCCCCGCTGCAACTGATCGCCCAGGCGAGCGTTTAGGAGGTCTCGGTGTCGCTCTGGAACTACACGCCGGTAAAACCGCTGAACCTCCAGGGCAACCCCGACGACCTCGGCACGCTCTCCGAGTGTGACGGGTGGTCTCTGATCGAGCTCGTGAGCTTCTCCGGCTTGCCCTGGGATGCTCACCTCGATCTGAGCCGCCAGGGAAACAGCCTACCCACGATTAAGGTTAGCGTCAGCGGTGTTGCGCGATTGTGCGTTTTCGCAACATCGGCGAAGGTGTACGGCTATAATACTTCGTCGCAGACGCACAACGTACAGGCAATGGTCGCGTCGATCGATGCGCCAATTAAGACGGATAATGTGTACGTTGAGAAGCTCGTAGGCACAGGCTCCGCCGTGCAGGTCACACCGCCACCGGGCACAACTCGGCTAAGCCTCACGATCAACAGCGCCGATCCAGTGCATCGAGTCGGCGTGCTTGTCACGACCACCGATCGATTCTCCATCGTTACGCAGGTGATCAGCATCGACCAGATGCCCGAAGGTGGATTGCTGATCGGCAGCGTGGAGACAATAGAGGTGACCATACCTCTTGGGCTGACCGCCTGCCTTCAGTGGCATCTCGCGTTTTAGGAGCTGACCTCGTGAAAATAGATCTCCGAGTGCCAGCCCGTCCCCGCGCGTGGCTCTGGATTCTGAACGCTCTTCGCACGATCAACGCTGAGCTGATCGCCGGGACCGCCTCGTTCCCGTTTCTCTACTATTCCCCCGTGGTTTACCGGCGCGAGAGCGTCGAGCGGTTCGCGACTGCGGATCAATGCCTGGCTCTGGGGGAGGAGGACTGCGACAGCTTGAGCGCCTGGCGCGCTGGTGAACTGGAGGCCCTCGGCTGGCTGGCCGTCTTCCCCTTCGAGGACGCGCACCAGTGGGCCGCCTACTACCGCCCGGCGACGATCCCCGCGCGTGTCGTGCTGACCCAAGAGGGCCCGACCGCGTATCACGCCCTCGTCGCCTACGAGATCGAGGGCCAAACCTTCTACGACGATCCCTCCGCGCGCCTCGGCATGTATGGCGCCGTAACCCCCGAGATTCAGGAGCTCAGGCCATGAACTGCGAGAAGCTGATCGCCGTCAAAAATTGGGCCTTTGTGCCCGCAGAGGGCTACCGCGTGGATGTGCAGGGGCCAATCTATATTGACGGTGAGGCGAACTACGTCGCAAAGCTGGTGCCTGAAGAGGGAAAGGTTCGGCTCAGGCAAAACCAGTCCGCACAGACCGATCTGTGCGCGTCGTTCCCAAACCCCACGCCGATAACGTCGGGATACACCGGCGAGACGCCGTGGGCTGTGGCGCCCGAATATGGCGGGTGGGGCATCGAGCTTTATGAGATCTGGATCCATGAGTGGCGCGTTGTGATCAAGCTTCCCAAGGATTTTGTTGGTGTCGCCGCCGCTGCGCTCGTGCCCGCCGCCAAACTCGCGATCAAGGCGGGCCGGGGCGCGGTGAAGCTCGTTCAGCGGGTCAAGGAGTCCGAGATCAAGCCGCTCGACAAGGTGGCGACCGTGCGCGCTCGCTTCGAGAAGCGCCGCGCCCAAGGTGGCGGCGACGTGCTCGCCATTCGGGCGCCGCTTCGGGTCTCGGGTGTTGAGATTGGCTGCGCGAACTGCAAGAACTGCGGGGGCCAGTGATGGACTTCGAGACGATCCAGGCCTACTGGACAGACCTATACAACGGCTGGTCAACCGAGCTCGACGCGCAGTATCAGGCCTTCGTGTCCGCCTGGCTGCCCGAGGCCGAGGCCTTGGGGCCGGAGGACGCCGCCGAGGCGGTGACGAACTATATCGCCTGGCTCGACCTGCTCGGCGCTGACATCGCTGACGCGCTCGCGCTGGTTGACCAGCTCCCCGCTGAGGAGCAGGCCGCCGAGCGCGCGCTCTGGGAGGGTTACGCCACCAGATACGATCTCTGGGGTGCTGGCTTCTGGCCCTTCGTGCAGCTCGACGAGGCGCCCGCGTCGTCGGTTCAGGGAGCGCCACTCGTGCTCGCTGTGCCCGTGGCGATTGGCGTGCTGATCGTCACGCCGATCGCGCTCGCGTACATCGTCGGCAGCGTCGCCGACGTGGAGACCACGACGACCAACGCCCACACCGAGCGCCTCGAGCTTCAAGCCAGAGTCGAGGCTATGCGTATGGGCACGTCCTTACAGGCCTCGACGCTACCCAAGCCGCCCGACGACAAGAACGACAAGAGCGGCGGCGGGTGGCTTGTGGGCCTCGTCGGCGTGGCCCTGTTCGGCGGCTTGGCCTGGATGTGGAAGGGCAACAAGTGAAGCCGTCACCGCTCACAGTCGGCGCCGGGCTCGGCGTGCTGGCGCTGATCGTGCTGGCGGTTGCTTCGTCGGGAGGTTCGCCGAGGGCGAGCTACCCGACGAGCAACACCCGCGACGACGGGCGCGCCTGGCCTGTCCCGGCCTATGTGCGGGTCTCGTCGCCTTTCGGCTGGCGCACGGGCCCATTTACGGGTCAGCCGCAATTTCACAAGGGCGTGGATCTCGCCGCCGCTGAGGGTGCCGACGTGCTCGCGCCGATCTCGGGCCGCGTCGCCAAGATCGAGACGACACAGACGAGCGGCTTAACGGTGTGGTTGCACGGGCGCGGCGAAGCGCATCGACTGGCACACCTCAGCGCGGCCTATGTCTCTGAGGGGCAGGAGGTCACCGCCGGGCAGGTGATCGCCGCCGTGGGCCGCACGGGCCAGGTCACGGGCCCGCATCTTCATTGGGCCGTCTACATCGACGGCCAGCCCATCGATCCGCTTCTTCTCTGAGGTGGCCTATGCTCCGCCAGGTCTTCTGGATCCTCGCCCTGCTCCTCGTCGCTGCGCCCGTTTGGGGCGCTGACCTTCAGGTGGGCGATCTGCGCCTTCTGGGCCTCAGCGCCGACACCCTCGCCCTCTTGGGGGCGGCGTCCGTCCTGGCTCGCGCCCTCGCGCGCCTGGAGGCCTGGCGCCCGGTGATCCGAGTCGAGCTCGTCGAGCCCAGCTCGCCGAACGTGCCGCCGCCCGTCGCTCCGGCGGCACCAGCTCCGGCGGGTGGAGGCCTGGCGCTGGTTCGCGCCGCCGCCGCTGGCCTGGTCCTGCTCCTCGTCGGCGGGTGTGTGAGCTCCACCGCCGACACCTCCGACACCGCGCCCGAGGGCCTCGCCGTCGCGGTCGGCTGCCAGAACCATCCCCGGGAATGGGGCGTAACCTGGCAGACCGCCGAGGATCTCGGCTGGATCGAGCTCGTCGCCGAGACGCCGAGCTCGTCGAGCTCCACCACGGTCACCGATCCGTGTGGCCTCTGGCGCACCGGCCTGAGCTGTGACGAGCCCGTCGCAGCCCTTGGGCGCCTCTACCAGCGCCTCAGCTCGATCGAGGCCTGCGCCCAGACGGCGAACGACGGATCGACGCCCTACGGGGCGAGCTGCCCGGCCACCTTCGACCCCATCCTCTGCGAGTGAAGCCCGTGAACGCCAAGCCCACCAGCGCCGCGAAGCCGCGCCGCCTCACCGTCAAGCTCACCGGCGCCCGCGCCGATCTCCCGGCCTGCGTCGAGGTCTCCGGCGTCGTGCGCGCTGGTGAGCTCGTCGGCGTCAAAGGCGCGCAGCCCGTCGGCGCGCTGCGCTTGGTGCTACGGCCTCACGCCGCCGAGGGTCTCGCGCTCGTCGCCAAAGGCGCCGAGGCCTGGGCCTGGGAGCCTGGCTCCGGCGCCGATGTACCCGGCGAGCTCGCGCCCGTCGTCGGCGCGCGGTTCTGGGATGCCAAGCTCGACGAGCTGCGCCGAGGAGGGCGCGGCCTCAACCGGGCGGTCCTTGGTGGCGCCTGGGAGGGCTCGGCCTGGCTCGACGCTGGGCGCGTCGTCGTCCAACTCCGGCGGGAGTGGCCGAACCATGGCGATCTGACGGTCACCTCTGAGCGCGGCGCCTGGCGTTGGGTTCACCGGCGCGCCGCCGTCGGCGCCGACCAGACGAGCACAGCGCCGACGCTCGCGCAGGCCTGCTCCGCTGGCGGGATCGCCGCGCTGGGCTTTGAGCTCCGCTCGACGTGCTCGACGAAGGCCGCGCCCGTTGCCAAGGCGCCCAAGGCCTCGCCGCCGCCCGCACCCCCAGCGCCGAAGGTGAGCAAGACGCCCAAGGCCTCGCCTCCGCCCGCACCCCCAGCGCCGAAGGTGAGCAAGACGCCCAAGGCCTCGCCGCCGCCCGCGCCGCCTCCGGCGCCCAAGTCCAGCAAGACGCCCAAGGCCTCGACGACCAGCGCCGACCAGGCCGCCAAGCAGCCCCGAGCGCGCACAGCGAAGACCACAAAGACCGACGCGACAAAGGCCAAGGCCAAGGCCGAGCCCGCCCCCGCCCCAGCCTCAACGACCCCGGCGGAGGTTCGCCCTCTCTACGATGCCCAGGGCCGCCGGTGGGGCGCTCGCTGGCGCCTGGTGCTCGCCCAGCGCGACGGGCGCGGGCAGCTCGTGCCCAGCAACCACCCCCAGACCATGAGGCCTGCTCCGGCGGAGCTCTACCCGCCGGAGTTCCAGGCGCGCACCTTGGAGGCCTTCGCGGAGACCTCGAAGATCGCCGCAATGGTCCAGGCCTTCGAGCCTGACCGCGTGCTCGTTGACCATGCGGACGCGACCCTAGGCCCGCCGGTGGTGTGGCCGTTCAATGGTCGGTGGGTTGTGCTCGCAGGGAACGGGCGGACGATCGCGATGCTGCGCCTTCCGCCGAACGCCGCCGAGACACTCGGGCGAGAGGTTCGCGCGCGGTTTGGGCGCCTGATCCCGTCCAGCAACAGCGGAGACCGGCGCATGGCCGCCGGGCCTGACCAGGTTTTGATCGTCGTTCGTGAGCTCGTGAAGCCTGACGGCTCGCCGGTGAGCCAGGCTGAGGCCGCGCTCTTTGCCGCAGCGTCGCAGGCCTCAACAAGCGCCGCAGAGAGCCCGTTAGGCTGCGCAGTCAGCTTGGTGTGAGGCCTTGGTCTGGCTTCGCTCGATGGGCTCCCGCCGATCCGCTGGAACGGCTCGATCACCGCCGAGAACCTCGCCGACTTCCTGAACGCTAACCGGCCCTTTGTTGCGGCGATTCTGCTCAGGATGGACCCCGCCCAGGCGCGCCGCGTCCAGGCTGACGCCGAGCTCCTCGCCGAGCACGTCGGCGCCGTGCTCGCCTACCAGCTCCCCGAGAAGATCCGCCGCGAGGGCTTCGCTACCGAGAAGGAGGAGCGGGCCTTGCTGGCGGCGCTGCCTGCGCTGGTGACGCTCGACCAGGCGATCCGGCGCGGTGAGGTTCGGCCCGGCTGGGGCCTGCTGGAGCGCCTCGATGCGGCGCGCGCCTTCGCGGAGCTCGTGCGCAACCAGACCGAGGCCCAAGCGATCACGACAGTAGAGCGCGCCGCCCAGCAGGAGCAGCTCCCCGGCGTGCGGCTGGTGTGGGACGAGTTGCCCCCGCTCGGCGTGGTGCTTGGCCTCCTGCTCAAAAAGGCAGGCCGCGCGCGAGATCCGGGGATCCCCGTCGGCGCCGCGCTGGGTGAGTACCTCAGCGCCGCCTTTGACGACGTGCCTGGACAGGGGAGCTTCTTCGGCCTGGCTCCCCCAGACCCAGCCGCGACACTCGCGCGGCTCGTGGGCGTGAGGCTGCCAGCGCGGACGCGGGCGGCGTAGGCCGTCACGCTGGCGAGGGCCTCGACGAGCTCGACCAGGCTCCGCGCCGGTGAAGGCCTCGACGAGCTCGCCGCAGTGACGGCCTCACCCGGTCGAGGCCTCGCCAGGACACACCGAAGACACAGCGGAGACACGCTGCGGACACGCGCCCAACACCCGCCAGCCCGAACCAACCGCGTCAGACCGCATTCTCTCCAGCAGACCGGCCCCAGCGCATACAGGAAGGCCGCTCACCCCGCCCGGTCATTCCTGTGCTACTTTGGGCGTAACTCTCCTCTGAGTCACGCCTATGCCAAGCCTCTTCCCCCTCGCCCTGCACACGCTCCTTGGGGTCGCCCAGGCCGCTTTTCCATGTGACGGCGCGGCGGCGGACGGGGACATCTTCTGGGCGGGCGTGCTGCACGACAGCTTCGACAAGAGCTACCGGGAGCCCTTTGGGGCGGCGCCGGCGGGGGGTGGGGTCGTTGAGCTGCGCATTCGGGTGTGTCGCCGGGACGTGAGCCTCGTGCGCCTGCGGGTGTGGGACGCCAAGGCGCGCAGAGAGAGCTGGATCAACCTGCGGGTGGTCGCGGGGTTTGTGGACCCCGACCTCGGCGCCGTGGAGTACTGGATCGGCGAGGTGCCCCTGCCGTCGAGCCCGACGATCCTCTACTACTTCTTTGAGCTCCAAGACGGCGCTGACACCGACTACTACGTCGATGACGAGCCCATCTTTTACGGCGGCGGCCCCGGCGAGATGTCCGATGGCTACGACGACACCCGCTCGTTTCAGGTGAGCGTCTACGACCCGGCCTTTGACGTGCCGGACTGGCTCGGTGAGGCCGTCGTCTACCAGATCTTCCCCGACCGCTTCCGCGACGGCGACGCCAGCAACAACCCCGTCGACGGCGCGGGCTGGGCCTATGGCGGCGTGCCCAACACCACGCTGGCCTGGGGGGAGACGCCCACGGGCGACTGCGCCGGGGCTGACCAGCTCCGCGCCCAATGTTTCGCCGGGGGTGACCTCCAGGGCGTCATCGACGAGCTCGACGGCCTCTCCGACCTGGGCGTCACCGCGCTCTACCTCAACCCCATCTTCAGCGCCCACACCAACCACCGCTACGACACCGTGGACTGGTTCAAGATCGACGAGGAGCTGGGTGACCTCGACACCTTCACCACGCTCATCGCCGAGGCCGACGCGCGTGGGGTGCGGGTGATCCTCGACGGCGTGTTTAACCACGGCTCCGCCGACGCCCCGAGCTTCGACCTCTACTCCCGCTGGGACGCCTCCGGCGCGCTCACGAGCCCCTCGGGCCCTGGCGTCAACGACGGCTCCGGCGCCTGCGAGTCCACGAGCGCCCCCACCCGGGACTGGTACTTTTTGCCCGCCACAGACAAGGCCGCCGTGGACGCCTCCGGCGCCAAGGTGCGCTGCGGCGGCGTGACCTATGAGGCCTGGGGCACCTACTTCCACATCCCCAAGCTCAACCCCGAGGCCGCCGGGGTGCAGGACCTCTTCTACGCCAAAGGCACGGCGTCCGTGGCGCCGTACTGGGTGAGCCTCGGCGCGGCGGGCTGGCGTCTGGACGTCGGCAGCGAGATCGACCCCGGCCTCACCGACCCGGGCAACAACGCTTTCTGGGAGGACACCCGCGCCGCCGTGCGCGCCGTGAGCCCGGACGCCGTGCTCATCGGCGAGGAGTGGGACGACGACAGCCAGCTCCTCCTGGGCGGCGAGTACGACAGCCTGATGAACTACCGCTTCCGGGCGGCGGCGCTCGACTGGGCCTTCGACGGCTGCGCCGGGGACGGCTGCACGGGCGGGTCGAGCTTCGCCGACGACGACAGCCAGGCCTGGCGGGAGAGCGGCGAGATCGACGCCATCACCGAGACCCAGCTCTGGCTGCGGCTCAACGCCATCCGCGAGGACTACCCCCGGGAGGCCCACGACGGAATGCTGAACCTCTTGGGCAGCCACGACACGGCCCGGGCGCTGTGGCTGCTCCAGAAGGTCTCCAACGATGACCCGGCCTTGGCCGAGCAGAAGCTCCGGCTCTTGAGCCTGCTCCAGTACACCTGGCCCGGGGCGCCGATGACCTTCTACGGCGACGAGGTGGGCGTAGACGCCGCGAGCCTCTGGGACGGCGCCGTCTGGCGCGACGACCCCACCACCCGCGCCACCTACCCCTGGGCCGACCTCGGGCTCAGCCCCAACACGGACCTGCGGGACCACTACGTCACCTTAGGCGCCGCCCGGGCCCGCTCCGAGGCCCTGCGCCGGGGCGACGTGAGCCTCCTGCTCGCCGACGACGCCGCCCGGGTCATCGCCTTCGCCCGGCAGACCGAGGCCGAGACCGCGGTGATCGTGCTCAACCGCAGCGAGGCGGCGCAGACCCTCACCCTCGACGTCGCCGACCTCTTCGTTGACGGTGAAGTTGTGCAGGACGCGCTCACCGGGGCGCGCCTCACCGTGAGCGGCCGCGACCTCAGCGTCACCGTGCCCGCCCTGGGCGGCCTCGTGCTCTTGCCCCCGGAGCCTGAAGACACCGGCCCCGGCCCCGACACCGAGACCCCCGACGACAGCGACCCCGCCGGAGACTCCGACGCCCCCGACGACTCCGCCGAGGAGACGGGCCTCGACGACACCGGCGAGGGCAAGCCCAGCTACCCCTTGGGCTGCACCTGCGACGCGGGGGCCACGGACGCGGCCTCGGGCGGGGCGCGCCCCATGGCGGCCTGGCTCGGCCTGATCTCTCTGCTGTTCTTCACCCGTCGCGGCGCAACGTCCTCCAGAAGAGGTCCATCCTCCGCGCACCTTCCTCACATCTCCGGAGACTCTCGATGAAGCGCACCGCTCGCAACGTGCTCGGCGGGCCCTTGGCGACCTGCTCCACGAACCCCATGACCGGCTTCTGGCGCGACGGCTGCTGCCAGACCGGCGACGAAGACCTCGGCGTACACACGATCTGCGCCCGGGTGACGGCGGAGTTCTTGAGCTTCTCGCGCCGCCGGGGCAACGACCTCAGCACCCCGGCGCCTCAGCATGGCTTCCCCGGCCTCAAGCCCGGCGACCAGTGGTGCCTCTGCGCCACCCGCTGGCGGGAGGCGTTTGAGGCTGGCTGCGCCCCAGACGTCGTCCTGGAGGCCACCCACGAGGCCGCCATCGAGATCGTGCCCATCGAGGCCCTGCTGCGCCACGCCACCCAGGTGGAGGCGATTGCCTGACGACGCCGCTCAGGGGGCGGTGTCGTCTCCGGTGAGCGCCCGCACCGGCGTGAACGACCAGGGCACGCTCAGCGCGGACTCCCCGTCGGCGCCGAAGGTCAACGCGCCGCTCACCTCGGTGTCACGCTCACCCGCGCCGTACCCGCAGACCGAGACCGTGACCCGGTAGGTCGAGCCCGGCGCGAGGTCGCCGAAGCTCAGGGCGCCGTCCGCCTCAAAGCCGTCGAGGCAGAGGTGGGCGCCGTCGTAACCAAAGGGCGCCGAGAGGCTGATCGTGGCGTCGCTGACGTTCGTGAGGTCCAGGGCCGCGGGCGCGCAGCCGCCCTCGTCGGGGTCGCAGTTGATCGGCGGCCCCTGAAAGTCGACGGATCCAAAGTCCAGAGACGCGGGGCTGGCCTCGATGGGGCCGCCACCGCCGCCGTCTTTGCAGGCGGCGCCGATCAGCAGGGCGACGAGAGAGAGGGCGTAGGGGAACCGAGGCATGGACGCTCCGTGCGTTGGCGCCACGCGGCGCTGGCGCAGAGACGGTACACCAGGTCGGCCCGGCGCCGCAGCATGTCGTCCCAGGTCGTGCGGCGCTCGGCCCGGCGCACACGCCAGAGCTCCAAGGTGAGCCGCCGCCGCAGGGCGTCCACCGACGGCGCGGCGGGGAGCACGATCGGGGCGAAGGCGCGCCAAGACTCATCCGCGAGGCGATAGACCCGGGCGACGACAAACCGAACGGGGCAAGGCGTGAGGAAGGCCAGGTCCGCCTGCACCGGGCCCGTGGGAACCCGGCGCGGGGCGATCTCTAGCAAGGGTGTCCAGCGCTCACCGTCCACGGCCCACAAGGTCGGCGGGGCGAGCTGGATGTTGCGTAAGGCGGCGCGGTCGTCCACTGACGGCGGCGGCTCTAGGTTGGACCAGCGGGCCACCGCCGTGCCGCCCTCGTCCATGCAGGGGATAAACGCCGCCAAGGCCGCCGCGAACCGGCGGACCTCCCGCGAGATGGGCTCATCCGCCCAGGGGCCGAGCACCCGGTCGGCGCCGATCATCACGAGGTCGGGGGAGTAGTCTTCAGCCAGCTCGGCGAGCAGGCGCTCGGGGAGCGGGTGGGGCGCGGGCAGCGCCGGGCGTTTGTCGAAGTGAACCCGGTAGGTGAGCCCCAGCGCCTCGGCCATCTGGCGCAGCGCGGCGTCATCGTGGGGCAGACGCCCGGCGACGACCTCAAAATAACGCCGCAAGAAGCGGTCATCTAAGGAGTTGAACTCGGCCTGGGGCAGCGCGCCGCCGAGCAGGCGATAGTTCGCCTCACCCGAGGGCGCGTCGTTCACCCAGTCCTGACCGCCGAACTCGTCAGCGGCGCCCACCACGAGGGGCCAAGCATCCGCGGGGACCGAGATCATCACGCTCCAGCGCGCAGGCGCGTGACCGCCGCCTCATGGGCCGCCAGCACCGAGGCGCGGAGATCCGGCGGGCCCTCGATGTTCACCGAGCCGCCATAGCCGAGGATCCAGGTGATGAGCTCTTGGGTGATCGCCACGCGCATGTGCAGCCGCGCCGAGCCGTCGGGCAGACGTGAGAGGTGGGCGCTGTGGTGCCAGCGGCGCTCCATCACGAAGGGCGCGGCGATGGCGTCGAAGACCAAGGACACCTCGGCCAAGGGCCCGCCGATGATGCCGAAGGCGGAGGACACAACCGCCTTGGGGTCGAAGTCGGCGGGGAGAACAAACTTGTCGTGCCGCACCCGATCGAAACGTGTGAACCGCTCGACGGCGAAGGTCTTCACCCGGCCGTCGCGGCGATCTTTGGCGAAGAGGTAGAGGCCCTGGCGGTAGGTGGCCAGCGTCCAAGGCTCTAAGTCGTAGTCGCGGGAGCTGCCGTCGGCCTTGACGTAGGTGGCGGTGACGGGGTTCTCGTAGAGCAAGGCGGTGATCAGGTCGTCGATGAGCTCGCCGACCTCACGGTAATCTTTGGCGTGCTCGGGGACCGCCATGAACTTGCGGTCGAGGTCTTTGGCGAGGTCGGCGTGGGCCCGGGGGATCGCCGGCTCAAGGCGCTCGATGGCGCCCTGGAGATCCTCAGCGAACTGCGTGCCCTCCAAGAAGGTGAACAGCGTGCGGCCGAAGTGCAGCGAGAGCACCTCGGGCAGGCTGAGCTGCACACCGGAGCGGCGGTAGTTGGGATCGAGGGAGATGGTGCGGGACTCCCCCATGCCGGTGTCGATCAGCGGCATCTCCATCTCGCGGAGATCGCTGAGGTATCGGCGGAGCGTGCGCGCGTCTACGTCGAAGCGCTCCATAAACTCGGAGGAGCGCACGCCGCCTCGGCGGTTCATGAGCTCCACCATCTTCACCAGCTTCTGAGCCTTGTTCAACGACTTCATGCTTTTTCTCCCGGCGCCGCTGAGGGGGACCGCCTCGATCCTGCGGACTTTTTTTGGCCTAGCCAGATGTGATGATGTTGGGGTGAGGTGCCTCTGCGCTGAGGGCCCAATGGAGTGAGGTGGTCACTCCGGGGTTTTGAGCTTTGGCGCCGCCTTGTCATCGATCTGGAAGTTGTGCTTCATCTGAACACAAGATCATGCTAACATGAACAGGTGTTCAGTGAACTACGCTCCGCTTAAATTCACATCCGCTCCACGCTCCCGAGGCACGCTATGCTGAACGCTTCGACCCTCGACCTGCTGTTCACTCTCGCCGCCAGCGGCGCGCTCTTGG
Organism: Myxococcota bacterium; assembly: GCA_023150775.1. GTDB lineage: Bacteria > Myxococcota_A > UBA796 > UBA796 > CAJQPC01 > JADKFE01. The sequence goes on from JAKLKE010000016.1 coordinate 16,197, forward strand.
GCCTCTGGATGAGCGCCGCGCTCGTCCTCCCATGGACCGCTGTCGAGCTGATGGATGTGGAGACCTCACTGCGTGGACTTGGCTACTTTCTTACGTCAGATCATGCGGGTATGCCAGCCTCGGCGCGTGAACAACACGCCAGATCGGCCCGCGCTCGCTGAGCCCCTCGCCTCGGCGGAGGCGGCATGATTCAGGAGATCGCCTCCGCGCGGCGGCTGGTCACCCAGCTCGTCGCCTCCCGCGCCCGGGTGAGCGGCGCCCGCTCTTTGGCGGTGCACCCCTCAGGGCGTGAGCTGGTCGCGCTCACCTTAGATCCGCGCGGCCGCCCCAGCGCCGCCTTGGTGAGCCGCCGCGGGCCGGACGAGCAGGGCCCCGAGTGGCCGGCCTGGCCGATTCACCCCGACGCCTATGAGAGCGAGCAGGCCACCGTCGCCTGCGGCCCCGAGGGCGACATCCACCTCGCCTGGCTGGCGCGATCGGGCCCCAAGGGCTCGCGGTGGCTCTTGTACACCCGCTCGGAGGACCTCGGCGCCTCGTGGACGGCCCCGACCCTCCTCCACGACCCGCGCCGCGACGGCGACGCCAGCGAGCCCCAGCTCAGCGTAGATGGCCAAGGCCGCGCCCACCTCGTCTGGAGCGCCGCCCGCCACGGCGAGACCCCCGGCCGGGTGTGGTACGCCGCCGCCGAGGCCCGGGGGGCGATGAGCGCGCCCCTCGCCGTGAACAGCCGGGGGGACGCCCGCCTCGCCCGGGCCTCGATGATGCACGCCGCCAACGGGGTCACCGCCGTGGCCTGGATCGACGAGCGTTTTTTGAGCCCCCGCGCCCGGGGCGGCGACGTCGTCGTCGGGGTCTTCGACGCGCCCGGCGCCCAGCCGCGTGAACAACGCCTGACCTACTCCGGGGACGCCGTCGCCGCGAGCGTGCTCGTCGATCGTGGCGGCGTGCTGCACGCCACCTGGGCCACGGCCCGGGGGCAGGTCTGTTACGCCCAGTCCACCCAAGGCGGCCAGACCTGGCACGACGGCGCCGGGGCGGGCATGGCCTTAGAGATTCAGGCCACGCGCGGCGCCACGCCCACCCTCGGCCTCGGCCTGCATCCCTTCCGTGAGGTGATCTGGCTCGTCTGGTCGGTGGAGGACGCCGAGCGCTACTCCGGCGAGCCCGACGGCGGCCTCGTGTTTCTGGTGAGCCCCAACACCGGCGCGGAGTGGTTTGAGGTCGCCCGGATCAAGCGGCGCTTTCGAGGCGCGGTGCTCAGCGACCTCTGCGCCGTCGAGGGCCTCGACCTGCGCCCCCGGCTGTGCTGGTCATCGAGCGGCGCGGGCTCTGAAGATCAGGTCTGGTTCGCTGAAGAGGAGCGCTGAGCGGGCTCAGGGCGCGGCCTTCGTCTGGGAGACCGCCGCTTTTGACGCCCGGCTCGCCGTGACCACAAACACCTCGTCCCCCTTTCGGGCGAGGCCGGTCACCACAAAATCGACGCCGCCGGGCAAGGCCCGCACCCAGTAGCGCCCCTTCGTCCCGGCCTCGCGGCCCATGTAGATCGCGCCGCACTCGCCGAGGCCAGACGTGCTCGTGATGAGCGCCTCCCAGGCGAACTTCTCGTCGCCGCAGTCTTCAGGCGCCCGGCCGTTGCGCGACTCCAAGGTGAGGATCAGCTCACGCAAGAAGTTGACCTCGGACTGCACGAGCCGAAGGTCGGCCTCACGGCGCTGCACGATCGCCCCGGCGAAGAGGCCGACGGTGATGACGAGGAGCACGGCGACGAGGGTGTTGAGGCGGCGCGGGGACATGGCGCCTATTCTGAGCCCGCTCACGCGACCTGGCAAGGGGGTCGGCTTAGGCCACGCGCCCCGGGGCGACGGTGAGCTGGGTGATCACGACGTCGTCGGGACGATCGGGGTGGAAGAAGCGCAGCTCGTGCTCGATGGAGAGCCCGGCCTCATCGAAGGTCGGCGGCCCGAAGGGGGAGATCTGGAGGGTGGCGGGGCCTTGGCCCTCGGCGAGGAGCTGCTCGCGCGCCTCCTCGTTCGTGACCACTTGACGAGACCCCTCGGAGTTGTAGCGCCGCGTCGTGAACGTGACCCTCTCCACGCAGACGTAGCGCCATGAGGGCCGCCCAGCGGGGTCTGGAACGGTGAGACGCTCGCCGCACAGGAGGCTGGCGCGTGGTGACTGGGGCGCAGCCTTGAGCGCGCGCCAGCGCTTGAGGATCGGCCATACGACGGTGATCCAGAGCATCAAGGCCAAGACGGCGGGCAAGAGCCCACCCAGCCGCGCCCAGATCGGCGCGCCGACGGCGACGACGCTGAACGTCGGCAGCACCAGGGCCAACGCCATCCACAGCAGGTGCCCCACAAGACGCCGCCCCTCACGGCGGCGCTCGGCGAGCCGCGCCCGCTGGATGGACTGGATCGCCGAGGCACGATCTTCGATACGGCACACCGCGGGGCTCAGGTCGAGGGCCACGCGCGCGGCCTCATCCGCGCCCTCCTCACGGGCGACGACCGCCCACCGCACCACCGCCTGCGCGCCCTCGTAGGTGAAGGCCTCGTCGGGCAGCCGCAGCCCGGTGAGGCGCCCCTCGCCGTCTTCGCCGAGGACCAGCCTGCGCTCGGCGATGACCTCGCAGCGGAGCATCGCGACCCCGCCTTGCCTCAAGAGCCTACGCTCCAACCCGACGATCACGGCCCGACTCGACGGCGCGCCGTCCCGAATCACCTGACCGATCACCTCGTCGCCCGCCGTGAGGCTCGTCACGGGGAGCACGAGCCGAAGCCCGCTCACGACAGCTCGGCCCCCCAGCGCCTCTGCGCCTCAGCCCGGAACATCGGGCCGTAGGGGGTGGTGTCGGCGAGGGTGAGGGCCTGGGTGAGCGCGGCGCGGGCGGCGTCCACGTCTCCCCGGGCGCGCAGGTGCTCGATCCAGGCCGGGGCGGCGGCGTTGAACAGGCCCCAGTCGCCCGTGGTGCCCGCCACACGCCAGGCCAGCTCAAGGGCTTGGTGCGCCTGGTGTTTGTGCCCTGCGGCCTCCTCCAGACGCCCGAGGTGCAGCGCGGCGCGGCCGAGCACGTCGGCGGGGCCGTCTTTGGCGAGGGTTAAGGCGTGGCGCAGGTGAACGCGGGCCTCGGCAGGGTCTGCGAGCTGCTCAAAGAGCTGGCCCGCCATCAGCCACAGCCGCGCCTGTTGGCTCGGCGGCGTCGGCTCAGCGTCCCGAAGTACACCCAAGGCGATCTGCCGCGCGTCGTCAGTGAACTTGGGCAGCCGCGCCAAGGCGAGGCACTCCTCCATCCGGGCGATGGAATGCCGAGGATCGGCGGTAGGGGTGAGGTCGGCGACGCGGTGGGCGACGACGGCCACCCGGGACCAGTCCTCATCGGCGAGCGCCTCGGCCTGCACGTGTTTTCCAGCGGCCCAGGCGCGCTCGACGTCGCCACCTTTGAGCGCGAGGTCCAAGGAGCGGCGCCAGAGTCGGCGGGCGTCGGGGTGGGCCTTGCCTTGAAGCCCAGTGACGGCCTCGGCGGCGGCGAAGGTGGCCGCCCCGGCGAAGGGGGCGCCGCGCTCAAAGGCGAGCTCGGCGAGGTCTTGGAGCAGGTTGACCGCAGGCGCGGGATCGGCGCGGGTGAGCAGATCGGCGAGCTGTTGTTCTAAACCCTCGACCATGGCGGTGAGGTCTGGGGGCGGCGTCCCGGCGCTCGCGGCGTCCAGCGCCTCGCCCAGCCGGGCGATCACCCCGGCCATGTTGTCGAGGAGCGCGCCGAGCTCGTCGTCGGTCGGCAGGCTCTCGGTGAGCGCCAGGGCCTCCTCGATCCGGGCGAGGAGCACATCGTCCCCTTGGGCCTCGTTTACAGCGCCGCGCAGGGCGTCGAGGAGCTGGGCCCGGGTCTGAGAGATGCGCGCGCCTTGGTTACGCAGGCCCTCCAGACGCACGCGGTGGGCCAAGAGCGCGCCTCGGGCGGCGGCGACCCCGCGGCCGAGATCCCGGGGCATCCCCGTGGCGGTCCACTCGCTCAGCAGGCCCGCCAAGGCCGCGCCAGGATCCGCCGTTCCCAGCGCGTCCGCCGCCTTTTTGAGCATCGCCGAGAGGGCCGGAGGGCTGTGCTCCGCGGCGCGCAGGAGCTCGTCGCGGTTGAGGTGAGCGGCCGCCTCGGCGAGCGCGGCGCGTCGGGGATCTGTCATTGCATCGTCTCGACCGCCGCACGTTTGGCCTGGTAGTCCGCGCGCCAGGCCTCCATCTGGTTGAACTCATTTAGGAAGCCCGAGGCGTTCTCCTCCACCACAGCGCGATGCTGCTCTTGGCGGACGAGGGCGGCGGCCTTCTGGTTCTTGATCTCGGCGAGGATGGCCTGCTCCTCAAGGTGCTTCTGCTCTAAGGACGTGATGCTCGTCGTAACATGCTGCTCTTGGGTTGCACGCGCGGCGATGGCCTGGTCCAAGAACGCCCGCTGCTCCTGAGACGCCGTGTTGGCCTGCTCGGCGCGCTGGGTCTTCTCTTCGTTGGCCCGGGTCGGCCCGCTCTGGATCTGCTCGCCGGAGTCCGCGGACGGCGGGTTCGGCTGATCGTCCATGCGGTCGGCGTGCTCGGCGAGCTTGCTGATGAGGCCGGTGACGATGCCCGCGATGCCGCCCTCGGGCTGCTGCATGGTCTGGTTGGAGAGCCCGGAGAGCACCCCCTGGCGGCTCTGCTCATCGGTCACAGACTGGTTGAGCGGGGCCGTCATCGCCTGGCTGGCCTGCACGAGGGGCTGACCCTGCTGCGCCATGCTCAAGGTCTGCGCGGAGAGCTGGGTCACGATCAGCTCGGCCTCATAGGCGCCGCGCGCCTCGGCCCACGCGACGGAGTAGTCGTTGTACGCCTCCATCGCGCGTGTGCGCTTGGCCGTCATCCCCTCGATGTTCTCGATGGGCGGGGTAGCGGACAGGAGCGCCTGAATGGTCGCCGTGCGGCCACGCTCACGCTCGGCCTGCTGCTGACCGAAGGCGAGGAGCTGCTCCGGGGTCTCCTTCTGGTCGGTCATCGCGCGCTCTAAGCCGGTCAGGTTCACCAGCCCGTTCACGCCCTGCTCCACATACCCGCCGATCGAGCGTTTCTCAGGCGCAGGCGCGGCCGCCCCTGGCGTCGCCGGGCCCACCTTCGCGTCCGCGGCGTCGGCTCCTGCGACCAAACGCTCGATCCAGGCGAAGGCCTCGTTCATCACCCACTCACCGACGCCCTTGTACGCCGACCCAACACCGCCCGTCGCGTTGCCGGAGCTTCCACGGTTGAGGCCATCGTTCTCGCTGAGCACGCCGATCTCGGCGTCGTTGTCTTGTTGGCGCTGCAGGCTCTGCCGCTCGGCGCCGAGCTCCCGATCGACCTGACTCTGCTCCCCGGACAGGCGGGCCAGCTCTTGTTCCGCGGCGGTGACACGACCGGAGGCGGCGGTCTTCTCGCCCCTCTGGGTGTCCTTCGCGGCGGCGAGCTGGTCGCGCTGGGCGTCGGGCATCGTGCCTGGCGTGGCGTCCGCCTGCTGCTCGCGCTGCACACGCGCGGTCTCGGCGCGGAGCGCCTCCGCCTCCTGACGAAGCGCCGCCGGGTTCGTCCCCTCTGCGGCCATCGCGTCCGCGCGCTCCGTGGCCTGCTTCGCCTCGTCGCGAAGCCGCTGCGCCTCACCGCGCTCCGACTTCACCCGCGCCGCGAGGTCGCGGAGTGACTTGGGATAACGAATGGCGGAGATCGGCAGGGTCTGGGTCTTGCCCTGTCCGTTGGTGACGGTCACGGTGTCACCGTTCACGGAGATGAGCCGACGATGCACGAGGCCGTCGGCGCCTCCGTCGTCTGAGTCCAGCTTGATGCGGGTGTTCTCGAAGGACTTCATGTCCGTGAGCGCCCGCTCGGCGCGCTGGGTGGCCTCCGTCGCGAGGGTCTCTTGCTGCTTGGCGCCGTCGCGAAGTGGCGCGGCCTGCTCGGCGCGGGTGGCGAGACGCTCTTTCTCGGCGATCTCGGCGGTCATCCGATCCACGTCGGCGGTGCGCCGGTTCTGGCGATCGGTGTGCTGCTGGCGATGATGCTCTTCGCGGCGCTTGTAGTCCTCGCTCCCGATGTGATCCGTGTGGGCACGCTCCGCGGTGTCCGCCCGCTGGGCGGCCTCGTCCGCCGCGACGCGGGCGTCGTCGAGCTTCCGCTGCGTCGCGGTGGTGTCGTCCTGTAGGCTTTGGCGCCGCGTCTCAAGCTCGGCGACCTTCCGGCGCGTCTCCTCAAGGCGCTGCTTGCGCACGGTCTGGTTGGGATCGGAGCCGCTGGCGCTCTCCTCGTCCTTCACCGCCCGAGCACGATCCTCTGCGAGCGGGATCGCCCGCTGGGCCTCATCGAGCGAGCGCCGTGTGCGCCTCGCTGAGGTCTGCAGATCCCGGATCTGGCCGGTGATCTCCCGGACCTTCTGGGGGTCGGGGTTCGGATCGGCGTTGATCGCCGTCAGCTCGGAGTTGAGCCGGGTGAGGTCCGCGGTGATCTTTTGCGCCGATTCGTGCAGCTTCGCCTCGACCTGCTTCCAGGTGTCTACGGTGTGCTGCTGGCGGCCCATACGCTCCAGCTCATCAAACGCGCGCTTCACGACGGTGATCTTGCTCAAGAACGCGCGGATCCTGCTCGGCTGAGAGGGCCGGTTGAGCGGGTTGTCGTCCAGCGGACGCTCATTGTCGGGCGTGCGATTCGGGTCGTTCTGCGGGTCCTGACCGTTCTGCTGGTTCGCGGGGTTGTTGGGGTCGTTCTGGGGGTTCTGACCGTTCTGGGCTTGGCGCTGGCGCTCGGCCTCGGCCTCAGCGACGAGGCGCTGCGCGTCCGCCTCTTGGAGCTGGCGGACACGCTCGGCCTGATCGGCGCCGGCCTGACCCTGAGGGCTTCGGCTCGCGACGCCGGTGTTGACGCGGTTCTCGACGCGCTCGCGCCAGCCTTTGTTGGCCTTCGACGCGGTGTCATCGGCGACCTTCGCCCCGGCCTTCTGGCCAAAGTTGCCCGCGTCGGCGCCGAGGAGCTGGAGCTGCGCAGCGTATTGGTCGGACGGCACCATAAACGCCGCGGCGGTGCGAAAGATCACCGTGAGCAAGGAGAGGACCCGCACCACAGCGGACAGGATGTTGTTCACCCGGCCGAGGAGGTTGCCCGCGCGACAGAGCCAACCACCGGCGGTGATCAGCGGCGCGCCGATGCCCGCCAGCCAAACCAAGGCGAGGCCGAAGATGATGAGCAGGCCGCCGACGACGTAGCACAGCGCCGAGAGCGTGCCGCAGATGGTCGCGAGCATGTCGACGAAGTCGCGCAGGCTGCCGAAGAGATCGGCGGCGAAGGCGCAGAACAGCCCGATGTTGTCGGTGGTGGTCGCCCCGGAGCCCATGCGGTTCCAGGAGTCGCCCATCCGGCTCAACGAGCCTTGGGTGGGCTGGCCGTTCGCGTCCTTCCCGCCGAAGACGGCGCTGAACTGATCACCCCCCCAAGCGCCCGCGGTCCACGGGGGGTTCTGAGCGAGGCCGATGAGCGGCCCGATCATCGGGGTGCCGAGCTTGCCCCCGGAGAGCGCCTTGAGCCCTTGATCGCCCAAGAAGCCGATGTTGTCCCAGACCAGGGTGTCTACGGCCTGATCCGTGAAGCTCGAGATGAACGACCCGCCGAAGTTCTCGGCCAAGGTCTCCATGATCTGTGGCGGGCGGCCTGAGCTGATGGACGGCGTGTTCTCGGAGAAGCCGCGCTGGAACTCAAGCTGCTCCATGAGCGCGCCGACCTGCTCGTCGCTGATGCCCTTCATGCCCTCAAAGGACTGAATCAGCGGCATGGTCTCGGGCACGGCGGAGTCGAGCTGGGCGGCGACGGCCGGGTCTACCCCGGCGTTGGGGGCGGTGACCTCGGGGCCGGTGCCCGGCGTGACCTCGCCGTCCTCTTTGGCGACCTGCTCGGCGACGACGGCGGCGTTCTGCTCGGCCTCGCTCGCCTGGTTCTTCGCGTCGCCGGCCTGGGGCTCGGGCTTGGCGTCGGCCTTGGCGTTTGAGCACACCAGATCAAAGGCCTGCTCCGTGGAGCCCCAGAAGCCGCGCCCGCTGAACTCGCTGTTGAACGCCGACATCATCGCGCCGGACTGCTCACCGCCCTCCTTCGCGCCTTGCCACATCCGCGTGAGGTCTTTGTAGGAGTCGGAGCCCTTGACCTTGCTCAGCGCCGGGCCGGTGTCTTCGCCGTCGTCGCAGAGCTCACAGAGCTCATCGAAGGCGTCGAGGTCGCCGATGAGGTCGGCCACGCCGTCGACGCCGTCTTGGTACTGCTCCAACTTCTGGGCGCCGTCTTCGCTGGCGTTGGTCGTGGCGGTGTTCGCCGGGGCGGGCGGCACCGGGGTGGCCGCGCTGTTCTCGGTGGTCTTGGCCCGCAGGTTGGCGACGAGGCCCTGCAGCTCACCGCCGCCCAGATCACCTTCAGCCGCCACATGCCCCTGGGGGATGCCGGCCTGGAGCTCGGGCAAGGCGCCGCCCCGGGCGAAGGCCTCGGCGGCGACGTGGGCTTCAGCCTCGGCGTAGCGCCCGGCGTCGGGGCCGCTGAGCGGGTCGAGCTGGAGCTGGGCGGCGTGGGTCAGCTCGTGGGCGATGAGGCCGCGGGCGTCGGCGGAGTTGGCGTCAAAACGAGCGGCGTCGAGGAAGACCTCACCGCCCTCCATGAGGCCGCGGGTCCCAGCGGCGCGGGCGCGCTCGGCGCCCTCCTCGCCGAGGTGAACCTCGACGGCGCCGAGGCCCAAGGCCGACGACAGGCTGCGGATCATCGTCTGCAGCCGCGCGCCGCTGGGCTCGGACAGGCCCCCCAAGGCGTCGCCGACGGCCTGGTCTGCGGCGGGGGTGAGGCCCTCGACCTGCTCGGCGAGGCCGACGTAGGGGGGCAGCACCCGCTCAAGCTGGGCGAGGAGCTGGGGCGCGCTCAGCTCGGCGACCCGGGCGCTCAGGCGCAGGTCCGTCGCCACGCCGACGTGCAGGCGGTCAAGCTCGGTGAGCAGCTCCGCGCGCTCGTCTTCAGAGAGCTGCTCGTCAAGCTCCACGGAGAAGCGCAGGTTGTCGAGCTTCGCCCGGGCTTCAGCCACGAGCACACCCTCGACCTGGGCCTCGACCTTGCCCGCCGGGGCCGGGCCGGGCGCCGGGAGCTGGGCGCGCATCAGCTCGGCGATGAGCTGGCCGCGGGAGTCCGTGGCGGCGGGGGGCTCAAAGGCCCAGGCCTCGCCGCGGGTCTCCCAGATGCGTAAGGCGTCGCGGCCCCGGGCCTCGGCCTCAACCTCCAGGGGCTGACCGGGGCGGCTGATCTGCCCGGCGATGCTGCGGTCGCGCCCGGCGATGTGCTGCAGGGCGTGGGTGGACTCGTGGGCCAACATCGACGCGCCTTCAGCGCTCTCTAAGCTGGCGGCCTCGCCGAGGTAGATGTCGGTCTCGACGGTGAAGGCCCGGGCGTTCACGGCGGCGGCGGCGGCGCGGGCGACGGCGCCCTCGTGGATCATGATGTTGGGCATGGCCCGACCGTGAACCTCGGCCAAGAAGCCGCGCTCCTGGGCGCTGAGCGGGCGACCGGCGCCGCCCATCGCCCGGATGGAGTCGATCCACTCGCCCAGGCCGTCCGGCGAGCGGGGATCGGCGCCGCCCATGGGCTTACGCGCCAGGGCGGGCTCCGCCGAGGCCGGGCCGACGCTCTCCACGGCGCTGTCGGACTGGCTCTCAAAGAGCAGGCCGTACCAGCGGTCTACGAACAGCATCCAGTCCAAGGAGGCGTTCCAGGGCAGGTACGCGCTCATGTCGGTGGAGACGGCCGTCTCCAAGGCGAGTAGCTGGGAGACGTAGAGCTCACGGGGGCTCTCGGGCCGGGCCTGGGCGCTCAGCTCGCTGATGGAGCCGTTGCCGAGACGATCATGGGCGCCGCGGAGGCTGCCGAGCACCGGCCCCCGCGCGCTCTCGGCGCCCTGGGCGCGGGCGTCTTCGCGAGCGCTGTCGCTCTGGTTCACCGGGCGAGTCGTCTGACGGACCTTGCCTTGGCTCGTGGTCTCTTGATGCCTCATACCCAGCTCCCTTCTTCGGATGCGCGTCGCGCGCCTGGACGGGTCTATTCTGGCGTGAGGAGACCATTTTTCCAAGCCAAGAGTGCGTTAGGCATGACTTTTCTCACCGCCTAGGCCGCCGCTCAGGGCAAGATCAGCACCTCAGCGACCATGCCCGCCGGCAATGCCGCGCGCAGGGTGATCAGCGCGGCGTCGTCCAGGGCCACACATCCCCAGGTCCAGTCCGCGGCGCTCCCGCCGCCGTGCACAAGGATCTCCCCGCCGAGGCGGGTCTCTTGGGACGGCTTCTTGCCGGCCTTCACCGCGGCGACGATGGCGTCGTGCTGCGCCTGGGTGATGAGCCCCGACCTCAACCCCGCCGCGGCGTCGGCGGCGTTGGGGTAATGCACGGCGATGGCGTTCTTAAAGCTCGACCAAGGTTTGTCCGAGGTGGCGTAGAGGCCCTCGGGGGTGCGGCGATCCCCTTGCCGCACCTTAGGCCCCGGCGGATAGGCCCCGGCGTCGGTGACGCCCAAGGCCACGGGCCAGCACGCGGGCGCCCCGCTCAGCGTGACGAGGGCCCCTTGGCGGTAGAGCCCGATGCGCCGGGCCTGCTTCTCGACGACCATCAAGGCCGGGCCCTTGAGCGCCTCCACCGTGGTGAGCCCGCCCAAAGAGAGCGTGTCCACCGTGGCCGGGCAGCCAGGACCGGCGGGGGTTGGCGTCTCCTCCGGGGCCGCCGCCTCGGGCTCAACCGACGCCGCCGGAGCGACGCCGCAGGCCACCAAGGTCACGAGGAGCGCCAGTCCACAGCATCGCGCCATACACCCTCCGAAGCGTCATCGCCTGACCACGGAGGGATCTAACGGGTTCAGCGGATGATCGTGCCCGGCTCGACGGGGGCCGTCGTGGTCACCATGGCGCGCACACCCTCACCGCCGGCGGCGAGCAACATCCCGTGGGACATCACGCCGCGCAGCTTCACCGGCTTGAGGTTCACGACGACGATCACCTGGAGCCCGACGAGCTCTTCAGGGGCGTAGCGGTCGGCGATCCCGGCGACGATGGTGCGGGGCTCGGCCTCACCCACGTCCACCTTGAGCTGGAGCAGGCGGTCGGCGTTGGGGTGGCGGGCGGCCTCGACCACACGCCCAGCGCGGAGCTGGACCTTGGCGAAGTCGTCGTACACGATGTGGGCGCTCGCCTCGGGGCTGGCCGGGGTGGCCGGGGTCGTCGTCTCGCTCATCTTGACCTCAGGGGCGGCGGGGGCCGCCTTGGCAGGGGATTTGGGGGCCTTGGGCGGCTTCTCGGCCTTGGCCGCGGGCATCGGGGCGTTGACCTGGAGCGACCGCAGCGCGCCGCCCGCGCTCGCCTTCTCCAAAGCGGCTTGAATCGCCGGGGGCAGCTCATCCAGGCGCGGGAAGAGCGGGTCGCCGAGGCTCAACACGCCCCCTTCGGGCAGCCGATCGAGCTGGGCGAGGTCTTCGGTGAGCCGGGGCTCCCCGGCGCTCAGGCGGCGGAGCAGCTCCGCGCCTTTGTTCGGGCAGAACGGCGTGATGAGCGTGCCCACCACCCGGCAGAGCTCCAGCGTGCGGCGCAGCACCCCGGCGAGGCGAACCGTGTCCCCGGCCTTGTTCAAGGCCCAGGGCCCCATGCTGTCGACGTACTTGTTGCCCGCGGACGACAAGGTCACCAGGGCCTCGATGGCGCCGCGGTAGTCCAGCGCGTCCACACACTCCATGAACCGGCTGACCGACGTGGCCGAGGCCGCCGAGAGCGCCCGGTCCTCGTCGCGGTCGGCGTCGAGGGCCGGGACCACGCCGCCGAGCCACTTCTCGGTCATCGAGATCGCCCGGTGGGCCAGGTTGCCGATGTCGTTTGCCAGCTCGGCGTTGTAGCGCAGCAAGAACGCCTTGTGCGAGAAGTCGCCGTCCGCCCCGAAGCCCTTCTCCGACATCAAGACGTAGCGCAGGGCGTCGGGTCCGTAGGCGTCCACGAGCAGGTTGGGATCGACGACGTTGCCCAGCGACTTGCTCATCTTCTGGCCCTCGACCGTCCACCAGCCATGGGCGTAGAGGCAGCGGGCGGGCTCCAGCCCCATGGCGAAGAGCATCGTGCCCCAGTACACCGTGTGGGTGGTGAGGATGTCTTTGCCGAGGAGCTGAAAGTCGGCGGGCCAACGTCTGGCGAAGGCCGCCGGGTCGTCGTGGATGCCCGTGGCCGAGACGTAGTTCAACAAGGCGTCGAACCAGACGTAGGTGACGTAGTCCTCGTCGAACGGGAGCGGGATGCCCCAAGACATGCGGGCCTTGGGCCGGGAGATGCAGAGGTCGCCCACGTCCTTCTTGAGCGCGCCGATGAGCTCGTTGCGCCGGGACTCCGGGCGCACCCAGTCCGGGTGGGCGTCGAGCCAGGCCCGGAGCTGATCGGCGTACTTGCCCATCTTGAAGAAGTAGTTCATCTCTTCGACCCACTCGACAGGCAGGCCAGACTCAGGGCACTTGCCGTCGATGAGGTCCTTCTCGGTCCAGAAACGCTCCGCCGCCGTGGAGTACCAGCCGGCGTAGGTGTCCTGGTAGATCTCGCCTCGGTCGTGGAGCTCTTGGAGCACCCGGCGCACCACGGCCTGATGTTTGGCGTCGGTGGTGCGCACGAAGGCGTCGTACTGCACGTCCAGCCGCGCCCAGAGGTTCTTGAACCGCAGGTGCAGCTCATCGGTGTGCTGCTGCGGGGTCACGCCGCGGCGGGTGGCGGCCTCCAGCACCTTCTGACCGTGCTCGTCGGTGCCGGTGAGGAAAAACACCTCATGGCCACGCATCCGGTGCAGGCGGGAGATGACGTCCGCCGCCACGGTGGTGTAGCTGTGCCCGATGTGGGGCACGTCGTTGACGTAGTAGATGGGCGTGGTGATGGTGAAGTGCTGGGACATAAGCCCCTCCTGCAGGTCTGCGCCCTTAGCGGACCCCTCGCGGATCAGCAAGTCTGCGCGTTCTTTGCCCTCCACCCCTCCCCACGATAGAGCCGAGCGTATGGTCCGCGCCCTGGGTTACTCCGCCAGCCCCTTCGACCCCTCCGCCCCCGGCCGCCTCTGCCGAGGCCGTGAGCGTTGGATCCCCGGTTGGGATCCCGAAGGCCCCGTCTCCCTCTACCGCCTGGTGCTCTCCGGCGCAGAGTTCAGCGATGACTCCGCCCGCGACGCCCGCCGTGGCCTCGCCTGCGCCCAGGTCGAGCCGGGGGTGCTCCTCCAGGGGCTCTTCCCCGGTCGTCGCCTCTGGGCCTTCCGCGAGGAGGGCTACGAAGGCGAGCTCCCCGACTACATCCCTGAGGACGACGACGCCTGGTTCCGCGCCCCCCGCCGCGGCGGCGCCTTCCACGACGTCTGCCGCCGCTGGCGCGCGTTCATCGACGACCCGGCGGAGATCACCCGCCTCGTCAACGAAGACCTCATCGACGGCCTCATCGTGCTCCCGCCGGGCGTCGAGCCCTCGAAGGCCCTAGACGACGCGGTGTACCTGCTCACCGGCCAAGGCGACTCCTCGGCCTTCCCGGTCAAACGGTTTCAGCCGATGGCGATGCTCGACGTGCTCCAGCACACCGAGGCGCTGATCACGGTGCACTTCGACAAACACGGCGCGGCCCTGGGCGTCTACACCCAGGCCTTGTTCTGCCCCGACAGCGTGATCTCCCAGGTCGCTGAAGAGGTGGACGCCTTGGCGGTGCCCTTCGCGATCCCGCCGATGCTCGCCCGCTGGGACCGCGCCCTCCAAGAGCTGCGCGCCCGCTGGACGACCTACCACGACGAGCCTTTCCCCGTGCCCTCCGCCGCCGAGCCCACCCGCTGGAGCCGCCGTCGCGGCTGGTCCAGCGAAGGCGAAGAAGAGGAGGACGAGGACGTGCTGCGGCTCCTTGAAGAGGAGTCCACGGGCTGGCCCGACGGCGAGGCCACCGAGGCCACCGGCGCCGACGAGCCTGAGGACGACGACGACAGCGACTCTGAAGATGAAGACGACGACGACAGCGACTCCGAGCTTGAGGACGACGACGACTCCGAGCTCGACGAAGACGACGACTCGGAGATCGACGAGGACGACGACTCCGAGCTCGATGAAGACGACGACTCCGAGGGCGAAGACGACGACGACTCCGACCTTGACGACAGCGAAGACGACAGCGAAGACGACGAGGACGACGAGGAGGCCGGCGACGAAGAGAGCGAGGACTGAACGCGCTGTTTTGATCACGCCTCGTCTCTCGCTGTAAGGAACCGTCGGCGATCGTCGTTGTCGGGCCAGCTCAGTCCACTGGAGGTCCGAATGATCCGCGCGCTCCTCGTCTTCTCGCTCTCCGCCCTGCTCTCCGCTGACGCCTTCGCCTGCGCGATGCGTATGTCCGACAACAAGCGCCTTGAGGAGGCCATCGCCGTCGTTGAAGAGACCAAGGCCCCCACGACGCCGACCGTCGTGCAGTCCGCCGAGGTGGTCACCCCGCCCGCGCCTCTGGTCGAGCCCGCCGCGCCTCCGGCCCCGCCCACGCCGCCCGCCGCGCCGACCACCTGATTCATGCGCTGGGCCCCGCCGCTGCTCCTCCCGGCCTTGGCCTTTTTGGCCGTGCTGGGAGACGCGCCGCCAGCCCAGTCCACCGCGCCGGGCGCGCCGGTGGAGGCCCTCGTCGCCGCGCAGTGTCACCTCTGCCACCGCGCGGCGAGCCTCCCCAAAGCGGGGCTCACCGAGTCTTGTGAGGGCTGCCACGCCTGGATTCGGGAGACCTCAGCGAGCCCCGCCGCCCGCGCCCAGGCCCTCACGCTGTTCCCGCTCTGGCCCCGCTATGAAGAGAACGTCCAGAGCTACCTCCAGGTGCCCGACCTCGACGCCGCCATGGCCCGCCTAAAGCCCGACTGGGCCCGGCGCTACCTGGCGAACCCCCACGACCTCCGGCCCAACCTCCCCGAGACCATGCCCCGGCTGGGGCTGTCCGCGGAGGAGCTCGACACCCTCGCCTCCGCCTTCGGCCGCGCGTCCGTCCCCGCGCGACCCTCCCCCGAGCCCGCTCGTGTGGCCGAAGGCGGCGCGCTCTTCGTGGGCCGGGGCTGCACCGCCTGCCACACCTTCGGCGGCCAGCACACCGCCGCCGCCCTGCCCGCCGCCCCGGACCTGGCCTTCGCCCGGGAGCGCCTCTCCCCCGACATGGCGGTGGCCTGGATCCTCGACCCCAAGTCCGTGGCTCCGACGGCGACGATGCCAACCATGGGGCTCAGCGAGGCCGAGGCTCTGGCCGTGCGTGACTACCTCTGGCTCACCGAGCCCGGCGGCGCAGCCCCACCCGATCCGTTACCTCTTCCCCCTCCACTTGACAGGCCCGTCTCTTGGGCTGAAGTGCAGTCCGAGGTCTTCGGCAAGATCTGCGCCCATTGCCACATGAACCCCGCGCTGAATGAGGGGCGCGCGGGGCCCGGCAACGACGGCGGCTTCGGCTGGGCGGCGACGGGCATCGAGCTTGAGACCCGCGAAGGGGTGATGGCAGCGGCCGAGCTGATCCCCGCCGCGCTGTTGCGGCGCCGGGATGAGGCCCGCCGCGACGTGCTTCATCCGGGTGAGCGGCCCCTCCATGTGGTTAGGCCCGACTTGCCGGGAATGCCGCTCGGTTTGCCGCCGATCGACGATGAAGACACGGCGTTGGTGCTCGCTTGGATCGCCCAGGGGATGCCGGAGTAGTTGCGGGGGGAGCGTTGGTTGTGCTAATGTGGCTCCATGCGCACCATCCCCGAAGCAGACATCGTTCAGCTCCTCAACGCCGTAAAAGGCCTATTCCCGAACGGCGCAGGGGAGGCTGTAGACCACTGGGTCATTCAGCAAGGGCCCGACTCCACGAACGACCCGGCGATCTGGGTGTGGGTCATCCTGAAGGACGCCTTGGCGAGCCGGGTCAGCGATGTGCGCGTGGTGAACCAGATTCGCGACTTAATTCAAGGCTGCCTGTACGAAGAACTCGATGTTCACTTTGACTTTGAGCTCTATGTATATGTGCGCTTCCGCACTGTCACCGAGCAGGCCCACCTCGAAGACCAAGAGCTTGAGATTCCCCGCCGTCGAGCCTCGAGATGAGCTTGCACGACGACCTGCTCAAGCAGGCGCAGCAGCTCGCGCGAAGTGAGCCAAAACGTCCCAAACAAGCGAGTCTGCGGCGCGCCGTCTCTGCGGCCTATTACGCGCTGTTCCACCTGCTCGTCCACGAGGGCTCCGTCGCGTTGAGCCCCCTCGCCTCGCCAAAGGTGCGCTCCATCGTCGCGCGTACCTACCAACATGCCGACATGAAGAAGGTCGCCGCCCAAGTCTCTAAGAAGAACCTGCCCAAGCCCTATCAGTCACTCGGGCTGTCGCTCGCCCCAGAGCTGGTGGATGTCGCGAAGACCTTCACAGAGTTGCAGGACGCGCGCCACTCTGCGGACTACGACGTTCGAGCCCAGCTTCAGCGGCGTGCTGTGCTCGATCTCGTCGCGCAGGCTGAGGAGGCATTTCGGTGCTGGAAGCTTTGCAGACGCACCGAAGCCGCCCAAGTCTTCCTAATGGCGATGCTCCTCAAAGGCCGCGACTGACCCTCACTCCACCACGGCGCTGATCTCGTTCGACTCGTTGCCTTGGGCGTCGACGATGGACGCGGTGAGGCTGTAGGACTCGGCGGTGTCGACGCCGGAGATGGCGCAGATGACCTCTTCGTCTTGGATGTAGCAGGCCTCGCCTTGGCCATCTTGGTCAAACTTGTCGACCAGCTCGCTCGGGGTGCCGTCTACGACGCCGACGCTGAGCGTGACCTGGCCGCCGCTCACGTCGTCCTCTTCGTCGCAGAAGGTGAGGCCGAGCTCGATGACGTCGCCGATGTTGGGGTAGTCGGCGAAGGCGGCGCGGCTCTCGGTGATCACCGGAGCGCCAGGCTCTCCGCAGGCGGGGCCGGTGTCGTCGCTGGAGTCACCGCCTCCGCTGTCGATCAGGAAGGAGTCGTTGACCTCGTTGTAGCTTCCGCCACGGTTGAAGAACGGGTCTTCGTTGGTGCAGCCGACGAGCAGCGCGAGCAGAGGAAGCGTCATCTTGCGCATTGGGGGCCCTCATTCGTTGAGCGGCCAGGGGCCGCGCCCACTACAGCATAGCAGGCGCGGCCCGAGAGCAGACTAAGGCTTGTAGGTGTTGGAGCCGGTCGCGGACTGGGACTTGCCGCCGTAGACCGTGGAGTTGGTGCCCGAGGCGGTGTTCGCGTTGCCGCCCAGGACCGCCGCTTGGCTGCCGGAGCCGAAGTTCGCGTAACCACCGACCACGACGGAGCCCTTGCCCGAGGCCTCGTTGGCCTCGCCACCGGAGACGACCGACGCGATGCCGCTCGCCGTGCTCGCCGTGCCGCCGGTGATCGAGGCGTAGGTGCCCTCGGTGATGTTCGCCGTGCCGCCGCTGATCGCGCTGCCTTCACCCTCGGCGATGTTGCCGAAGCCGCCGCTCACAGACGACCAGGGGCCGATCACCCAGTTCTCCAAGCCCGCGACGAAGGAGCCGTAGCCCTCCCAGGAGTGGCCCATGCCGACGATGAGGTTGTGGCTGCCGGTGCGGGTGGAGCCCGCGGAGCTCGCCTCGTTGTAGCCGACGACGAGGTTGCCCAGGCCGTTGATCGCGCCGTCCGTGGCGCCCGCGCCGCTGCGGACGTGCACGTTCACGCCCTCGAAGATGACGTCGTCGCCGGAGACGTTGACCGCGGCGCCGAGGCCCGCGGGGTAGTTCTGGGCGATCACCCAGTCTTCAGTGGTGTAGCCGGCGCCCTCGATGTCGGAGATGGCGTCGCCGAGGTCGGTGAGGTCACCCTCGATGGAGGTGACGGTGCCCTCGACCGCCGCGAGGCCGTCTTGGCAGGCGGTCACCTGGGTCTCCAGCTCGGCGAGGCGGGTGTTGGACTCGTCCAGCGCCGCCGCGAGCAGGTCGACCTGCTCCGAGAGGGCGGTGACGTCACTGTTGCCCGTGTCGTCTTTGTCGCCGCAGCCCCCGAGGAGGGCGACGGTGGAGAGCGTGGTGAGAGAGATCAGCGAACGGCTCAGCAGGGACATCGTCTTCTCGCCTCCGTAGGCGCGGACGCGCCTGGAATGGTCAAGCCTTATACTATACCGATGGATTGGGTGGTTTGGCGAGTCCTTGACATTCCACAATCCTCAAACGGGCGGGCCAAGGCGCGGACAAGCCTCCACAGAACGTTCTTTGGAACATCGTTTTTGGAGATTCTGAAGGTCGGCAGATCTTGACGGCGCCAGGGCAAGGGGGCGGGGGATCGCTCCTCCAAGGGCGCGCGGCCCTGGCCGGGGGCGGCTTCGGCGAGTACATCGGGGGGCCAAACGTTCGGAGTGACCGTGCCCCGCATCACCTGCACCCGCCTGCTCGCCTGGGACGCCGCCCACCGCATCCCACGCCACGAGAGCAAGTGCGCGGCGCTTCATGGCCACCGCTACACCGCCGAGATCACCTGCGCCGCCGAGGCCTTGGACGATCGCGGCCGGGTGATCGACTTCGGCGTGGTGAAGGAGCGTGTCGGCAAGTTCATCGACGAGCGCTGGGATCACACGGCGATCTTGATGAAGGGCGACCCCGACCCCGTCGCCCAGGCCGTCGCCGCGTCGAACGCCGAGAAGGGCCGCCCGGTGTATTGGCTCGACGGCCCGCCGAGCGCGGAGCTGCTCGCCGCCGAGCTGGGCCGGGTCGCCGGGGAGCTCCTCGCCTCAAGCGGCGTCACCGTCGTGAAGATCCGCCTGTGGGAGACGCCGAACGCCTACGCCGACTGGGAGCCCTAACCCTTGGGGAACGGCCCCCGCACGGCGAGGGTGACGCCGTCGCGCTGGAGGTTCAAGAACATCACCTGGCCATCCGGCGAGAAACACACGCCCGCCATCTCTTGGCCGCTGAGGGCGTTGTGGGCGAGGTCGTAGAGCTCCCCTTCGGGGGTGAGGCCGATGAGGCGATCATCGCGGTCGCCGTCCTCACAGAAGAGCACGTCGCCCCAGGGCGCGATGACGCAGTTGTCGGGCATGTTGAGCCGGGCCCGGTCGTCGGACTGCACGAGCAGGGTCAGCTCGTTGCGGGCGAGGTCCAAAGAGAAGATCTGGCCGAGGTCCAGCGGGCCGCCGGAGGTGGCGCAGAAGACCACGGTGTGTCTGCCGTCCCCGGCGAGGCCCTCGCCCCGGCGCACGATCGCCGCGCCGAGCGCCTTCGCCTGCTCGCGGCAGGGGATCGTCTCGGCGCTGGGGTCGGGCAAGGTCACCCAGCGCACGAGCAGGGTCTGCCCCTCGCTGAGCCCCGCGCCGAGGTCAAAGCCCGGCTTGGACAAGATCGCCATCGCCTGGAGCTGGCCGGGGCCGAAGGGCGCCTTGGGGGAGTCGGGCACGAAGCGGTAGAGCGCGGACTCGGGGTGGTCTTCGGTCATCACGGCGACGTGTTTGGGGAAGCTCCAGGCCACGGCCTCCCGGCGAAACCGCCCCATCGCCCGCTGGGGCCGGGCGGGGAGCAGGCGGTCATCCGTCGGCAGGCAGAGGAACGCCCAGCCGTGGCCGGGGGAGTCGGTCTCTTCGCAGGAGAGCCAGCCCCAAGGCGAGGCGCCGCCGCCGCAGTTGTTCTCCGTGCCGGCGAGCACCATGCGGCTCTCGACGAGGCTGAGGGTCTTGGGGTCGATCAAGAGGCGGCTCACCCCGCCGTAGACCTTGGGGTTGAACGCCTCGGCGGGGGCCTGGCCCTCGGGCCACCAGCGCCGGAGCGGCTGGCCGACGAGCTCGTGGTTTCGTAAGAGCGCCCAGCGCCCGTCGGGGCCGACGAAGCAGCCCATGCCGTCCGGGGCGCCGGGCATGGGGTAACCGTCGCTCATCACGTCGCCCGCGCGCTGAAGCACCGTGGCGCTGAACCCTTTGGGCAGCGCCAGAGGCCCGCCGTCTTGGGGCGGGATCAGCGGCCCGAAGCGCGGCGGCGCGGCGGCGGCCCGCCGAGGCAAGCCCAAGGTGGAGAGCGCGAGGAGGGCGGCGGCGGAGCGCCCGAAGGAGCGGCGGCTGAGGGTCATGGCCTCTTTGTAGCGCGTCGGGGCCGGGGTCGTCGGCGACGATTCGCGGTCAGGCGGGGCTCAGCTTGGGCTCAGCTTGGGCCCAGGGCGCTCCCGGCGCGGGCGGCCAAGGCGGCGAGGTCTTCAGGCAGGGGGCAGACGAGACGCAGGGGGCGGCCGGTCTTGGGGTGATCGAGGCTGAGGCTCCAGGCGTGCAGCGCGAGGCGCGGCCAGAGGCCCCCGGCGGCGCCGCCGTGGCGGTGATCCCCCAAGAGCGGCAGCCCAGCCTCGGCGGCCTGGGTCCGGATCTGGTGGGTGCGGCCGGTCTGGAGGCTCAGCTCGATGGCGGCGAGGCCGTCACCTTGGCTCAGCAGACGAAGGTGGGTGAGCGCGGGGAGGCCGTCTACGTCGCTCTCCCAGCGGCCCTCCGCCGGGGGCTCCCCGACGACGCAGGCCCAGTACCGGCGCTGGATGAGGTGCTCGCGGAAGCCCCGGGCGATGGCTGCGTTGGCCCGAGGGTCCAGGGTGAAGAGCACAAGCCCCGAGGCCGGGGTGTCGAGGCGGTGGTGCAGGGCGAGGCGGGGGTAGCGGCGGCGCAGGCGGTCGTAGAGGTTGTCGCCGCCGCCCCGCGGCGCCTGGGTGGGCAGGCCTGAAGGTTTCTCGACGACGAGGATCACGCCGTCGTTGTGCAGCTCCCGAACCGCCATCAGGGCGGGATCCTGTGCTTGTCGCGTCATTCTGGGTCAGCCTTGGTCTCGGAGGTTCAGCGCCGGGCGGTGTAGACTCTGCGCTCGACAGGAGGTCGTGCTCGATGAGCGTTCGTATCCATGAGCTGCTGGTTCAGGCCATCGATCAAGGGGCGTCTGATATCCATCTCTCGTCCGGGGAGGTGCCCTGCCTTCGGATCAACGGTGAGGTCGTGCGCCTCGACCTGCCGCCGCTGGGCCCCGACGACGCCAAGCGCCTCGCGTACTCGGTGATGACCGAGAAGCAGAAGGTGCTGTTTGAGAGAGAGCTGGAGGTGGACTTCTCGATCGGGCTCAAGGGACTCGCGCGTTTTCGTGTGAACGCCTTTAACCACGCCCGGGGTGTGGGCGTGGTGATGCGGCAGATCCCGTCCAAGGTGCGCACCCTGGATGAGCTGGGCGCGCCGCCGATCTTCAAGCGCATCGCCGAGATGCGAAAGGGCCTCGTGCTAGTGACCGGCCCCACGGGCTCGGGCAAGTCCACGACCTTGGCCGCCATGATCGACTACATCAACAAGAGCCGCCACGAGCACATCCTCACCGTTGAGGACCCCGTCGAGTTTGTGCACGATCCCGACAAGTGCATCATCAACCAGCGAGAGGTAGGCAGCCACACCCGCTCGTTCTCCGCGGCCCTGCGCTCGGCCTTGCGTGAAGACCCCGACGTGATCCTCGTCGGCGAGCTGCGCGATCTGGAGACCATCTCTTTGGCGCTCACCGCCGCCGAGACCGGCCACCTCGTCTTCGGCACACTGCACACAAACTCCGCCCCCGAGACCGTGAACCGCATCATCGACGTGTTCCCCCACGAACAACAGTCCCAGGTGCGCACGATGGTGTCCGAGGCGCTCATGGCCGTCATCACCCAGAACCTCCTGCCCAAAGCCAACGAGAAGGGCCGGGTGGCCGTTCACGAGATCATGATCGTCAACGCCGCGGTGAGAAACCTCATCCGCGAGAACAAGCTCTTCCAGATACAGAGCGTGATGCAGACCGGCAAGATGGACGGGATGCAGACCATGGAGGACCACCTGCGTGAGCTGGCCCTGCGCCGGGTGATCACCCGCAAGCTGGCGATGACCATGGCGAACAACCCGCGCATGTTTGATGACGAGGAGTCGCGGTCGACGACGGGCAGGCCGCCGGGGGCGCCGAGGCCGCCGGGGCGTTGAGGCTCAAGGGGTCGCCACCCCTTCGGCGGCCTCAAGCAGCCGGATCACCCGCACCCGCCGCCGCCTTCGCGCGTGGTCGAGGGGTCGCAGGCCACGTTTGTCCCGCGCCGCCGGAGACGCGCCCGCGGCGAGCAAGGCAGAGACCGCCTCCAGCCGGTTGAAGATCGCGGCGAAGTGGAGCGCCGTGCGGCCGTCGCGGTCGGTCATGTCGATCTTGGCCCCGCCCGCGAGCAGCTTGGAGATCACGTCCACCCGCCCGTCAGCGGCGGCGAGCCCCAGGATCGTGTTGTCGTGCCCTCCCTCGTGCGCCTCCACCGCCACGTTGGGATCGGCGCCCGCGCTCAACAACAGGTCGATGACCTCCAGCCGCGCCTCCTGCGCCGCCCAATGGAGCGCCCTGCGCCCGCACCGGTCTGCAAGGTTCACCGGCACACCCAGCGTGAGGAGGAGCCCAACGACCTCGGCGTGTCCGAACGCCGCGGCCTGGTGCAGCGCCTCGTCGGCTTGCTCAGGTCCGAGACGCTGAATGAGCGTCTTGACACACTCGGCCTGTCCTTCGATGGCGGCCAGAACCACCGGGCGTAACCCTTCGCGGTTGAACATGAGCGCGGTCTGTGGCGCATGATCGAGGAGCAAACGTACGACCTCCCCGTGACCCCGCATCGCCCCGAGATGAAGCGCGGTGTTGCCGTGGTCGTCGTAGTGCGCCGGATCCGCACCAGCCGCGAGGAGCAGGGCGCAGGCGTCGTGATGTCCGTAAAGCGCAGCGAGCGTCAGCGCGGTGAGGCCGTCCTCTCCTTCAGCCTCAAGGTCCACGGACTGCGCCAGGAGCTGCTCGATGGAGTGGGTTTGGCCGAGCTCGCAGGCTTGGTGGAGGGGCGTGTCGCCTGAATGGTCAATCCTGCTCATTCAATCACCCGCACCCATTGCTGGATCCGCCCAACCAGCCGCGCGTACCCTTCGCCGATGACGTGGGGAGGTGGCAACGAGTGGGGGCCTTCCAAGCCCTCAAAGGCCCGGACGCGGCCGGTCAGCGCGTCAGCGAGGATCCCGAGCGGGGCGTAAGGGCGAAGCTCATCGAGGGTCTCGGCGTGATCGAGGGTGGTGGCCATGTCCCAGGCCATGTTCAGGCCGTTGAGCATCTCATCTCGAACGGCTCGTGGCCATCGGGCGACCTCTCGCAGCGACCAGAGGAGGCCCCGGCAGAGGTCAAACCCGACGATCTGTCTCTCGAACTGTTCGATCCCGTCGCGCTCCAGCTCGGCGAGGGTCGAGGCGAGTCGTTGGGGATCGGGCCACAAGACACGCCCGCGCAGCGCGCCCAAAGCGGCGGGCCTCTTCACCAGCAGGATGTGTCGCCCGTCATTGCTCAGATGCTCTGCGCCACCCTCAACGGAGCCCCACAGCGCGATCCCCTCACGCTCGGGGAGCCTCAAATAAATCGGCCATGTGAGCGATTCTAACTGTAATTCGAGCTCGCTCTTCATGGGCTGCATCCTATTCCTCGGCGGGAGAACAACCTCAGCGCGGACGAGCGCTAAAGTCATCATAACCGCAAAGCCCCGGGGCGTTAGCCCGGCTCCCGCAGCACAAAGTCCACGCCGCCGACCCGCTCGCCGCTCACCAAGAGGCTCAGCCGGGCCGGGCCGGGGCGCAGGGTGCGGGTGGTGACCTCACGGAGCTTGTGGTTGAGGCGCAGCGCCAAGGGCTCGCCGGGGGTGATCGTCGCGGTGAGGCCCTTGAACACCTTCTCTGAGGGGCGCTCGGGCCGGGCTCCCGGCGTCTGGAGCGCGTAGTCGATCACCAAGGGCTGGGAGACGTCGCCCTCCAAGGTGGCGCTGAGCGTGAGGGTGTCGCCGATCCAGGCCTCGGCGTGGCTCAGGCTCAGGGCCGTGAGCCGCACCTTGGGCGCCTCAAAGCCCAAGAGCGCCAAGGCCTCGGGCTGGCCTTGTTTGACGAGCATTCTTAGCGCGTGGCGCACCACCCAGCGGCGATCTTCAGAGGCGCCGTCAAGCCAGGTCCGGGCCACAGACAAGGCGCGCTCGGGGTGGTCCTTCGTGACGTCGTTGAGGTGGTTGGCGACGCTCTTTCGAACGTAGAGCGCCGGATCATCCTTGAGCCGCTCCAAGACGGCGAGGCCGGGGCCGGGGTCGGTGATCAAGGCCGGGACACGGCCGCCCCAGGGCAGGCGGGGTCGGGCGCCCTCAGAGGCGAGGCGGCGCTGGTGAACGTCGTCGGAGACCGCCCAGCGGTGCATCGACGCCCAGGCCAGCTCGGGGTGGTGGTGCAGGAATGGCCGCACGGCGAACTCGGCGGAGAAGCGCCGGGTCAGCTCCCCCAAGGCCAACAAGGACCGCGCCGGGTCGCCGAGGCCGTGGACCTCGACCACATGGAGCAGGGGCCACATCGCCACATGCTGGCCCACGGCCTCCTCACCGTCGATGGGAGGGGGCGCCGCGGCGAGCAGGCGGTCTACGGCCGCCGGCCACTCGGCGGGCAAGGCGCGGCGCAGGGCCTCGGCGATGTGGGTCACCCGGCCCTTGAGCTCGAAGGCGGCGAGGCCTTCTGTGGCCTCACGCACAAAACGGTCGAGGGGGAAGGTCGGATCGACCTGCCGCTGGCGCTCGCCGAGGGCGGCGACGACGGACGGGTTGAACCACTCTTTGAACGGCTCGGCCATGGGGGGCTCCTGGGGTGGGGAGCATAACGGGCGGAGGGGACGCCTGGCGACGAGCAGGCGCCGTGTGGGCTCCGCAGACGCCCAGGACACCGCCCGTGGGGCCTGCTCGGGCGGAACCCAGTCCGACAAGAAGACTTCACTGAACACGTTCAGCGAGGCGAAGAGGCCGTCCCACCCGCTGTGCTCGGGGAACTTGGGGCGATCGGGCGAAGGGGTTGAGCCGAAGGTGCGGGGAGTGGTCTTGAGAGCCTCCAGAGGACGAGCGCGGGAGGGGCTTATCTCGCTCAGCCCCCAGAAACACCCCAGACACAATCCCGCAAGACGCCAGCAACCCTCCGGCCCCAGCTTGATGGAGCGAGGCGCGGACACCAACCCCCGCGCCCACACCGGAGCCGCTCATGTCCACCGAGACCCCAGAGACCCCCTCCTCCTCGACCCCCTCCGCCTCTGGCGGGCGCTGCGCGAAGGGCGCCAAGGGCGGGCGCCGGGGCCGCCGACTGTTCCGTCTGTTCTTGTTGCTCTCCGCCGTCGGCGCCGGGGCGTTCTTCTTGCCTCGGGCCTTCGCCGGCGGCGGCTGGGGCGGGGAGCGCGGCTGCCACCAGAGCGCCCAGAGCGCCCATGACCTGCGGGAGCGCGCGGAGTGGGGCGCCTCGTGGTTCTACGATGAGATCGACGCCACCGACGCCCAGCGCGCCCAGCTCGACGCCGTGCTCGATGAGGCCGCGCCCGTGGCCTTCGGGTTTAAGCAGGAGTCCAAGGCGCTCAAGGGCCAGCTCGCCGACGCGCTCAGCGCCCCCCAGGTGGAGCGCGCGGCCTTGGAGGAGGTCCGCCTCGACGGGATGGACCTCGCCGATCGCGCCACGGCCAAGGGCTTCGACTGGCTGGCGCGGGCGGCGGCGATCCTCACCCCCGCCCAGCGGGACGGCCTGCGCGGCGAGTGGGATCAGCGCCAGCGTTGACGCGGAGGCCAGGACCATGCAGGCTCTCGGGCTGATGCCCAACCCCCGCCTGCTCCTCGTCGATGACGATCAGCGCCTCGCCGCGCTGCTCGTGGCGACGCTCACCCCCCGCGGCTTCGTCGTGGAGCACCGCGCCGACGCCGCCACGGGCCTGCCCGCCGCGCTTCACGGCGGCTACGACGCTCTGCTCCTCGACCTCACGCTCCCCGACGGCGACGGCCTCTCGATCTGCCGCGCCATCCGCGCCGTCTCCGACCTCCCGATCCTCATGCTCACCGCCCGAGGGGACGAGCTGGACCGCATCATCGGCCTTGAGCTAGGCGCCGATGATTACCTGCCCAAGCCCTTCAACCCCCGAGAGCTAGAGGCGCGGGTGCGGGCCATCCTGCGCCGTCGTCTGCCCGCCGCCGCGCCGCCGCCGAGCCCGACCCCAAGCCCGACCCTGTGGCGTTTCGGCCGGATCACCCTCGATCTCGACGCCCGGGAGCTGCGTGTGGACGGCGCCCCCCGCCGCCTCACCAGCCACCAGCTCGACCTCGTGATCGCCCTCGCCCGGAAGCCGGGCCGGGTGCTCAGCCGCGATCAGCTCTTGGAGGAGCTCGGCGTCGAGGAGGACAGCTTCGACCGCAGCGTAGACGTGACGATCTCGCGGGTGCGCGCCGCCATTGAGGACAACCCCAAGGAGCCCCGGTGGATCCGCACCATTCGTGGCGTCGGCTACAGCTTCACGCCCACCGACGACCCCTGATGCCCCGCCGCCTCGCCCACCTCGTGTTTGTTCACCTGCTGCTCGTGGGCGCGGCCTCGGGCCTAGCCGCGTTTGGGGTGGCGCGGCTTCTAGCCCCGGAGCGGGTAGAGGTGCCCGCGCCTCTGCGCGCCGGGGTGGAGCGCCTCGCCACCACCTTACCCGACACAGAGGATCCGGCCTTCCCCGCCGCCCTCGACGCCCTGGGGGACGAGCTGGGCCTTCATCTGTGTTTTTTTGAGCGGGAGGCCGCGCGGGGCGTCTGCACCGGCCCCGAGCTCCCCCTGGGTGAAGACGGCTGGTTTTATGCCGACGGACAGAGCGGCTACAGCGTTGCTCGCCCCCGTTGATCGGCCTTGCGCTATGCGTGTTGCCGTGTGATCTGGCGTAAAACCCGGAGTCC
>JAKLKE010000170.1 GCA_023150775.1 Myxococcota bacterium
TGGATGAAGAGAACGGCGAGCTCCGCCTCTCCAAAGAGAAGGCCGACCAGATGAAGGCCTGGGACGAGGTCGCCAAGGCCGTTGAGGCCGACGCCACCGTCACCGGCAACATCGTCGCCCGCGTCAAGGGCGGCCTGTCCGTCTACATCGGCGTCAAGGCGTTCTTGCCCGGCTCCCAGGTCGACCTGCGCCCGGTGAAGAACCTCGACAAGCTCATCGGCGAGACCTACGACTTCAAGATCATCAAGTTCAACAAGAAGCGCGGCAACATCGTCCTGTCCCGCCGCGTTCTGCTTGAGAAGGATCGTGAGGCCAAGCGCAGGAAGACCATCGAGACGCTGAAGCCCGGCGTCATCATGACCGGCGTCATCAAGAACATCACCGACTACGGCGCCTTCGTCGATCTCGGCGGCATCGACGGCCTCTTGCACATCACGGACATGTCCTACGGGCGCATCCAGCACCCCTCGGAGATGTTCGAGGTCAGCCAGAGCATCGAGGTCAAGGTCCTCAAGTTCGACCCCGACAGCCAGCGCGTCTCCTTGGGCTACAAGCAGATCCGCCCCGACCCCTGGGAGGAGGCCGACTACAAGTACCCCGTGGGCGCCATCGTCCGCGGCAAGGTGGTCAGCATCCCCGACTACGGCGCCTTCGTCGAGCTCGAGGACGGCATCGAGGGCTTGGTCCACATCTCCGAGATGACCTGGAACAAGCGCATCAAGCACCCCTCCAAGCTCGTCAACATCGGCGACATCGTCGAGGCCAAGGTCCTTGGCATCGACATGGAGAACAAGCGCATCTCCCTCGGAATGCGTCAGCTTGAGGAGAACCCCTGGGACCGCGTTGAGGAGCTGTACCCCGTCGGCACCATCGTGAACGGCAAGGTGCGGAACATCACCGACTTCGGCATCTTCGTGGGCATCGAGGACGGCATCGACGGCCTCGTGCACATCAGCGACCTCTCCTGGGGCCAGCGCATCCGCCACCCCGGCGAGAAGTACAAGAAGGGCGACGATGTCGAGGCCCGCGTGCTCAACATCGACAAGCACAACGAGCGCTTCTCCTTGGGCATGAAGCAGCTCTCCGAGGATCCTTGGCTGTCCGTTCAGGGCCGCTACTTCCTCGGCCAGGTCATCGAGGGCACCGTCGTCCACAAGGCTGACTTCGGCGTGTTCGTTGAGCTGGAGGACGGCGTCGAGGGCCTCGTTCACGTCTCCGAGCTGAACAACAGCGCCGGTGAGTGGGGCGAGCAGTACAAGGAAGGCACCAAGATCCAGGCGATCATCCTCGCCATCGACCCCCGCGACCGCAAGATCTCGCTCAGCGAGAAGGCGGCCGAAGAGGGTGGCAGCGACGACAACCGCCAGGGTGGCCAGGCCTACACCCGCCAGCCGAGCTCCTCGACCGCTCGCCTCGGCGACATCATGGGCGACATCGCCCGCAACATGTCTCGCAACGACGAGTGATCGTCTCCCTCCTCTGAGGGCCTGATGGGGGGCGTCCATTTGACCTGGGCGCCCCCCATCGCTTATGGATCGTGTCGCTCGCGGCGTGCGTGAGACCGGAGGCTCTGGTGATGACCCCAAAGAACATCGTGCTTGGCCTTCTGCTCGTGATCACCGTCGGCGTCTCGGCCTTGTTCTGGGCGCAGAACCAGGCCCAGACGGCGATCCTCTCCTTAAACCTCTACTTCGGCGCCTGGACGTTCAGCGGCCCGATCCCCGTCGCGACCCTGATGTTGGGCTCGTTGGCGCTGGGGTTGGTCGTCGGGCTCTCCTTGGGCGGCCTCCAGAGCCTCTCAAACGGCCGGAAGGTGCGCAGCCTGGAGCGTGAGCTGGCCCTCGGCGGCCGACGCGACGGCCCCGGCGCGTGGGGAGCCTGAGCTTTGGGCACTACGTTCGGCCCGGGTCGTCTCACCACGGGGGGGTTGTTGGTCGCCGCGCTCAGCCTCGCGGCCTGCGGCTCCTCAGAGCCGACCCTGCGGGTGGTCTCGACGAAGACCAGCCAGTCCACCGCGCCCAAGCTCGCGGTGCAGAAGATCCCCGAGCTCGCCCGACCTGACGGGCGCCTCCCGCTCACGCCGACGGAGTACAGCGCCGCGGATCTGCCGGTCAAGGGCCTCGCCGAGCTGCCGCCCGAGGCCCAGCTCGTCGCCCTCGGCGTGTTGAACCTCAGCACCGGCCCCTGTGAGCCCTGCCAGCAGGAGGGACTGAGCCTCGCCGAGTGCCTTCGTGGTGGTCAGTGTCCGATCGCGGCGCCCGTCGCTGAGCGCGCCGTCGGCCTCGCGGCCTTGGGCTGGCCCGTCGACCGCATCCAGCTTCGGGTTGAGCTGCCTGACGCCTGGCTCCCGGTCCCGACGCCTGGCCCGCCCATGGTCGGCTCACCAGAGGCGCCGGTGCGCGCCCTCGTGTTCCTCGACCTCAACGACCCGACGATCTGCGCCGAGGCGATGACACGCTGGCAGACGCTCTCCGAGCGCTCCGATGGGGGCCTCGGCGTCACCTACACCGTCTTGCCCAAGGCGGCCGACGACGTAGACGCGCTCTACGGCGCCGTCGCCGCGCGCCTCGGCGCCTTCCCGAGCTTCGCCCAGGCCCGCTGCGTGCTCGGCGAGAGCGCGGAGGTCGCGGCCAAACGCCTCACGCTCACCGGCGTAAACGACGCGGATCGTGCCCAGGTCGCCGAGACGCTGAAGCTCGCCGCTTCTTTGGGCGTTCGCGCCGCGCCCACGGCCTTCGTGAACGGCTACCGCGCCCGGGGCCACCAAGGTGAGCTGGCCTTGGCCCGGCTCATCGACGCTGAGCTGACCGAACACATCGAGCTATCGAGGGATGATGCCCCGACGCCCTGAGCCCCGGCTGAGCCCGGGCCGCCTGACCGCTGGGCGTGCGCTGTTAGACGCCGAGCGTGGCGGACACCTGGATGAGGCCCTGGAGGCGGGCGGGGTTGAGGAGCGCCCCTTGGCGAACCACCTCGCGTATGGGGTCTGTCGTCGCCGCGGCGTCGTGGACCTCGCCTTGGCCGCGGTCTCCGACCGCCCCCTGCAGCGACTCGACGCGCCGGTGCTCGTGGCCTTACGAGTCGGCGCCTTTGAGCGGCTCTTCTCGCGCACGCCTGACCACGCCGCCGTCGGTGAGGCCGTCGAGCTCTGTCGCGCCTTGGGCACCCCCCACGCCTCGGGCTTCGTGAACGCGCTCCTGCGCCGGGTGTCGGCCCCCGTCGAGGAGCTCCCGCTGTGGGTCAACCACCCGGCCTGGTGGGCGGCGCGTTGGCGCGCGCGAATCGGCGATGAGGCCCTCGGCGCCTGGTGTCTGCGGGAGTCCGAGCCGCCGCCCATCGGCGTCATCGCCAAAGACGGCGACACGGAGGCCTTCGCCGCCCTGCTCACCGCTGAAGGCCTCACCGTGCGCCCCGCCCTCGCCGGGGGGCTGGAGGTGCCCGGGGCCCTGTGGATCAACCCGCCCTTTGGCAAGGTCGAGAGCTTGCCCGGCTTCGCTGAAGGCAAGTTCTGGGTGATGGACCCCGCCGCCGCCGCCATCGCCGATCTGGTCGGCGCCGCGCCGGGCCAGCGGGTGCTCGACGCCTGCGCCGCGCCGGGCGGCAAGACCTTACGCCTGCTCGCGTCTGGGGCCGAGGTCCTCGCGACGGACAAGAAGGTGAACCGCCTCGCGCGCATGGCCGAGAGCCTCGGTCGTGTCGGCCTCTCCGCCGAGTCTCGCCGGGTGGACTGGCAGGCCGCCGACCCCGGCGTCACCGAGACCTTCGACGCCGCGCTCGTCGACGCGCCCTGCACGGGCCTGGGCACCATGCGCCGCCACCCCGAGGTGCGCTGGTCCCGCGGCGCGGGGGATCCCGCCGCGATGTCGTTGCACCAGCGGGTGATCCTCAAGAACGTCGCCGCCCGGGTGAAGCCCGGCGGGGTCTTGGTCTACGCGGTCTGCTCGCCGGAGCCTGAAGAGGGCGAGGCCGTCGTGCGCGCCTTCTTGCAGAGCGCCCCCGAGTGGAGCCTCGACCGAAGCTTGAGCTTCGTGCCCCCTGAAGATGAGGACGCCCACTTCGCCGCCCGCATGACGCGCGCTCCCAACGCCGTTTAAGGCCCCGCGAGGCACGCCATGAACGCGGACACCCCGATGTTCCGCCAGTACAGCGAGCTCAAGGTCAAGCACCCCGACGCGCTGCTGTTCTTCCGGATGGGTGACTTCTACGAGCTGTTCTTCGACGACGCCCGCCTCGTCTCGGAGCAGCTCGGCCTGACGCTCACCTCCCGCAACAAAGACGACCCCAACCCCGTGCCTATGGCCGGGGTGCCCCACCACGCCGCCGCGGGCTACATCCGCGAGCTGGTGAGCCGCGGGCACAAGGTCGCCGTCGCCGATCAGGTCGAGGACCCCCGCGAGGCCAAAGGCATCGTGCGCCGTGAGGTCACCCGGGTGATCACCCCGGGCCTCGGCCTCGACATCGACGACCTGCCCCCGGCGGAGCCCTGCTGGCTCGTGGGCCTGGCCCGGGCCGGAGATCGTCTGGGCGTCGCGCTCTTGGACGCCACGACCGGGGATCTGCGGGTCACCGAGGTGCTGAGCTTGGAGGCGGCCTTGGAGGAGCTCTCCCGCGCCGCGCCCCGTGAGGCTGTCTTGCCGCAGTCCTTGGCCCAGCTCCCCGGCGTGCGGGAGGCCTTGGCGGGAGCGCGGATCAACACCCGCGATGACGCACGCTTTGAGCCCAAGGCCGCCCGCCGCGCGATCTGCGCCCGCTTCGGCGTCGCCGACCTGCGCGGCTTCGGCTGCGAAGAGCACAGCGTCAGCCTCGCCGCGGCCTGGGCGCTCTTGGACTACGCCGCTGAAGACGCCCGGCAAGACCTCCGCCACGTCAGCCGGGTGCGGCCCTACAGCGCCCAGCAGCACATGGTCCTCGACGCGGCGACGCGGCGAAACTTAGAGCTGTTCCGCCCCATGCTCAACACCGGGCGCAAAGGCACGCTCATCCACCTGCTCGACCGCACCCGCACGGCCATGGGCGGGCGGCTTCTGCGGGAGTGGCTGAGCTTCCCCCTCCTCGATCTCCACGCCATCCGTGCCCGCCAAGATCGTGTTCAGGCCCTTGTAGACGACGCGCCGCTGCGCCGTGTGGTGCGAGAGGCCCTGCGTGGGGTCGCCGATCTGGAGCGCCTCGCGGGCAAGCTCGCCCAAGGCAACTCGACGGCTCGGGATCTTGTGCGTCTGCGACTGAGCGTCGAGGCCCTGCCGGGCTTGGTCAGCGCCTTGACCGCGGCCCCCGCCCTCGCCGAGCGCCTGCCCGAGGAGCTTCCGTTGGGCCTCGCCGCCGAGGTCGCGCGCTGGCTGGTGGACGACCCGCCGATCTCGATGACTGAAGGGGGCCTCATCCGCCCCGGCGCGGACGCTGAGCTTGACGAGCTGACCCGCCTCGCCCATGACGGCAAGGCGCTCATCGCCCAGATGGAGGAGCGCGAACAAAAACGCACGGGCATCACCTCGCTCAAGATCCGTTACAACCGCGTCTTTGGCTACTTCATCGAGATCTCCCGGGCCAACCTGCACCGCGCCCCCGCCGACTACATCCGCAAACAGACCCTCACCAACGCCGAGCGCTACGTCACCCCGGAGCTCAAGGAGTTTGAGGAGAAGGTCACCCACGCCGACGCCCGCCGCGAGCAGCTTGAGTACGAGCGCTTCACGGCCCTGCGGGAGCTGGCGGCGGGCTATGTCCCGGCGCTGCAGGCCCTCGCGGGGGTGCTCGCTGAGCTGGACGTCTTCGCGGCCTTGGCCGAGGTCGCCGCCGACGCCCGCTATGTGCGGCCCGAGGTAGACGACAGCCTGCACCTGGAGATCGTCGGCGGCCGGCACCCCGTCGTGGAGCAGGTCGAGCTCGCCGAGCGGTTTGTGCCGAACGACCTCTCGCTCTTGCCGAAGGGCCGCCGGATGTTGATCATCACCGGCCCGAACATGTCGGGAAAATCCACGGTGATGCGCCAGGCGGCCCTCATCACGCTCATGGCCCAGGTGGGCTCGTTTGTGCCCGCCGACAAGGCCCGGGTGGGCGTCTGCGACCGCATCTTCACCCGAGTCGGCGCCTCGGACGACCTCGCCTCGGGGCAGTCCACGTTTATGGTCGAGATGTCGGAGACGGCGAACATCTTGCACCACGCCACGGAGCGTTCGTTCATCATCCTCGACGAGATCGGTCGAGGAACCTCCACTTATGACGGCTTGGCCATCGCCTGGTCTGTGGCCGAGGCCCTGCACGACCGCATCCGCGCCCGGGCCTTGTTCGCCACGCATTACCACGAGCTCGTGGAGCTGGCCGAGAGCCGCCCCCACATCGCCAACGTGAGCGTCGCCGTCTCCGAGTGGGGCGAGCGCATCGTGTTTCTCCGGCGGCTCAAAGAGGGCGGGGCGTCTCGGTCTT
This sequence comes from Myxococcota bacterium, assembly GCA_023150775.1. Classification (GTDB taxonomy): domain Bacteria; phylum Myxococcota_A; class UBA796; order UBA796; family CAJQPC01; genus JADKFE01. The sequence goes on from JAKLKE010000170.1 coordinate 6,424, forward strand.
ACGGCATCCAGTGCGCGCGCCTCGCGGGCATGCCCAAAGAGGTCATCGAGCGGGCGAAGTCGCTCCTCGTCGTGCTGGAGCGCCACGCGGCCTCGGCGCCGACCCCCCAGCTCAGCCTGTTTGGCGGGGGCGCCGTCGCCAAAGAGGCCGGCGTCGCCGCCGCGGTGGTCGAGCCCGTGCGCGCCGCCCCCGACCCGCTGCGTGAGGCCCTGCACGCCATCGAGCCCGACCAGCTCAGCCCCCGGGAGGCCCTCGCCGCGCTCTATCGCCTGCAAGAGCTCGCCCGGGCCGAGGCGCCGACGTGAGCGCGCTAGACGAGGGCATCGACGAGTTTCTGGCGTTCTGCCGGGTCGAGCGGCGCCTGAGCAAAAACACCCTCGACGCCTACAGCCGCGATCTCGCCGAGCTGGCCCGTTTCCTCCACGATCACGGCGTAGACGACCCCTCCGCCGTCACCCGCGCCCTGCTCACCGAGTACATGGCCCATCTGCTCGACACCGGGCGCGGCCTACGCAGCGCGGCCCGGCATCGGGTGAGCTACCGCCAGCTCTTCAAGTTTTTGGTCGAGGAGCGCCACATCACCGCCGACCCGGCCTTGCTCGTCGAGGGCGCCAAACCTGGCCGCAAGCTGCCCGGCGTGCTCAACGAGGGCCAGATCGATAAGCTGCTGAGCGCCCCCGACCCCCGCACACCCATCGGCCAGCGGGATCTGGCGATGCTAGAGACGATGTACAGCGCCGGCCTCCGGGTGAGCGAGCTCGTGGGCTTACGGCGTGAGGGCCTCCGCATCAACGAGGGCGTGGTGCTCATCCGAGGCAAAGGGGACAAGGAGCGCCTCGTGCCGTTGGGGGAGCGCGCGGCGTCGTTGATCCGGGCCTACCTCGTCGGCGCCCGCGCCGCGCAGGATCCCCAAGGCCTTGAGCCCTGGGTGTTCCTCTCTCCCCGGGGCGGCACCTTGACCCGGGCGGCGTTCTGGAGCCGGGTGAAGGTCTACGCCCGGGCGGCGGGCCTGCCCCAGGCGGTCTCTCCCCACAAGCTGCGCCACTCCTTCGCCACCCACCTCGTTGAGCATGGCGCAGACCTTCGCGCCGTGCAGCTCATGCTGGGCCACGCGAACATCTCCACCACCGAGATCTACACCCACGTCGCCCGGGCGCGGCTCCAGGCGATTCACGCCGCACATCATCCACGGGGGTCGTGACTTTTTCCCGATTTGATGTACGCTTTGGGCATGTCCGACCCATGGCAGTGTTTCCGCCTCCGGACGAGGCGTGACTGGGCCGAAGGATTGGCGACCTTCCACCTCGACGGCGAGACGCCGGAGTTTCGCGCGGGGCAGTTTCTGCGCCTCGGGGTAGACCTCGGCGAGCGAGAGCCGCTGAGCCGCCCGTACTCCGTGGCCTCCGCCCCCGGCGAGCCCCTGGAGTTCTTCATCGTGCGCGTCGACGGCGGCGCGCTCACGCCGAGGCTGTTTGACCTCCCGCTCGGCGCCGAGCTCAAGGTTCACCCCCGCGCGGGCGGCGTGTTCACCTTGGGCATGGTCCCTGACGCCGAGACCTTGTGGTTCATCTCCACGGGCACCGGCCTCGCGCCCTTCGTCTCGATGTTGCGCCAGGGCGAGCCGTTTGAGCGTTTTGACCGGGTGGTCGTCGTGCAGTGTGTGCGCCAGCCCGAGCAGCTCTGTTACGTCGAGGAGCTCAACGCCTTGGCCGCGGCCAGACCGGGCAAGATTCGCCAGGTGAACCTCGCCACCCGCGCCGCGGCGGACGGCGTGTTGTTCTGCCGCATCACCCAGGCCTTCACCGATGGCAGCCTGGAGGAGGCCGCCCAGGCCACGCTCACCCCCGAGACGGCCCAGGTGATGCTCTGCGGCAACCCCGACATGCTCATCGACATGCAGGCGCTCCTCGGCGAGCGCGGGATGCGCAAGAACCGCAAACGGGAGCCGGGCCACATCACCGTCGAGAAGTATTGGTAGGCCCGACGAGGCCTCCACAACACCGCTCCAGACGGTAGACCACTGGTCTAATGAAGGCTAAACCGTCGGGTGGTCAAAGGGGCCCAGAGGCGGCCGCTGGGGCTCGGCGGCTTGTCCTCGTGGGGCGGGGCCAGGGGGCACACCGCCCATCCGAAAGCTGAAGCCGCCGCCTTGGGCGCCCGCGCTCACCCCGCCGAGGATCCGCGAGACGACGAGGCGCTTGATGATCGGCGCCAGGGGCCTGCGGCTGAGGGGGAAGATCAGCAAGAAGCCCGTGAGGTCGGTGAGCACCCCCGGCGTGATGAGCAGCACCCCGCCGATGAGCACCATGAGCCCCTCCACCAGCCGATCCGCCGGGGGCAAACCCTGGCTGGCCTCGGCGGCGAGCTGGCGCAGCACCGTGAGGCCCTCCCGTTTGGCGAGGGTCGCGCCCACGAGCCCGGTCACCAAGATGAGCCCCACCGTCTCCCAGGCGCCCATGATCTCGGCGAGCTTGAGCAGGAGGATCATCTCCACGGCGGGGATGAGGGTGAACACCAAGAAGAGCTTCCACATGGTTTAGGCTCCTTTTTGGGGCGTCGTGGCGCTCAGGGCCTTGGCCTCCCGCCACAAGGCGTCGAGGGCGTCAGCGCCGAGGGTCTGCAAGGGCGCGCCGCGCGCCGAGGCGAGGGCCTCCATCAGGCGAAACCGGCCCTCAAACTTGGCGGAGGCGCCGCGCAGGGCGTCCTCTGGGGAGAGGCCCAGGGCCCGGCCCAGGTTCGCCAGCGCCAACAAGGCGTCGCCGTACTCATCCACGATCTCCGCCGGGTCACCCCCGGCCAAGGCCTCGTCGAGCTCACGAAGCTCCTCGTCCACCTTCTCCCGCACACCCCCGGCGTCGGGCCAGTCAAAGCCCACCCGGGCGGCCTTCTCGCCTACACGATGCGCGCGGATCAGCGCGGGCAGGGCGTTTGGCACCCCGTCCAAGGCCGAGCTCCCCGCCGGTCGCTCCGTGGCTTTACGCGCCTCCCAGGCCGAGACCGAGCCCGGCTCCGCCTCGACGTGGCCCGGCACAAAGACGTGGGGGTGGCGCCGCACCATCTTCTCGTGGATGCCCCGGGCGACGTCCTGAATCGAGAATCGCCCCGCCTCCTGCGCCATCTGGGCGATCAGCACGATCTGAAACAGCAGATCTCCAAGCTCGGCCTGCAGGGCGCCCGACTCACCGCCGTCGATGGCCTCGACGACCTCGTAGGCCTCCTCCAGAAGATAGGGGCGCATCGTGGCGGGGGTCTGGGCGCGGTCCCAGGGGCAGCCGTTCACGCCGCGTAGGGTGGCGACGAGGCTCACCAGGTCGTCAAGGGCGCTCATCCGCGCTCCGTCTGGGTTAGGATACGGGGTCGGGGCCCCCAGCGCGGGGGCCGACTCACTAGGAGCGGGCGCGTGGCGGAGCCAGGACAGTTCGGCAAGTACCACCTCCTAGAGAAGATCGCTACGGGCGGCATGGCCGAGGTGTTTCGGGCCCGGTCGTATGGCATGGCGGGCTTCGAGAAGATCCTCGTCATCAAGCGCATCTTGCCCGAGCTGGGCAAGAACCCCGAGTTTGTCGGCCTGTTCGTCGATGAGGCGCGCATCGCCGTGTCGCTCATCCACGTCAACATCGTCCAGGTCTTTGAGCTGGGGGAGGTTGAGGGCGCCTACTACATGGCCATGGAGTACGTTCATGGCCTCGATCTCGCGAGGTTGGTGAGCCGGGCGCGTAAGATCGGCCCGTTCCCGGTGCACCTCGCCTGCTTCATCATCGCCGAGTGCCTCAAGGCCTTGCAGTTCGCGCATGAGCGCTCCGATGACGACGGCAACCCGCTCAACATCGTGCACTGCGACATCTCGCCCCAGAACGTGCTGATCAGCTTCGCGGGTGAGGTCAAGATCACCGACTTTGGCATCTCCCGGGCCTCGTTCCAGGCCGAGGGCCAACAAGAGGTGATCCGCGGCAAGTACGCGTACATGTCGCCGGAGCAGGTGGAGGGCAAACCCTTAGACGGTCGCTCGGATCTGTTCGCGCTGGGCATCGTGCTCTATGAGCTGCTCACCGGCCGTCGCCTGTTCAAGGGCAAGAACCGCGACGAGACCTTGGGCCGGGTCAAACGCGCCGAGGTGCCCTCTCCGCGCACCTTCCGCCCCGAGCTCTCCGAGGCGATGGAAGACTTCCTGCTCAAGGCCCTCGCCCGGCACCCCGAGCACCGCTTCGCGGACGCGGGCAAGATGCTGGAGGCCTTGGGCCAGGTGGTCGTGGGCGGCGGGCTGCGCGCCAGCAACAACGACGTGGCGGAGTACCTCAAGGAGGTCATCGACGCGGCGAACGCGCCCCGGGAGGGTGAAGGCGCGCCCTCGTCTCCGGCCTCGTCCACGGCGACGGCCACGGCGGGCGCCCCGGCCCGGTCGGTGCCGCCCTCGGCGGTGGTCGTGCTGTCCATCGAGGCCACACCTCCGCCCCGAGGCATCGCCGCGCCCCGGGTGACCATGGCGCAGCTCGGCCAAGAGTGGGCGAACTTTGTGCAAGAGCAAGGCGGTGAGCTCTGGGAGCAGGGCGAGGCGTCGATGTTGGTGGTGTGGGTGGCCAAAGGGGGCCTCCGCGACTCCGTGGCCCGGGCCGTCCGGGTGGCCCAGACCTTACAGCAGCTCACCACCCGCGCCGGGTACCGCCTCTCCGCGGGCATCGCCCCCGGCGTGGCGCGTGTGTTGCCCGACACCCGCCGCCCCGCCGAGGGCTGGGAGCTCGCCGGGCCGTTCTACCTCGCCCGCTGGATGATGAACCTCAGCGCCCACCGCGGCCGGGTCATCCTCACCGAGGTCGCCAAACGCCAGCTCACCCGCGGCGTGCAGCTCATCGGGCGCATCCCGATTCAGGGCAGCCGGTCGATCAACTTGTATGAGCTGGGGTGAGGGGGCGGTAGGTGTCTCGGTAGGCGGCCCACCACCCGTCTTCGTGCCGCCAGACCCACATCGCCTCTAGGTAGACTGGCCAGTCTGGCTCGTCGTGGGGGAGCATCAGGGTGTGCGCGAGGGTCGCGCTCAGCACGGAGTCATGGGTCACGAAGACATGAAGCCCAGGCGTGTCGCCGCAGGACTCGAGCATGTGGGCCATCAATCGGCGCGCGGCGTCGGGAGGATACGCGAAGCCAGGGGCGCTGATGTCGCCACGAATCATCGCCTTCACGATCTCAACGTGTCCGCGCGCTCTCCACGTAGCGCCCGCGA
>JAKLKE010000171.1 GCA_023150775.1 Myxococcota bacterium
TCATCCGAGAGGCCAAGCGCGTAAGCCCGGACCTCGCTGCACCCCCCGAGCCGAGCGACGACGCGTACGGAGGACTCCAATGGACCACGAGCACCCCCTGAAGACTTTTGCCCGCGAGACCACCTTCCACGAGGAGGAGCGGGCTCGATATGACCGCCTGATCCGCCAGGCCCGCGCGCCCAAGCCGAGCGCCTGGGCGATTCCTTGGCCCGCGCTCAGCCTCGGCCTCGCCGGGGCGGCCATCGCGGCCTTCATCGCCCTGCGCGCCCCCGACCCCACCCCGGTCTCTCTGGCGATGAGCGTGAGCGGCGAGGCCACGGCGCTGACCGCGACCCTCGGCGAGCACGTCGCCGTCGAGTACAGCGGCGTCGGCCAGGCCAGCGGCACCTCCCAAGCGCCCCGCATCGACTGGGAGAGCGGCGTCGCCACCTTCTCCGTCACCCCCGGGCAAGGCATCGATCTCCTCGTGCACACCCCCGAGGCCGATGTGCGTGTGCTGGGCACGATCTTCGACGTGGAGCGCTCGGCCCTCGGCACCGAGGTTCGGGTGAAGCGCGGCAAGGTCAGCGTCACCTGTCAGGACGGCAGCGCCGTCGAGATCGCCGAAGGTGACGATCCCCACACCTGCCTGCCCACCACCGCGGCGGGGCATCTTGGCCGGGCCCGCGCGCTGCAGGCCGCCTCGGCCTCGGCGGACCAGACGCTCCAGGCCACCGCCGCGGGCCTCGCCGCCGCGGACCTGAGCGCTGGCACCCGGGCTGAGCTGCACGCCGTGCGCCTGGAGGTCTTCACCTCCTCGGCGAGCTGGCCCCAAGCCTTGGAAGAGGCCCGGGCTTACCTCGGCACGAAGCAGGAGGCGCGGCGTCCCTGGGCGCTCCAGCGCGCCGCCCAGCTCAGCGCCTTGGTCGAGGGCTGCAGCGCCGCCCAGACCTACCTCGCCGAGCTGGAGGCCGCGGGCGGCGGAGACTCCGTCGCCGACCTCCGCGCCCGCTGCCCGAGCCCCTGACCCGGGCGAATCGTAGGCAAGCGGGTGAAGGTTGGGATAGAGGGCGTCCATGAGCCAGGACGCCCCCTCCCTCCGCACTCGCCTCGCCGCTCTCTCCACCCGCGTGCAGGCGCTCACTGAAGAGTACGGCGCGGTGGCCTTGGGCGTGTGGATGACCTTGTTCATCGGCACGATCGCCGCGTCTTATTCGGCGATCAAGCTCGGCTTTCAGGTTGAGACCACCGCGGGCAGCGCCAGCACCCTCGCCGCCGCGTATGGCTTCACCTTGCTCACCAAGCCCGCCCGCGCCGTGGCCACCCTCGCGCTCACGCCGATCGTGGCGCGCTTGACCCGTCGCCGCCACGCCCTCGCGCCTCAAGGCGCTGATCCAGCGCAGGCTCCGGTGGACGTCGATCCGAACTGAGGGTTTGGCCCGGTTACGTTGAGGGGTCAACTTTTTCTCTTGCCGCCCCGAGCGTGGGTGCGTAGCTCATCGTGGCGAGGCCGACAGCGAGACGAGATGAGACGCTGGGGCCCGCCGGTCTCCTCCCCTTGAGGAGATCAAACAACGACGACTGTTCACGCTCGTTCACTACGAACATGAGACGCGCGCTCTGCGCGTCGTGGAGCCACAAATGGCGGACAGCACTCTGCGCTTCGACCTCCCTGAGCCCCTCCCCCGCAGCCTCCCCGTGCTCGCGCTGCGGCGTGGTGTGCTCCTTCCTGCGGGGGTCAGCGCCTTCGGGGTGGCGCGCAGCCTCTCCCGCAGCGCCCTCGACGCGTCTCACGGCGGCTATGTGCTCATCGCCGTGCAGCGCGACCCCGTCGCCGAGCCCCTGCCCTCGGATCTGCTGCCCATCGCCACCCTCGCCCGGGTCGTTGAGCGCCCAGACGCCGGGCGTGTGATTGTGCAGGGTATCGCGCGTGTGCGCCTCACGGGATTTCCTTCTACCCGCCCCCACCTCGAGGCGACGTTTGAGCGTGTGGTGGAGATGTGGGAGGGCTCGCCCCACCACGAGGGCCTCACCCGCACGCTCATCGAGGCCGTCAAAGAGACGGCGGAGCTGCTCGGCGGCCAAGAGCGCGCCGCGCCGATCCTCGCCTTGGCTGGCGAGCCCGGGCGCCTCGCGGACGCCGTCGCCTCGCTGATCGAGGCCCCTGAAGAGTGGCGCCGTGAGCTGCTCCAGACCGCCGACCCCGTGGTGCGTGTCGAGCGCACCCTCACCCAGCTCATCCGGGTGAAAGAGGTCATCTCCGCCCAGAAGAGCATCAAGGACCGTCTGGAGACCGACGCCCGCGAACAGCAGCGCGACGTCATCCTGCGCCGCCAGCTCCAGGCGATCAAAGAGGAGCTCGGCGAAGACAAAGACGAAGATCTGTCTCGCATCAAGGCCCGCCTCGCCGCGGCCGCCTTGCCCGATGAGGTGCGTGAGACGGTCGACCGTGAGCTGCGCCGTCTGGAGCGCCTGGGCGCCAGCTCGCCCGAGCGGAACGTCGCGACGGACTGGCTGGAGTGGATCGCGGACATGCCCTGGGGCAAGACCACCGCCGTAGACGTCGATCTCGGCGCCCTGGAAGAGGCCCTGGCCCGCAGCCACCACGGCTTGGACGACATCAAACGCCAGGTCGTCGAGCACCTCGCCGTGCGGAAGCTCTCGGGCACGGGCCGCGCCGACGTGCTCCTGCTCGTGGGCCCCCCGGGCGTCGGCAAGACGTCCATCGCCCAGGCCATCGCCGACGCCACGGGGCGCAAGCTCGTCCGTGTGGCGTTGGGCGGCGTGCGGGATGAGGCCGAGCTTCGTGGCCACCGCCGCACCTACATCGGCGCCCGCCCGGGGCGTTTGATGGAGGGCATCCGCCGCGCGGGCACCGCCGATCCCGTGATCCTCCTCGATGAGCTGGACAAGGTCGGCGCCGACTACCGCGGCGATCCTTCGGCGGCGCTTCTGGAGATCCTCGATCCTGAGCAGAACCACGCCTTCACCGATCATTACCTGGAGGTGCCCTTCGATCTCTCCAAGGCCCTGTTTATCGCCACGGCGAACGATCTCAGCCCGATCCGGGGGCCGCTCCAGGATCGTCTTGAGGTGATCGAGATCGCGGGCTACACGGCGTTGGAGAAGAAGACGATCACCACAGGCCACCTCCTGGACCGCCTCGCCCAGAACGCCGGGCTCTTGCCGGGAGACGTCGAGATCACCCCCGAGGCGATCGACGAGATCATCAACGGCTGGACCCGTGAGGCCGGCGTTCGCCAGCTCCAGCGTGTCTTGGGCCGCATCTACCGCGCCGCCGCCGTGATGCGCGCCAAAGGGGAGCTTGTGCCGCCCCTGGTCGTCACCCCGAACGAGCTCTCGAAGTACCTCAAGCGCCGGAAGTTCCACGAGGAGGCCCACGAGCTCATCAAACACCCGGGCATCGCCACGGGCTTGGCCTGGACGCCCGTGGGCGGCGACGTGCTCTACGTCGAGGCCAGCCTCTTGCCCGGCCGAGGAAACCTCATCCTCACCGGCCAGCTCGGCGACGTGATGAAGGAGTCGGCCCGCGCCGCCCTCACCTACGTCTTGTCCAACCACCGCGCCTTGGGCATCCGCCCCGACGCGGTCACCGACAAAGACATCCACGTGCATGTGCCCGCAGGGGCCGTGCCCAAGGATGGCCCGTCCGCGGGCGTGACGATGTTCACGGCCTTGGCCTCGCTGCTCTCCGGTCGTCAGGTCTACGAATCCCTCGCCATGACCGGCGAGGCGACCCTTCGGGGCCGGGTGCTGCCCGTGGGCGGCATCAAGTCGAAGGTGCTCGCCGCCCATCGACGCGGCGTGAAGACGGTGATCCTGCCCAAACGGAACGAGGCCGATCTTGAGGAGCTCCCGCCGGAGGTGCGCAGCTCCATGCGGTTTGTGCTCGTGGAGCACATGAGCGAGGTGCTCTCCGAGGCGCTGGGCCCCGCCGCCCCGCCGCCTTTGCCCCTGGTGGAGGAGGCCATCGCTTAGGCCTAGGCTTCACGGCCACGACCTAGCCCACGAGCCCGCGCGGGGTGGTGACCCAAAAAAGTCACCACCCCGCGTTGTCGCGTCACTTGACCTTGGTTTTTTCGTCCCTAAGCATGAGCCCGGTCATGGCGGCGCGTCCGCCTGACCCTCCCCCTCACCAACGAGGCCATCATGAGCGAGATCACCGGCATCCCCCGCATCGGCGACGCCGCCCCGCAGTTCACCGCCCCCTCGACCCACGGCGAGATCAGCCTGTCTCAGTACGCGGGCAAGTGGATCGTGCTGTTCTCCCACCCCGCCGACTTCACCCCGGTGTGCACCACGGAGATCGCCCAGTTCGCCCGTAAGCAGGACGTGTTTGACGCCCTCAACGTGCAGCTTATCGGCCTCTCCATCGACTCGATCTACAGCCACATCGCCTGGGCCCGCTTCATCGAGAACGAGCTGGGTGTGCCCGTGAAGTTCCCGCTCATCGCCGATCTGTCTCAGCAGGTCGCCGCAAAATACGGGATGCTGCACCCCGGCGTGTCCAACACCGCCACGGTGCGCGCGGTGTTTGTCATCGATCCCAACCAGGTCGTGCGGGCGATGGTGTATTACCCGCTCACCACGGGCCGGAGCATCGACGAGATCATCCGCCTGCTCCAGGCGCTGCAGCTCAACGCCAAGCACGCCTTGGCCACGCCCGAGGGCTGGCAGCCCGGCGACAAGTGCATCGTGCCGCCGCCGCTCACCCTCGCGGGCGCCGCCGAGCGCGTGAAGTCCAACTACGAGGTCACCGACTGGTTCTTCTCGAAGACGGACTGCCCACAATAGCGACGTCTCAGCCGCGGAGGCCCAGGCGACGCCGGGCCTCTCGGCACGACTCCCCGCCCGGCTCAAACTCCGCGCAGGCCGACGGCCGCGCGGCGTAACGAGCGCAGAGGTACGGCGCCGCCTCACCGTCTCCACGGAGCAGCACACAGCGGCCGCCTGGGCGGGGCAGGTGCGCGCCGTGCTCGTCGTAGGCGATGAGCTGGGGCGCGTCTGTGTACAGAGCCGCGCCGTCCTCGACGGGGACCTGGTGAAACGCCTCTCGGCAGCAGGCGCCGCAGCGACCGCAGGCGGCGGCGTCGAGGGGCGCCTCGTGGTGTTTACAGCCGAGCCAGTCGGCCTGCACGGTCGCGCCAGCGACGACGCAGCGGAGGCCATCGTCGGCGGGCTGGGCCCAGGCGCAGCCCCCGCAGCGGCGGCTGGGGTCGTCGCCGGGGCCGAGGGCCGTGGGGTGCGGCGGGCGCGCGAGGCGCCACAGGCTCTCCGGCGGCGCGAGGGGCGCGACGATCGCCGCGAGCTGGGCCGTGGCGCGTAGGGCCTCGGAGATCGCCGCCGCCCAAGGCCCCGACACCCCACGCCGATGCCCCGCCCGGGCGACGGGGATGGCGGGATCGGCCCCGGGCGCGAGGGGGTCAGGGGGCAAGGCGTCGTAATACGGCCGATAGACCGTGGTGACCGCGAGCAGCTCCCGCAGCCCGTGAGGATCGGCCAAGGCCGCCTGAACACGGTGGCAGGCGTGCTCCCGCACAAGATGGCGCCGATCGGTGTTCTCTAGGCCCCAGTCGACGACCCTAAATCGTTCGGGGCCCTCGGTGAGCGCGTGGCAGATCTCGTGGAAGATGAGCTGGGCGAGGCTGTCGTCGGGGTCGAAGCCGCCGCTCTCGGAGAGGGTCAGCTCCGCCTGGCCATCCCAAGCCGCGTAGACCTCTTCAGATCGCACAACACGCATCCCGAGGCGGGCGGCGGCGTGGATCCAGATGAGATCGAGGGGGTCTTGGTAACGCCGGTCGAGCCCGGGCCGCAGGATCTGCGCGGCCTCGTCGAGGCGATCGGCGTCGTCGTCCGTCACGGGACGATCAGGCCATCATGCCCGCGCGGGAGGCGCTCGGCGGGATGCCCGGCGAGAGCGGCGCCGAGGCGTTGTTGAACGGCGTCGGGAACACCGAGAGCTTCCACAGGCCCGGGCGCTCACGCAAGAGCGTGAAGCGGCGCCACTTCTCATGGCCGGGCTCCTGGGCGGAGAGGATGGCCTCGACCTTGGAGGCCATGGGGCCATCGGAGAACCCGGCGATGACGTGCTTGAGGTAAGGAATCGCGCGGGAGTCGATCTCTAAGCTGACGGGCTTGCCGTCAACGACGCCGCCTTTGAGGGCCTCCAACATCGCGAGCACGGTCACGCCGACCTTGATTCGCGCTTGGATCGCTTCGGTGGACATTCCGTCGCTCCTGATCTACGAGGCTTTGTGGAAGCTCCCCCTTAACCGCTCCCCCGCTGGCCGTCAGCACGGAGTAGGATCTCCCTGTGCCCCCCGCCCTCTGGACCCTGCTGACGGCCGCCGCCTTCGCCCAAGAGGCGCCCGCCACCTTGACCTTGGCCCTGGTGACCCCCCGGGAGGGGCTCAGCGTCGAGGCCCGGGGCGTCGTGCTCGGCGAGGCGCGGATCGTCGCCCTGCGCGATGACGGCGAAGGCGCCGACGAGCAGGCCAAAGACGGCGTCTACACCGGCTCGTTGACCCACGGCTCAGCCCGGGTCTTGAGCCTCAGCCTTCACGCCCGAGGCCCCGACGGCGCTGAAGAGACGCTCTGGGAGGGCCTTGAGCGTGTGGTTCACCCCGAAGACCGCTGGGTGTTTCGGCTAGAGGACGGCGCCCGCCGCGCCCGCCGCGTCGCCGCGACGCCCCTGCACCCGCAGGCGCCGGAGCTCGGCGCCGCGCCGACGGCCGCGAGCCTCGCCTGGGCGGGCCTCATCCTGCTCTACGTCGGAACCTTCTTTCGGCGCGCTGAGGGGCCCGCCCCATGAGCCGGGTCGCCCTGGCCGTCATCGGCGCGCTGCTCCTCGCCCTGGCGCTCAGCGGCCCCGCGCCTTGGGCCGGAGACGCCGCCTTGGTCGGCCGCCACTTCGATCTGCACGGCACGATCTGGTTTCTGAGCGCCGCGCCGCGAATCGACGGCGCCCTCGTTGACCCGCTGACGGCCTGGCCCGAGGGCGCCTCCCTGCGCCGCGCGGACTCCTGGACCTTGCTCGCGCTGGGGCGCATCCTCGCCGGCTTGTCCCCGGTCCTCCTGCACAACCTCCTGCAGCCCCTCGCCGTCGCCAGCGGGGCCCTCGTGATGTGGGCCCTGGCCCGGGCAGAGGGGGTCAGCGCCCGGTGGTCGAGCCTCGCCGCGCTCACCTGGGCCGGGGCGGGGCTCACCTCCACCGCGCTCTTGGAGGGCCACGTCTACCAGCTCCTCAACCTCAGCCTGCCGCTCCTGGCCTGGTCTTGGCGTCGGGCCACCGCCCCCGAGGGCCGCGCCGCCCACGGCCTCGCCGCCGGTCTCTGTTTCGCCTTCGCGCTGGCCACGAGCGCCTACACCGGCGTCGCCGCCGCGATCCTGACGCTCACGATCCTCCTCTACGCCGCCGCCACGGGCCGCCTGCGCCTCGCCCCCCTCGCCGCCGCCGCCGCCGTGGCCCTGCCCGCGGGCCTGCTCTACCTCCGGGTGTTCGCCGATGGCCGCGCCGTAGACGGCCTACGTTTTGTGAGCCGAGGGTTTGAGAGCCGGGCGGCGATGCTGCAGGCGGGCTCGGCGGACCTCGTCACCCTCGCCGCGCCGGGCCCCGCCCTGGATCTTTGGGGCCACTCCCAGTCCTCGTTCCTCTCGCCCACGGCCCTGATCTTGGCCTTGGTCGCCCCCTTCGCCCTTGGCGGCGCCCGCGCCTGGGGGCCGTGGCTCACCCTCGTCGTCGTCGGGCTCCTCGTGTCGATGGGGCCGTCTGTGAGTGATGGAGCCCGTACACTCTTGCCCTTGCCGATGTCATTCATCACAGATCTCCCCGCCGCCGAGCTGCTGCGTTTCCCCGCGCGTCTGGGCTGGGTCACGCTCATCGGGCTTGGGGTGTTGGCGGCCAAGGTGGGCGAGGCCTTGGAGGCCCGGGTTGGCCGCCGCGCCTGGCCGCTCTTCGCCTTCGCGCTGATCGACTGTGTTGTTTTGGGCGGGATGCCGTGGCGCCAGCGCAGCGAGACCGCCCAGGCCCCCTCGGCCTATGCGGGTGAAGGCGCCATCTTCGACCTCTACCCCGAGTCCCCAGACCCTACCGACGAGTGGAACCAGCGCCTCTCGGCCTACGCCTGCTTCTACCAGGCGCGCCATGGCCGCCCCATCGCCGATGACTGTGTGGCGCCGAGCTGGTCCCAGAACCCCCGCTCCGCAAAACAGGCCGCGCTCACCGAGGCGCTCTTGGCCGACGGTGACGCCGCGGCGCTCTTGCGCGAATGGCGTTTTGAGGCCGTCGCCCTGCACCCCGACCTGTTCACCCCCGGCGACCGCGCCCGCCTTCAGTCCGCGCTGCTCCGCATCGACCCGACCCCCTCGGAGAGCGTAGACGGCGGTGAGCACCTGCTCGTCTTCACGCTCCCGACGCTCCACCAGACGCCATGAACCCCGTCCGCCTCCACCACGTCTTCGTCATCGCGCTGGCGCTGAGCGTCGCCTTGACCTTCCCCCTCGCCCTTCACCTCGACGAACACGCCCTCGACGGCGCGTATTGGGGAAACCAGGCCTGGTCTGTGCGGGTGGCCGCCGACGCGTTGTGGTCGGGCGAGCCGTTGACGCTCACCCGGGAGGCCGGCTGGCCGGTGGAGCGGGACGTGCGGCACCTGGGCTGGGTGATCCTGCTCTTTGGCGCCCTTCTGCGCCCCCTCGGCGCGGCGTTTGTGCTGAATCTGAGCTTTATCTTGGGACCGGCGCTCACGGCGACGGCGATGGTGGCCTTCGCGCGGCGCCTGCTCCCCCAGGCGAGCGCCGCGGCCTTGACCCTCGCCGGGCTCACCTACGCCTTCGCTCCCCACTTTGTCGCCAACCTCGGCAACGCTGAGGCCGCCAAGGCCCAGACCTGGCTCGTGCCGCTCACCCTGCTCTGGGCGCTCAAGGCCGCCGAGCGTTGGCGTGTGATGCCGGTGGCCCTCTGTGTCGGCGCCGCGCTGACCTTCACCGAGCCTTACGGCCTGATGGTCGCCCTGCTCGCGCTGCCGCTCGTCGCCTTGGGCGCGGGGCGTCGGGAGGACTGGCCCCGCTGGTCTGTGTTGGCTTTGGGCCTCGTGCTCATCGGCCTCCTCGGTCGGGCATATTTTACGCCCCAGGGCCTTGAGCTTACGGAGCAGATCTACCTGCCTTCGTCCCCAAAGGCCCTGGCCACGGAGCGTCTGGAGCTGCCCGCGTCGTCGGCGCCGCTACAATCTTTACTCTTCCCCGACGCCGAGGCCGCGCCTTCAGGCACCCAGCACGGCGTTTATTTGACCTGGAGCCTGGTCCTCGCCGCCCTGTTTGGCGCCCGGCGCAGAGATCGTGTGGGGTGGATGGGCCTGGGCCTGCTCGTCGTCGGCGTCGTGGGCGCCCTGGGCCCGATCCTGTTCTGGAGCCGAGAGGAGAGCCTCGGGCTGTGGCTGCCGATGATGGTGGCCGAGGGCCTGCGCCTGCCCATCGCCTCGGGCGGAATGTACTACAGACTTCTCCACGTCGCGCTCCTCGGCCTCGCCCTCTGTGTGGCGCGCCTGCCCTGGCGCCCGGGGCCGGCGGCGGTCTTCGGGCTCGTCTTCACCGCGGAGCTGGCCCTGGCCACCGCCGCGCCCCTGCCCTTGCCCACGGCTCCCCTGCCCTTCCCCACCCTCGCCGAGGCCCTACGCGCCGATCCCCAGCCCGGCGCGGTGATGACCTTGCCCGGTTATCCCGAGGGCACGGCGAGCAAAGAGTGGTCGTTCCGCTTCGCCGCGCTGCACGGTCGGCCCACCACCGACCTGCCCCGGCGACCCAGCGCGCCTTGGGAGTGGCCGCCCTTCACCCAAGGCCTCGACCGTTGCCTCAAGCGACCAAGCCGCTGCGACGTCTCACCCGACCTCGCCGCCGAGCTCGCCGCGCTCGGCGTGCGCGCCTTGACCCTCCGCGAGGGCAACAACACCCAGACCCTCCGCGAGGGCCTCACCCGGCGCCTCGGCCCGCCGCGCTGTGAGGAGGGTCTGTGTTTGTGGTGGTTAGACGCCGCGGCCCCAGACACCGTCCCCAGCGCCCCAAAGCCCTTCGGCCCACGGGGGCCCCCTCAGCGCTGAAACGGGCGGATCTGCTTGACGATGAGGCGCCCGTCGTCGAGCACCTTCCACTCCGTGTCCCAGACGACGTCGTGGCCTTCAGCGGGAGAATAATCCAGGGGCATGACCTCAGTGATGCCCGCCAAGGCCGCCCCCAGCGCCTCAAGCTGGGCGTCGCTGAGCACGACCTCGCCGGCCTCCACCTGAGACGAGGGGCTCACCCGCTCAATCTTGGTCACGACCCCACCCGACACGGTGAGGTAGACCTTCTCGGGCACAACCCCCGGCTCGGCGCTCACGACGTCCCAGGCGCCGAGCTGGGCGTTCACGAGCAGTCGATCGTCGGTGATGTCGTTGGGGTCACCGGTGAAGGCGACGATGTTGGCCTGTTCGTCTTCGCTGCGGGTGTTGACCAGAACGGCCATCTCCGCCTGCAGGTGGTCAATGCCATACCACTCTCGCTCCTCCCAGGCCTCGGTCGTCCACACAGACGCGAAGACCTCACCCAGCGCCGCGCTCAAGCTGCGCTCCTTGTTTGTGTCGGCGTCACAGAGACTCGGGCCCTTCGTGTCGGCGTCCCACTCGTCCGCCGCGCAGGCGCTCTCGGACTGGTAGAGCCCGGCGCCAGAGAACTCCAGGCCATCTTCAGCGTTTGAGCTCGACCGGAAACGCACCATGACCGTGTCGCTTCCGAAGGTCTCGATGATCTGGGCGGTGAGGGCGTCGAGGAGCTCGGCGTCTTGGGGCGCGTCCTCGATGGCGTCCCGCAGGGCCTCTAGGCGCTCCCGACGCAGGGCGCCGTCGGTCAAGAACTCGGGGTCGTTGTGCCAGGCCTCTAAGGTCTCGGCGAAGCTGTACTCGGCCTCCCCCAAGCCCAGGTCTACCGTCCAGGTGCCCGCCTGCAAGAAGCTGTGATACGCCACAAACGGCGTCAAGAAGCCGTCGAGGGTGAGCGCAGGGTCGATGCGCTGGGTGAGCACGGCGAGGTTTGTGCCCTTCGCGCCGTAAGCCGTGAGCCCAGCGCGGCGCTCCTCTAAGGTGGCCGCGGGCAGCTCCCCGAGCGGCGTCAGCGCCGTCTGTGTGAGGTTAACCGTGGGGATCGTCACCGGGTCAGGGCGAAGCTCGGCCCAGAAGACCTCGGCCTCAGCGAGGGTCGCCGCCTGCACGCTCAGGCCGTCCTCCCCACACTCCAGGCGCGCCAATTGGCCCTCCCAGGCCGCCAACACCGTGAATGGATCCTTCACAAAACAGTTGGGGGTGCCCCGGGCGGCGCTGCGCACGTTGAGGTGTGACAGCTCCCCTTGGCGGCTGCCGGTGACCGCCCCGGCGATCACCCGCTCAATGTCAAACGGGGCCTCCTCCAAGATGAGCAGGTCCTGAAAGCCGAAGCTCGCCTCGGCCTCGGCGCGCTCAAGCTCGGCCAAGGTGAACAGACGCACGGTCCCATAGCCCACGGCGACGGTGTAGGCCTCATAACTCACCCCATCCTCAACACCCCGAATGGGGAACGGCGCGTCAGTCCAC
>JAKLKE010000172.1 GCA_023150775.1 Myxococcota bacterium
CAGCCCCCTCCCGTACTCTCGCCTCCGTGAGGTGGCCGGCCTCCGCCCTGGAGCTCGCGTTGACGAGCTCAAGCGACTGGGCTGGGACGTGGTGCGGGTGACCCTCGACCCGACGAGCAGGCTGGCGACGTACAAGCTCGGCTCTCTGGAGCAGGGGCCCGAGCTCCAGGTACACGCCGCAGTCTCGATCTACTCCGACTCCGCCCGCGGTTGGCACAGTCGGGTACACGCCGACCTGAGCGGTCGATACTCCCCCGAGCAGCTCCAGGCCGCGGCACTGGCAGCTCTCCAAGCCTTCCGCGCGTCTCTCCAGAGACGGGAGCGCAGGCCAGCTCCTCCCCAGGCAGACGCCGACCTCGCCTCCCTATTCGACGGGAGCGTGTGGTGACCGCCCCGCGCCGCGCCAGCTCAGGTCGAGTCGCCCTTCTTCCCCAAGGCTGGGGCGAGAGCGTCCCCCACCTCCGAGAGGCACGCGCCCAGGAGAGCGAGGCGTCCGGCTCATAAGAAACTCCCCCGGTTGAGCGTCACGCGGCCTCCCGGATGTCCACCTGGTAGCCGAGCGTCTTGAGGCGATGAACGAGCCGTTTTTTGGCCTGCTCGCGGTCGGCGGTGTCGAAGTGAGCGGGCCCGAGGTCGCGGTAGGGGACCTTGTCGCGTAGGATGTAGAAGATCGCCCGCAACATCGAGGCGGCCACCGCGACGATGGCCTTGAGCGGCCCGCGCCGGCCCTTGAGGCGCAGGAAGAGGGACCGCTCGTAGCTGTTCTTCTTGCGCACCGCTGACCAGGCCGCCTGCACCAGCATGGGCTTGAGCCAGTTGGCGCCCTTTCGGATGCGCGTCGACCGGTGGCGTCCCGCGCTCTCCTCGGCGCGCGGGCAGAGCGTGGCCCACGAGACGAGGTGCGACGCGCTCGGGAACCGCGCCATGTCGAAGCCGATCTCCGACACGATCGCGGCCGCGACGGACGGGCGGCGGCAAGACGCGCGCATCCGAGAGATCGAGGCTCAGTTGTTGCGGGTGACGACGCTCTTGGGGGCGCTGGAGCAGCGGCTCGTCGCGGTGGACCAGGCGATCGCCGTGGTGACGGCGCGGCTCGGGACGACGCGGCGTTGAGTGGTTGGCGGGGGAGCGCGTTTCCAGGCCGGGCGAACTTGCTGGTCTGGTAATATCGGGCGCCGAGGCAAGATCGGCCCTGGCGGGGTCGTGGAAGCCAATTTTTGCGGTGTCGCGCGTTTCCAAGACGGTCGGACCTCGCTGGTCTGTCAAATCCCAGAGTTGTGACAAGATCGGCCCTCTTGGGGTCGTGGAGGCCAATATTTGCGGTGTCGCGCGTTTCCAACGTCGTCAGATCTCGCTGGTCTGTCAAATCTGGAGCGTTGGGGGCTGGGCTTGTGAACGGGCGCATAATCTTGTTGAGCTGAGCGGTGGATGTGTCCTCGTTCCAAGCGCTTAATACCCAAGGTTATACATAGAGAATCTTGGGATCTTGTCGCGTCGGAGATCGTCCAGCGAGGCCGCGCCCGCGCCAAGACTCCCGGGCCTCGTTCTTGACCAAGGCCGCTTGGTCAGCTTGACCAAGGGGCTGGTCAGCTTGACCAAGGGGCTGGTCAGCTTGACCAAGGGCTTGGTCAGCTTGACCAAGGGGCTGGTCAGCGTTGACCAAGGGGCTGGTCAACGCTGACCGGGCCGATTCTGCCAAGGAACGACTTAGAAGAGGTGACGCGCCGGAGACGCGCTCGTCGCGACGAGGGGATCCGGGTTGGCATAGTGGAGCGCCAGGGGATGCGACGCCGACGACAGGCCTACGAACACAAGGCGGCTCAGGGCAGCGCCTCGGAGGGAGCGGCCTGTACTGTGTCGCGTTCGCCCGCCGCGCGCCCTCGTGTGCCCTCGACGATCTCTGGCTCCAGCTCGGATCGGGCGACCGCGTCCGCAAACCCAACGGCTGACCGAGCCCTCGATAGGCCGAGGCTCGTGCCGCTTGAGCGCGCCGATCTGAGGCCGCTGGCCCACTGGCGCTCGGGTGTCACCGTGCGCTCACTCGACAAGCCCTCGGGGGACACGAACGAGGCGCGATGATGAGGCGCGTGTCGACGGGCCGCGCAGATGCGACGCCATGCGGCCCACGTCACCAACAAAACCCCCGTGGAAGGGGAAAAATCGCATGTTTCTCACGTCCGAGGCGCTTCCACGGAGCCTCCGAGCCACCTCCACGCGCTTCCAAGACGTATCTTACGGCTTCCACGCTCCGCTACGTCTCAGAATTACAACTTCCACGGCGCCCTCGCGCCACGGCGCCTTCAGAATTACAACTTCCGCAGGACGACATCTGCGCGCCTCAGCGCGTTCCACACACGACGCGCGACGGTAGGCCGCAGACGACGGCGGCGCGGTCGCTCACGGGGTCGTTCGGGCGGAGTGAGCGAGACGCGCGGCTGAGCAGACCCTCGCCCGAGGTAGTGCGGTGTGCAGTGACGACCCTCCTGTCGGTCGCCGCCGAGAGGCGCCTGTCTGTGTCGGTGGGCGTTTGGGACAAGGCTCACGCTCGGCGTCTCACCTGTGGTCCACCACGCGCAAACACCACTCCTCGGGCGAGGTGCGCTCGACGGGCGGGAGGCTCCGCGCGAGGATCTCGGCTCAGCGCTCCCGTCGCAGCGCCCTGTCCAGCTCAACGGGCTCAACAACCCGATGAAGCAGGCGCTCAAGCTCGGCGCGTTAGGTCGGCATCGGTCACTCCGGCGGAGGAGCATAGCACCGGAGGCCCCGCGCGAGGCGATGGGGTAAGATCCGGGGCCGCTGGAGTTGTTCATGTCGAAGGTGCCCGCCGAGCTTGTTGACCTCCTCCAAGCCCTGTTTGACCAGGGTGAGCTGTCCCGCGCCCTGGAGCGTGAGGACTGGTCCGTCGAGCTGGTGAAGCACCTTCGCCCCGCCGAGCACGCCAGCCCGGACGCCTGGTTTCATGGCGTCGTGCGCCTCGCCGCGCAGCGGGACGAGCTGCCCGAGCTGCTGGGGGTGATGCGGCGGCTGCGGCCCAAGCGGGCGGCGGAGATCGACGCGGTGGGGCGGCTGCTGGAGAAGGGGGCGGCGGCGCCCGCGGTGAAGGTCGTGGCGGGCGCGGCGACGTCTGCGCCCCCTGCCGGTGAAGCTCGGCGTGCGCCCGCGGCGAAGCCCAGCCCAGCGGGGACGCCCCCCGCGTGGCGCCCCGTCCGCGTGCTCCACCTCTCGGACCTGCACTTCTCGGCGAAGACGGCCTGGGACTCGGGCACGGTGCTGGAGCGGCTGGCGAAGGACGTGGCGGGGCTTCGCGGGGTGGTCGGCGACATCGACCTCGTGGTGGTGACCGGCGACATCGCGAACCAGGGGACCGCCGAGGAGTACGTCGTCGCCGCGAAGTGGCTCACGGGGCCGCTGGCGACGGCGGCGGGGGTCAACGCCTCGAAGATCCGCGTCGTGCCCGGCAACCACGACGTTCACCGGGGGAGCATCACCCGCACCGCGAAGGCCCTCACCAACGACCTCCTTAGCGACCCCAACCCCCAACAAGCCATCGCCGAGGTGCTCGGCTCCGAGAAGGAGCGGGCGAGCCTGTTGGAGCGCCAAGCCGCCTACCTCACCTTCGCCCATACCTTCCACCTCGGCCTCACCGTCCCCTGGTGGTCCGAGCGCCCCGTGATCCGTGGCCTCACCCTCCACCTCGCGGGCCTCAACTCCGCCTGGCTCTCGGCCTCCGACGCCGACCGAGGCAGCCTCGTCCTGAGCCGTTGGCAATGCAACCAGCTCCTCACCGGGGCGGACGAGGCCGACCTCACCATCGCCCTGATGCACCACCCCTGGGACTTCTTCAGCGAGCGTGACCAGGAGTCCGAAGAGGAGATCCGCCGCCGCTGCGGCGTCATCCTCAACGGTCACCTCCACCAGCAGAAGGCGCGCCTCGCGAGCGATCCCGACCGCGACGTGCTCCAGCTCGCCGCCGGGGCCTCCTACGCGGGCTCCAAGTGGGCGAACGCTTACCAGCTCCTAGAGCTCGACCCCCACCAAGGCGTCGCCAAGGTCTACTTCCGCGCCTGGGACGGCCACGACTGGATCCCCGACCGCAACCGCTACCAGAAGGCGCCGAACGGCGTGGCGACCCTGCCGCTGCGCCGCTCCCCCAACCCGCCCAAGCCCCCACCCGCCGACGACACCACCGAAGACGTCACCGACGAGCCCACGCCCGTCCGCACCGACCGCGACCACTACGCCGCCTTGCTCAAGGACCAGCTCAACCAGCTCCCCGACGTGTTCCGGGTCACGGACGGCCCCTGCACCATCGCCGGGGTCTACGTCGAGGTCACCCTCGCCACGAGCGGGCGTGAGCTGGACTGCGCCCCTGACGCCCTCCACGGTCAGGGCCGCGGGGCCGCGCTCAAGTTCACCGCCAGCGTCGAAGACCTGCGCGGGCGCGTGCCGCTCACTGACGTGCTCAAGCACCGTCACCGCCGCTGGGGCCTGCTCGGCGACCCCGGCAGCGGCAAGACGACGCTCCTGCGCCACGTCGCCGTCGAGCTGCTCAGCAAGCCGAACGGCCCCCTGCCGATCTACCTCAAGGTCGCCGAGCTGGAGCATGGCCTCACCCAAGCGATCACGACGCTCTGCGCGTCGTTCAACGCGCCCCAGCTCGCCAAGCACCTGCTCACCGAGGCCCAGGCCGGGCGCGCGGTGCTCTTGATCGACGGGCTCGACGAGGCCGTGGACCTCCCCGCCGCCCGCCGCTGGGTCATCAGCGCCGCCGCTGATGTCGGTGAGCACAGCCAGGTCATCGTGGCCAGCCGCCCCATCGGCTACAAGGAGCCCTCGGCGGCGTTCAAGACGCTCACGATCTGCCCGCTCGCCGCCGAACAACAGACCGAGCTGCTCACCCGCTGGGTCACCGACCGCGCCAAGGTCACCGCCGCCCTAGAGCGCCTCAGCCGCACCCCACGTCTGCGCCGCCTCGCCGAGAACCCGCTCCTGCTCACCCTCGTCGGCCTCTTGCTACGCGCCGGGCAAGACGTGCCGAGCCGCCGAGGTGACCTCTACGAGCGCGCCCTCAAGCTGCTCCTCAGCCGCGACCATAACGCCGAGGACGTTGCCCCCGTAGCGCCGATGCGAGAGCCTAAGCTCACCCTAGATCTCCTCGGCTGGGTCGCCCTGCGTCTGCATGGCTTGGAGGGTGAGGCGTACCGCGCTCGGGAGCTGATCGCCTCGCTGGAGGCCGACCCTCGCAACGCCGCACGCCTGGGCAAACACTGGCCGAGCGCCGCCGCCTTCGTCGCTGAAGTCGCCGAGCGCACGGGGCTGCTCATCCCCGACACGGGCAGGGTTCGCGACGCCAGCGCCTACAGCTTCCCCCACCGCACCTTCCGCGAGTTCTTGGCGGCGACGGCGTTGGAGCGCGACATGGGCGCGGCGACGGCGGGGGTGTCCAAGTCACGCAAAGGTGAACTGGCCCGCGTCTTCACCGAGGGCAAGGCCCGCCCTGAGCGCTGGGCCGAGGTCTTGGCCTTGACCTGCGGTCGCCTGGGGCCGGGCAGGGCTGACGGCCTCGTGCGGCGCATCACGCAGGAGGGCAACAGGGCGCTGCTGCTGCGAGTGGTGGCCGACGCCGAGGGCATCAGCGCGGAGACGGTGCGGGGGACGCTCAAGCTGGAGCTGGGGTGGGAGCACGCCTACGCCCGCCAGAAGGTCATCGAGGAGATCCCGGCCTTGGTGAAGGATCTCGCCGTGGCCGTGGGCCTCTTGGAGCAGGCCGCCAAGTCCACCACCTGCGGCCATGACCTGTTCTGGGTGCGTGAGGTCCTGCGGCGGATTGAGCGCGGCGAGGAGGCCGGTGGCGTGCTGGACGGCTCGGTGGAGGACGCCAAACGCGCGGCAAAGGGCGCGGCGGACAACGTGCTGAGCCACCTGGACCCAGCGAAGCGCGCGGCGCTAGTGGCGCTGCTCCAGCCCTGGTGGCGCCCTATCCCGGCGGGGTCGTTCGACATGGGGGGTGATGAGCGCAACCGCGAGAAGCCCATCCACCGCGTGACCTTCACCTCGGGCTTCCAGATGCTCGGCGTGCCGGTGACCTGGGCGATGTACCGGCTGTTCGACCCCGGCCACGACGCGGCGCGACACGACTTCGGCTGGAAGCTCCCGCCCAATGCCCAAGACGAGGTGCCGGTCTACAACGTGAGCTGGTTCGCCTCGGTGATGTTCGCGGAGTGGGTGGGGGCGCGGCTGCCACTGGAGCCGGAGTGGGAGTACGCCTGCCGGGCGGGGACGAAGACGAGGTTCTGGAGCGGGGACAAGGATGAAGACCTCGCGCGGGTGGGGTGGATTCGCGAGAATGGTGACGGCCACCCCCATCCCGTTGCGCAGAAGCCAAAGAACGACTGGGGCCTCCACGACGTTCACGGCAACGTGTGGGAGTGGTGTGTCGATGCCCAAGATGAAGCGGCGTATAAGCCGCGCGCCCGCGGCCTGACCGTAGACCCTCCGGCCTTGACCTTCGCCGTCCGCAACGGCTTGCCGATGTCGGCAGAATCTGCCGACCGTGGCAAGGCGCGCGTGGTACGCGGCGGCTCCTGGGTCGACAGGCCCGGGCACGCGCGCTCCGCGCACCGGGACGGAAGCACGCCCTCGATCAACGACGGGCGCATCGGCTTCCGCCTGTTGTTGTCCTCGCCCGAGCGGCCATAGACGGTCGGTCATGGATCATAGAGAGTGGTGCTCCAAGAACCTTGGCGGAGGAGGATGCGATGGTTGGAAAACACCGCTGAAACCTCCTATAAAACCCAGTGGGCCAACCCCACCCGACAAAGACTGGCCACCCGGCGGAACCGAGTGTTGCGCGGCGTCGGGCAACCGCCGTCGTGAAGCGTACACAGGGAGCAGGCAGGCCGTGGTTCGAGCCCCGATAGAGGTCTCACCCGCGGAGGCCGACGTCATCAAGTTGACGGAAGGCAGCACCGACGTGCCGAGAGGGCCCACCGTCTATGGCCCCTCGGGCGAGGACAACAACAGCCGAAAACCGACGACCCCGTACGCGTTCGAGGGCGCGAACCAGAGCCGGTTCGCGGAGCGCGCGTACTCGGGCAAGTAGCTCCAGGAGCCGCCGCGCAGGACGCGCGACGCGCCACCCCCGCCTCGGGGGTCGCTGACCTCCCCAGGGCCATAGGTCGAGTACCCATCCCACACCCACTCAAATACGTTGCCGTGCAGATCACAGAGGCCCCAAGGCTTCTCAGGCGCGGTACACACACCGTGCGGTTTGAGGCCGCTGTTGGCGTCGTACCAACCCGCCCGCGCCAGCGCGGCCTCGTCATCCCCTGTGGCGTAAGCCGTCGTCGTGCCTGCCCGCGCGGCGTACTCCCACTCGGCCTCGGTGGGCAGACGGTAGCCGTTGGCGCCGTCTACCCAGCGCACGTCACAGCTCCCCGTGATCTCGTAGACGGGGGCGCGCTGATCAAGCCGCGAGAGCGCGTTGGCGAACCGCGCTGCGTCGCACCAGCTCACCTTCTCTACGGGCAGGGTGTCCCCCTTGAAGTACGTTGGAGCCGCCTTGAGCCCTGGGGCGTCGGGGTCATCGACGGCCTGGGCGGCCAGCACCACCGCCCGCCACTGCGCCTGGGTCACCTCAGACTTGCCGAGCAGAAAGCCCGAGACCTTGACGGGGTGCTGGGGGCGCTCCCAGCCGTAGCCGACCCCCTCGGGGCTGCCCATGCAGAACTGCCCTCCAGAGAGCCCTACGAACGTCATGTCTAAGCCCGCGACCTCGGGTTTGTAGGTCTTGCCGGTCGGCCCACCTCGCGGCTCGACCTCACAGACCACAGGCGCGCTCTGCTCCTGCGCTGCGGGCGGGCTCTTCTCCCGAGCGTTCCGCGCCCGCTCCCGCTCCTTCTGGAGCTGCTGCTCCGCCTCCGCCATCTTCGCCGCGTTCAGCTCCTGCTGCGCCACCAGCGCGGCGATCTGAGCGTCGAGGGCGATCCCCTCGGCCTGGAGCTTGGCGCGGTCGGCGTCGCTCAGCCCCGGCGCCTCAAGCTGCGTGGTGATCCGCGCACGATCGGACTTCAGCCCCTCGAGCTGGGCGCTCAGCTCCACCCCCCGGGCACGAAGCTCCGCGAGACGCTGGGCCAACTCCTCAAGCTGCGCCAAGGCCGCCTTGAGCTGCTCGTTCAGCGCGGCCTCCTTCTCCGCCGCCTGCCGCTGTTGCTCCGCCGCCCGCTGCTGCATCCACGCCCCAGCGAGGCTCCCGCCGCTGATGAGGCTCGTGATGAGCAGCACCGCCCAGTTCATCCGCACCCAGCGCCCCGCGCGTCGGCCTTGCGCTCGCACGGCAGCCCAGCCGGTCTGGTGCTCCTCGATGTCTTGGATGAGCTGCTGCACGCTCGGGTATCGCCCGGCAGGGTCGAGCTGGCAGGCGCGGCGCACGATGGTCACGAGGGCCTGGGGGAAGGCGCGCAGGTTCTCTAAGGTGGGGTCGGCCTCGATCTGGTGGCCGGGGCTGCGCTCCAAGAGCATGAAGTGCAACAGACGACCCAAGGAGTAGACATCGGATCGTTCGTCGGCTTGGTCGCCCTCCTCAAGCTGCTCAGGGGCGGCGAAGATGGGTGTGCCGAGGCCCCCGGCGCTGCTGAGCTTGGTGGCGAACTTGATGTCGGAGATGTCGAAGTCGGTGAGCACCGGGCGACCGCTCGCGTCGAGCACGACGTTCGCGGGCTTGATGTCTCTGTGGATGATGCCGACCTGGTGGGCGAAGGCCACGGCGCGGCAGATCTCCAGAAAACAGTCGAGCTTGACGGGCAAGGTCCAGCCGCGCTGACCGATGGTCTCCAGGTTGCCGCCGGAGAGGTAGGGCATCGAGAATCCGAGCCCGTCGGGCTCTACGTCCAGCAGCGGGGCGATGGTGGCGGGCCGTCGCCGGTCGGCGGCGAGGTGGCTCATCGCCTTGATGCTGCGGCGGAAACGCCAGAGCATCACGCCTTCGCCGAGCTTCTCCAGGTGGAACACCTTGACGGCGACATCTCGCCCTTCCTCGTCCGCGGCGAGCCAGATGGTGCCGAAGTTGCCGTTGCCGACGGGCTTGATGAGCTTCGCCTTGGCCACGACCTCCCCGGCCTTGGGGCGCCCGCCCGCCATGATGCCGAAGATGAGGGTGTCGATGCGGGCGCCGAGATCTACGGGGAAGCGCCCGTCGCGTAGGTGCCGGGCGCGCTCTAAGAGCAGCTCCTCCAGGGCGACGACCTGCTCCAGACGGCTCAGCGGCTTGAGCGGGGCGCCGCCTTGGGCCGTGATGCGCGGCGTGCAGCCCACAAGCGCCGCGACCGCGCGGATCTCCGCCTCGCGCAGCGGTCGCACCGCCACGAGCGCGCCGAACAGGGCGTCGTTGATGAGGCCCCGGTGCGTGAGCCCGACGAGGAGGGCCTGCACCAGCTCGTCCTTGGACGCCACCTCGCCGGGCAGCGCGTCGTGGACGGAGCGGGCCGCGTCGTGAAGCCACACCCAGGCCCGCAGCTCCGGCGCGGTGAACAGGGAGGAGATCAGGGCGTGGAGCTTGAGGTTGGGCTCGGGGGACATGGCGGGCTCGGGCGGGTGGAGGAGCTAGATGGCGCGAGGGGGGTGGGGTGTGATGAGCGGGGGACTACGGATCGGATGGGGGAAGAAGTAGACGGAAGCCAATGGACTTACTTGTGAACGAGGGCTGGTTCGTGTAGCGGAGCGCGGAGCGCGCGTCCTCGGGCCCGTTGCCCCAGGAGCCGCCGCGCACGACGCGCGACGCGCCGATGTCAGCAGAATCTGCTGACATCGGCGCGTCCTTGCCGACGGCGAAGGTCAAGCGTCGAGGGTCTACCTTTAGGCCAGGGGCGCGGGCAGCGTAGGCGTCGGCGTCATTGGCGTCGGAGCACCACTCCACCACGTTGCCGTGAACGTCGTGGAGGCCCCAGCCGTTCACCGGCTTCTGTGCGACTGGGTGGGGGTGCCCGCTGCTGTTCTGGGACGTCCACCCCACCCGCGCGAGGTCTTCATCAGCGTCACCGCTCCAAAACCTCGTCTTCGTCCCCGCCCGGCAGGCGTACTCCCACTCCGGCTCCAGGGGAAGCCGCGCCCCCACCCACTCCGCGAACATCACCGAGGCGAACCAGCTCACGTTATAGACCGGCACTTCGTCTTGGGCCTCAGGCGAAAGCTTGCCCTCGAAGTCGTCCCGGGCCATGTCGTGGCCAGGGTCGAAGAGGCGGTACATCGCCCAGGTCACCGGCACGCCGAGCATCTGGAAACCCGAGGTAAAAGTCACCCTGTGGATGGGCTTTTCGTTGTCGTAGTCATTGCTGCCCATGCGAAACGACCCCGCAGGGATCGGTCGCCACCAAGGCTTGAGCAGCGCTAGCAGCTCCGCGCGCTTCTCCGTTGCCAGATGGCTAAGCACGTTGTCCGCCGCGCCCTTCGCCGCGCGTTTGGCGTCATCCACGGAGCCGTCGAGCACACCACCGGCCACTTCGCCGCGCTCAATCCGCCGCAGCACCTCCCGCACCCAGAACAGGTCGTGGCCGCAGGTGGTGGACTTGGCGAGCTGCTCCAAGAGGCCCACCGCGACCGCCAGATCCGTTACCAAGGCCGGGATCTCCTCGATCACCTTCTGGCGGGCCTGGAGCTGCTTCTGCCGCCACCCCAACTCCAGCTTGAGCGTCCCCCGCACCGTGTCGGCGCCAATCCCCTCGGCGTCGGCCACAACTCGCAGTAGCAGCGCAGTGTTGCCCTCGTTGGTGATGCGCTGCACCAAGGCGTCGGCCCCGCCCGGCCCCAGGCGACCACAGGTCAAGGCCAAGACCTCGGCCCAGCGCTCGGGGCGGGCCTGGCCCTCGGTAAACACGCGGGCCAACTCGCCTGCGCCTGCCGCGACGCCCCCCCCGACGGCGCCCATGTCACGCTCCAGTGCGGTCGCCGCCAAGAACTCGCGGAAGGTCCGGTGGGGGAAGCTGTAGGCGGTCGCGTCCTTCGCCCGGCCTGTGTCGGGGATGAGGAGGCCCGTGCGCTCGGCAACCTCGGCGACGAAGGAAGCGGGGCTCGACCAGTGTTTGCTCAGGCGCTCGGCGTTGCGCGGATCGGACTCCAAGGCGGTAATCAGCGCGCCTCGTCGATACGCCTCGCCCTCCAGGCCGTGTAGGCGCAGGGCGGCCCAACCGAGAAGATCTAGGGTGAGGTCAGGCTCCCGCATCGGCGCGACGGGGGCGGCGTCCTCGGCGTTATAGTCGCGGGTGAGCAGCAGCTTGAGAGCGCGCTCGTAGAGGTCGCCCCGGCGGCTGGGTACGTCCTGCCCGGCGCGGAGCAGCAAGCCGACGAGGGTAAGCAGCAGCGGATTCTCAGCTAGGCGGCGCAGGCGCGGGGTGCGGCTGAGGCGCTCCAGGGCGCTCGCTGCGCGCCCGGCGTCGCGCACCCAGCGGTTCAGCAGCTCGGCCTGCTCTGCGGCGCCCAAGGGACAGATCGTCAGCGTGTGGAAGTCGGCGGCGGGCTCGGTGTAGCCGATGGGTCGGCTGGCGACGATGACCTGGCTTTGCCCAACGAGCTCGGCGGCCCCGGAGACCCAGC
>JAKLKE010000173.1:0-11226 GCA_023150775.1 Myxococcota bacterium
CTCTCGGCCGTCGCTGTCGGTGCCGATGGCGGTGAAGGTGACCGGCTCGCCGCCTGTGGCCCCGGTGACCAGGGTGACCTCGGCGGGCTCGACCCGGATCTGAACGACCTCGGGGAGCACGATCGCCGCGGGCTCGCAGGCGATGAGGAGGTGGATCAGCAGCATGGGGCTTCCTCGGTGGGGCTTTGTAGTGTAGCATACAGAGCCCCACAGGTGAGCGACTATGCGACCCCGCCTCCCCGCCCTGCTCCTCCGCATGATCCCGCTCGCGCTGCCGACGATGGCCGCCTGCTCCGACTACGAGTACGCCGAGCTCACCAAGACCGAGGTGTTTCAGCAGCCCGACGCCGACATCTCCGCCGACGTGCTGTTTGTCATCGACAACTCGGCGTCTATGGCCGAAGAACAGGCCCAGCTCGCGGCGAACTTCGCCGTGTTTGTCGAGGCGCTGCAAGACTCCAACGCCGACTTTAAGCTCGGCGTCACGACGATGGACCCAAACGACGGCGGCGTCTTGACCTCCGCGCCCCTCACCCGCGACACCCCGGCGCTCGGCGAGGCCTTCTCGGCGGCGGTGCAGGTGGGCGACGACGGCGACCGCGACGAGCGCGGGTTGGAGATGGCGCTGAGCGCGCTCTCCGGCGCCAACCCCGGATTTGTGCGCGACGGCGCCAACTTAAACGTCGTGTTCTTCTCGGATGAGGACGACCACTCCCCCCTCACGCTCCAAGACTACCTCGACGCCTTGGCCCGGCTGGCGCCGGAGAAGGACTTCTCGGCCCACGCCATCGTGGGGGATCTGCCCGATGGCTGCAGCTCGGGCACCGCCGCGGCGAACGCCGGGGCGCGCTACATCGAGGCGACGGAGCTCAGCGGCGGCTACCTCGACTCCATCTGCGCCGAGAGCTACGCGAACATCCTCTCCCGCATCGGCCTGGAGCTCGCCGGGCTCATCGACACCTTCATGCTGGAGCGCCTGCCCGACCCCGAGACGCTCATCGTCTGGGTAGACGAGGCGACCATCCCCAACCGTGAGCTTGACGGCTGGACCTACTCCCCCGGCGACAACGCCGTGGTGTTTCATGGCCGCGCCGTCCCCCGGGCGGGCATGACGGTCTATGTGGAGTATCGTGTGCTCACCGGCGGCGCGGAGGCCCCGGCGGAGGAGACGACCCCGTGATCTCGCCGCGGATCGAGGCCTGGCAGCTCATCGAAGGCGCGCTGCCTGAAGCCCAGCTCGTCGATCTGCGCGATCCAGAGGCCTTCGCCCGGGGCCACCTCCACGGCGCGATCTGCCTCCCCTACGCCCAGCTTCAGGTGGAGGCCGAGGGCCGCCTTGACCGCGCCCGGCCCGTGGTGCTCATCGACGGCGGCGGGCGCTCTGGTTACGCCAGCGCGGCTTTGAGGTGGGTTACCTCGTCGGCGGCATGGCCCGCTGGGTGGGTGAGCTGGCCACAGGCGCCAGCCCCCCGGCTCAGTAGCCGCCGCCGTAGAACAGAAACAGCGCCCCGCTGCCGCCAAACGAGCCGTAGTCGTAGCCCACGGCGCCGACGACGAAGTCATCGAAGCCGTCGCCGTTGGTGTCGCCGACGCCTCCCAAGGAGCTGCCGACGTAGTCGTTGCGGATGCTGGAGGTGATCGTCCAGGTGGTGTAGGAGGACAAGACCGCGAGGCCGCTCACGTCGGAGTCGCCGTAGACGAGGTACGCGGCGCCGGTGTCGCGGCTGTCGTAGGTCGGCGCCCCGATGAGGATGTCGGCGAGGCCGTCGTTGTTGACGTCGCCCGCCGGGGCGAGGCGGGTGCCGATGGCGTCGTCGGTGGTGAGGCCCTGGATGCCGATGTCGAGCGCCGTGGCGATGTCGTTGACGCCGCTCAGGCGTTTGCTGCCGCCGAGCACGAGGTAGACCACCCCCGAGCCGCTCTTGTTGCCTTGGGCGTTCGGCGCGGAGACCATCAGGTCGCCGTAGCCGTCGCCGTCGAAGTCGCCGGCCGTCTCGACCACGGTGCCCAAGGCGTCGTTGGTCACGGTGCCGGTGAGGGTGAAGTCCGCCGCGCTCGCCAGCTCGTTCACTCCCGCCACGAAGGGGCCGTAGAAGACATACGCCGAGCCCGCGCCGGTGCGGGAGGAGGGATCGGCGGCGGGGGCGCCGAGGCCCAGGTCGCCGTCGCCGTCGCCGTCGAGGTCGAGCGGGCCGCTGATCCAGGCGCCGAACTGGTCTTGGCTGCTCACACCTTGGAGCTGCACGCTGGCCGAGGACGTGGTCGTGGCGCTGCCTTCAGCGATGTCGCCGAAGAAGAGAAACACCGCGCCGGACTTGCTCGCGCCGCCTGTGGCCCCCACGGCGCCGAGGACGACGTCGTCTTTGCCGTCGCCGCTGAGGTCGCCGGGGCCCGCGAGGGCGCTGCCGAGCTGCATCGAGCTCGACGCGCCGTAGATGACGGCGTCGGCGTCAGCGCTCAGGGCGTTGGAGACCTCGCCGAAGAACACATACACCGCGCCGCTGCTGGTCTTGGAGCCGCTGGCGTCGTAGTACGGCGCGCCGATCATCATGTCGTCGTAATGAACGGCGCCGGTCTCATAGGAGCGCTCGCCGATGTCGCCCGCCCAGGCGACGACCTCACCCAGCTCCATGCCGGCCTGATCCCCGGTGATGATCGCCGTGGCGAAGGTGGCCTCTTTCGACTTCACGAAGGGCGTGCGCATGAGGTAGGCCGCGCCGATGCCGGAGTCGGCGCCGTCGGCGCCGATGATGAGGTCGCCCAGGCCGTCGGCGTTGTGGTCGCCGGGGCGACCGGCGTGAAAGGAGGCGCCCAGGGCCGCGGAGGAGGCGCCGCCCCAGATCGCCGCGACGTAGGTGCCATCGGCGAGGCTCACGCTGCCGAACACGCCGCAGTCGTCGGGGCTGTCGTTGCAGTTGTCGTCTTGGCCGTTGTCGCAGATCTCGTCGGCGTCGGGGTTGACCGCGGAGTCGTCGTCGTCGCAGTCGTCGTCGTTGGTGGTGAAGCCCGAGGGCGCGGAGCACAGGGGCGTCGGCGTGTCTTCGTCGCCGTAGGTGTCGCGGTCGACGTCGGGGAAGTAGGTCTTCGCGTCGGCGGCGCCGCCCTCTTCTACCGCCCCGTCGCAGTCGTCGTCGACGCCAGAGGTGGCGCAGAGCTCATCGGCGCCGGGGGAGATGTCGGGGTTGGTGTCGTCGCAGTCGCCGCCGGCGGTGACGTAGCCCGAGGGGGGGTTGCAGCCGACGTACTCCTCGGCGCTGTCGCCATAACCGTCGCCGTCTTGGTCTAAATAATGAAGCGCCGTCTCCGAGACGTCCTCGTCCACCTCGCCGTCGCAGTCGTCGTCAACGGAGTTGCAGCGCTCGGCGGCGGTGGGGTTGACCCAGGCGTCGGCGTCGTCGCAGTCGCTGCTGTCGGTGACGGTGGAGGTCGAGCAGTCGACGGGGCTGTTGATGTCGCCGAAGCCGTCGCCGTCGGTGTCGAGGTAGCTGACCGGGTCGAGGGCGCCGTCACAGTCGTTGTCGATGCCGTCACACTGCTCGTCGGCGCCGACGTAGACCGAGGCGTCATCATCGTCGCAGTCGTCGTCGCCTACATAGCCGTCACCATCTCGGTCCTCGACCTCGGGGGCGTCGCTGTCGCCGCCGTCGTCGCTCTCGTCTTTGTCTGAGCAGCCGATCTGGACCATCAACACCAACGAGAGGGACCAGAGCAAGGGTTGCTTCGTCATCATGCGTGTCTCCGAGTGGCTGGACGTTAGTATAGCCCTCTGCCCGCCGGGGACCTTGGGCGCCGGGCTTGCCATAAAGTGATGAATCCCTGGATTCCCAAGTTTCTAAGCCCCGATTTCACCGGATTAACTCACGCGATGCGCGCGCTCGTGATCACCGGGGGGCTGTTTGAGCCCGCCGCAGAGACCCCTTGGCAGGCGGCTCAGAAGCAGTGGCGGGCGTCTCGGGCCTCGGCCGGCGTCTGGCTCGACCTGCGCCTCAAGCTCATGCTCGCCGATCGATACTCGGCGATGCGGCGGCGTCTGCCCCAGGCCCCCGAGGCCGCGCGGCGTCTGTTGGGGGACGACCCCTCCGCCGGGGTGCCGGAGCTCACTGAAGTGGCCTTGGCCTCGCTCTTGGAGGCCGAGGGCGTCGAGGTGGAGGTCACGACCTGGAGCGAGCTCAGCGCCGATCCGGTGGCGCGGGAGGCCCGGCTGAGCCGCTGCCCCCTGGTGCTCGCCTCGACGACCTTGCTGCGGGATCTCAGCGAGCTTGGCCCCCTCGCCGCCCTCATCAAGCGCCCGCACAACCGCATCGTCGTCGGCGGGGCCCTGGTGTCGATGCTCGCCGACCGCTGGCCGGGGGTGCCGGGGGTGGATCTCGCCGCCGCCGGAGACGGGGAGCGCCTCGTGCCGGCCTTGGTCGCCTGGGCGAAGGGCGGCTTTGGGCGGCTCACCCCGCCCGCTGGAGGCCGGGTGGAGGGGGACGGCGCCGTGCTTCGGGCGGGGCCGATGCCGTCGAAGAGCCTCGATGAGTGGCCGAGCCCAGACTGGCGTGTGGCCGAGCGCCTGCACGGCCGGGCCTTCCCCTTCATCCACTACGAGTCCGTGCGCGGCTGCCCCTACCGCTGCGCGTTCTGCAACTACCCCTACCTCTTTGACGACACCCGCTTCCGCCTGCGCAGCGCGGGGCGCATCGCCCAAGACTGGTCCATCGCCGCGTCCCGGGGGGTGCGGTGGATCTCTTGTCTCGACAGCCTGTTCACCCTGCCGCCCAAGCGCCTGGATGAGCTCACCGAGCGCCTCATCGCCGACGGCCGCCCCGTGGACTGGCTCTGTTACGCCCGGGCGGACGACCTCACCGACCCCAAACGGGTGCAGCGGCTCATCGACGCGGGCTGCCGACAGGTGCAGATCGGCGTGGAGTCGGGCAGCGCCGAGATCCTCCACCACATGAACAAACGCACGACGCCGGAGGTGAACGCCCGGGCCCTGCAGGTCTGCCGTGGGCTGGGCCTCACGACGGTGATCACCCTCATCGTCGGTTTCCCCGGCGAGACGGCGGCCACCTTGGCCGAGACCCGGGCCCTGCTCAAGGCCGCGCCGCCCGACTTCTTCTTCGTGGCGCCGTTCTCGGTGAAGTCGCCGCTCATCCCGATCCTCTCGGCCTCAAGCCGCGCCGAGCACGGCCTCGTCACCGACGACGACCCGACGAGCGCCTTCCCCGCCTGGCGCCACAAGACGATGCACGTCCTCGACGCCATCGACCACGCCGACACCTTGACCCGCTGGATCATGGCCGAGGGCCTGGGGCTCAACGCCGGGATGTTTTTCCAGGGGATGCTGCGCTTCAACCCTCAAGATCGTGAGGAGCTCCTGCGTTTTCAGCGGGAGACGCTGGAGGTGGGCCTGGGGCACCGCCTGGGCTTCGGGGCGATGCGTGGGCTCACCCGCTGGCGGGGCGCGGCCCAGGTGGCGCGGCTGTGAGCCAACCGCCGCTTACCAGAGGCGGTCTTCGGGGGGGCGCACGCCGCTGAGGCGCTCGGTGAGGTCGTCGATGATGCGCAGGGACATGCCCCAGATGAAGGCGTCGTCCAAGCGCACACAGGGCAGCTCGATCTTGTGGCCGTGGTAGTCGTAGGGGAAGGTGTCGCGGCCTTCGCCCCGCAGAAAACGCTCCAGGGCGAACCACTGGGCGGCGGCGACCTCGACGTTCGGCGTGAGCGGCGCCGGGGCCTGGAGCCCAAACACCCAAGGCCGCACGATGAGCTGGGGGGAGCGCCCGAAGCTCGGCGTGACGACGGGCTCCAGCGTGCCCAGCGCCGCGGCCTCGTCTAAGCCCAGGCCCAGCTCCTCTTGGGTCTCGCGGATCGCCGTGCGCCGGGGGTGGCCGTCGCCAGACTCCTCGCGGCCGCCGGGGAAGGCCATGTGGCCGCTCCAAGGGTCGCCCTCACGCTCGGCGCGGCGGATCATGAGGAGCTGCGGGCCGTCGGCGCTGGGGTGCAGCACGAGGGCGACGGCGGCCCGGCGCAGCCCCGCGTCGTCGGGCACCGGGGCGTCTGGGGGGTTGAGCACGCCACGAAGGTGTTCGAGGGGGCGTAGGGGCATGAAGGACCGAGCCTTGGCGGGAGAGGATGAGGGAGACCGCACACGGCGCTCTGTTGAAATGAATGTTATGCCGAGACCGAACTGACGAGCGGAACCCAATGGCCAATCCCCACGATGTGCTCGCCTACGACGAGCACCAGCGCCAAGGAAACCCAGTGATCAACTGGCTCAAAGACCTGTTCTGGACCTGGGGACCGCCCCTCGCCGTCGTCTTCGTGGTGCGCTCCGCCGTCGCCGAGCCCTTCCGTATCCCCTCGGGCTCGATGGTGCCGACCTTAGAGATCGGCGACCACATCATCGTCTCCAAGTTCAGCTATGGCCTGCGGGTGCCGTTCACCGACATCGAGGTGATGCCCCTGGGCGAGCCCGAGCGCGGCGACATCATCGTCTTTAAGTACCCCCCCGATCCCAAGCTCGACTACATCAAGCGGGTGATCGGCATCCCCGGCGACACCGTCGAGGTCCGGGACAACGTGATCTTCCTCAACGGCGTCGAGGCCCAACGCCAGCTTCAAGAGACCTTCACCTTCGTGGACGACAGCTGCCGCGAAGAAGAGGCCGACCTCTTTGTCGAGCGCATCGGCGACGTCGAGCACCTCCTGCTCAACTCCCGCTCCCTCCGTCGCTTGGCGGACTACGGGCCGTTCACCGTGCCGCCCGGCGAGCTCTTCGTCATGGGCGACAACCGCGACAACAGCGCCGACTCCCGGGTGTGGGGCACCGTCCCCCGGGAGAACGTGAAGGGCCGCGCCTTCGGGGTGTGGTTCTCCCACGACGCCTGCAAAGGCAACACCCCGTACCTCGGCGAGCTGCGCACGGAGCGCTTCTTCACCGGCCTGCGCTGAGCCGCGCTGAGCCCCGCTGACCCGCTGTGCGAGCTTACTTGAGCTCGCTCACCGAGTCGTCGTCGAGCTCCATCGTCGCCGTGCCCGAGATCACCAGGGTGTTCGTCTGGCGCACCATGCGCGCGAGGTGATGCAGGAGGCGCCACATGAGCTTCGTCGCCAAGGTGCTGTCTTGGCGGGTAAGCCGCAAGAAGTCGTTGCGGGAGAGCACCAAGAAGCGGCTGCGCTCTTTGGTGATGACCGTGGCGCTGCGCCGTGGCGAGTCGATGAAGGCCATCTCGCCGAAGTAGGCCGGGGGCTCTAAGGTGGCCAAGGAGACGCCTCCGCGCAGCACCTCCACCACGCCGCTCTGGAGGATGTAGCACTCGCGGCCGAGGTCTTCTTCTTTGAACAGCACCGTCTCCGCGGGCACCTCACGCGCCTGGCAGACCGCCGCGACCTGCACCAGCTCGCGGTAGGTGCAGAACGAGAAGAGGTCGCAGCGCCGCAGCACGTCGATGTGCTCGGCCGGGGCGGAGCTCGGCAGGTGGGCGCCCTCGGCGGGACCGCGGGCGGCGAGCACGAGGCAGGTGATGTTGTCGCGGCCGCCGCGCTGGTTCGCCATGCCGACGAGCTCTTCAGTGCCGCCGTTGCCCGTGGCGACGGGGCCGAGGAGGTCTTCAGCGCCGAGGTAGTTGTGCAGGCCGTCGGAGCACAACAACAGCGCGTCGCCGGGGCCCAGATCGACGCTCAGCAGGTCGACCAGCACCGAGGGGAACACGCCCAGGGCCCGGGTGATGACGTTCTTGTTGCGGGCTTTGCGCGCTTGATCCGGGGTGAGCAGGCCCTCACGCACCTGCTGCTGCACCAAGGAGTGATCTTCAGTGACCTGGTGCGCCTCACCTTGGCGGATGAGGTAGATGCGGCCGTCGCCGACATGGGCCGTGAAGGCCTGGTTGCCGACGAGCAGCACGGCGTCGAGGGTGGTGCCCATTCGCCCGCCGTCGCCGGTCAGGGCGCTCGACGCCTGGTAGATCTCCTCACAGGCGCGCTGCACGGCGTTTCGGAGGAGCGCCTCGACCGCCGCCGTGGTGGCCGCGCTGCGCTGGGCCTTGTGGAGCGTCAACGAACGTTTGCCGGCGGCGATGGTCTCGCGCATCACCGAGCAGGCCAAGCCCGAGGCGACGTCACCACGCTTAAAGCCGCCCATGCCATCGCAGACGATGTACAGGCCAAGCTCAGGCTCGATGAGCCAAGAGTCCTCGTTGTGTTTGCGCACACGGCCGGGATCAGAGGTCGCCCAGGCCTGCACCATCAGCTCACGCTCGCTCATCCGTTGTGGCCTTCGGGGTTCTTGGCGCGTCCCGTCGCTTGCGCGAGGGCCTCAGAGGTGGCGCGCAGGTTGGCGGAGATACGCAGCAGCATGTTCCAGAGGACCTTCACCGCCAAGGTCGGGTCACGCTTGAGCAGAGAGAAGAAGGCGTCGCGGGTGATGACCAGCAGCTCCGTGTCGTCCACGGCCTGCACCGTGGCGCTGCGCTGGGGCTCATCGAGGAGCGACATCTCGCCGAAGTTGGCCCCGGTGCCCAGGCGGATGATCTCCCGGCTCTCTTTGAGCACGGCGACCTGGCCGACGACGACGAGGTACATCGCCTGGCCCGGGTCACCTTCAGAGAACACCCGCTGCCCAGCGCGGAACCGCACGGGGCGGGTGACCCCGGCGATGCCCAGCAGCTCTCGTTCGGTGCAGTAGGCGAAGAGCGGGATGCGGGCGAGGGTCTGGAGGCGGCCGCCGCTCGCGGCCTGGCCCCGGGCGGGGTCGAAGCCGAGATCGATGATGGTGACGGCGAGGTCGTGCCGGGCGCCGTTGGCCCGGGCCGTGCCCACGAGGCGGGCGGTGACGCCGTCGGGAAGGGGGTCGGAGCCCGCCTCACGCACGCGCAGGTCGTCCACGGCGCGGTGCAGGTGCGGCGAAGAGAGCAGGAGGCGATCCCCGCTGGAGAGCGTGAGGTGCAGGGCGTCGGTCACGACGTGGGTGGAGGGGCCCAAGGAGTGCTGAGGCCGGGCGCCGCCGCCGCCGGGGAGATCGAGGGGCTCATCCGGAGCGTCCGGGGTGAGCCGGTGGATGAGGCCCTTTCGCACGAGCTGCACGCAGCCGTCGCCCGCGTGGCCGATGAAGGCGTCGGACTCGACGATGAGCACCGCGTCTAAAGAGACCCAGAGCTCGACCCGGCGCCGACGCGCCAAGGCGTGGGCCTCGCGGGAGGCGACGGAGAAGGCCGTGCGCAACATGCCCAAGAGCGCCTGACGGCTGGCCTCGGACGGCGCGCGCCGATGCTCCTCGCGGAGATCGCGGTTGAGGGAGAGATGCGAGCGCATCGTGTCGAGCACGAGCTGACACGCGACCGCGCCAAGGTCACGCTCCAGAAGTGAGCCTTGGACCGCCGCAGTGGCCGTCGCCGCGAGGCCCAGCTCAACATCATGGTGCGCGACCGCAGACGACGGAGCGTCCGCGATGGCGGCGTCAGAGACCGAGTGAAACGCGACCTGCATCGCCGCTCCGGGTACGATGGCGATGTTATCTGATCCGGGCGGGGCTGGCTGCCCGCCCTGGAGAAAACGAATGCTCAAGTCCTCCTGGCTCACCGTGCTGGAGGCCAGCGCGGTGGTGATCTGGCTCGGTCTCGCGGCGGCGCTCGTCTCCCAAGACACGGAGCGCGGCGCGCTGATCCCCATTGACCCCGCGGCGCTCGTGACCGGCGAGAGCCAAGATGTCTGGATGGGCATCTACTTCGACGGCCAAAAGGTCGGTTACGCCGTGAACTCCGAGACGCCCACCGTCGATGGCGGCGTCTTGATGCGGCACCGCTCGGCCTTCACCTTGGCGGCCTTCGGGCAGATCAAGCAGGTCATCACCGCGGGCAACGCCGTGATGGACAAAGACCTCACTCTGCGGCGATTTGACTTCTTGATGTCGTCGGATCCCGTGCGCATCGCGGTGCGCGGCGAGGTTCAAGACAAGCTCATCGTCATGGAGGTCTTTCAGGCCGGGGAGGCGCAGCGGGTGGAGCTGCCGATCTCCGCCCCGCCCCAGATGAGCCTGAGCCTGCCCGCCTGGTTCGCCCGCCAGCCCGAGGTGCGCGTCGGCCAGCGTTTTGACGTGCCCTACTTCGACCCGGTGAGTCTCAGCCAAGACGTCATGACGGTGAAGGTCGTCGATGTGGAGCTCACCAGCGACGGCGAGGAGGCCTACTGGCTGGAGCGCAGCTTCGGCGAGGCCACCACCCGGGTGCTCGTGAACACCAAAGGCGAGACCCTGCGCGAAGAGAGCGCCTTGGGCATGTCGATGGTGCGCCAGACCGCCGCCGAGGCCCAGGCCATGCCGTCTGGCGCCGAGCCCGTGGACATCATCGCGCTCTCGGCGGTGAAGCTCGACGGCTCCCTGACCGATCCGCGCAGCCGCAAGGTGCTGCTCATGGAGATCTTGGGGGTTGAGCCGAGCCGAGTGCCCCACGGCCCGCCCTACCAGACCGTCGAGGGCGCCGAGGTGCGGGTGATGTCGCCGCTCCTCGCTGAGCTGCCCGGCGGCCTGCCCCGGGCCGAGACCGACCCCCGCTTCGCCGACACCCTCGCCTCGACGCCCTTCTTGCCCGTGGCCCACCCCGAGCTGCGCGAGAAGGCGAAGGAGCTTGTTGGTCAAGAGGCCGATCGTGTGGTGGCGGCGCGGCTGCTCAACGACTGGGTCTTCAACTACGTCGAGAAGGCGCCCACCATCGGCGTGCCCAACGCCCTGGAGGTGCTGCACACCCGGCAGGGCGACTGCAACGAGCACACCGCGCTCTACGTCGCCTTGGCCCGGGCGGCGGGCATCCCGGCGCGCATCGCCGCCGGAGTCGTGTTCTCCGACCGCATCGGCGCGACCGGCGCGTTCTACTATCACGCCTGGCCCGAGATCTACCTCGGCAGCGCGGGCTGGGTGCCCGTCGACCCCACCTTCGGCCAGTTCCCCGCCGACGCCACCCACGTGAAGCTCGTCGAGGGCGACTTAGACCGCCAGATCGAGATCATGGGCGTCATGGGGCGCCTCGGCTTCCGGCTCATCGAGGCGCGCTGAGCGCGTCGCGGCTCTCTTCTTCTTCCCTCTTCTCCCCCGCTCTCCCCTCACCCGCCCGTCCATGACGGCTGGAGCGTGTCGTGATCCGCATCGAAGGCGTCGCCAAACGATACGGGGGCTTTCAAGCCCTGCACCCGCTGAACCTGCACGTCAAACCCGGGGAGATCTTCGGCTTTCTGGGCCCCAACGGCGCG
>JAKLKE010000173.1:11236-11516 GCA_023150775.1 Myxococcota bacterium
CCGCATCCTCTCCGGCGTGCTGCCGCCCACGGAGGGCAAGGTCTTCATCGACGGCGTGGACATGGTCGCCGACCCGGTCGGGGCCAAGGCGCGCATCGGCTACGTCCCCGACCGCCCCTACCTCTATGAGAAGCTCACCGCCCGGGAGCTCTTGGCCTTCGTCGCCGGGCTGTTTGGGGTGGATCCCGAGCTCGCCCGGGCCCGGGGTGAGGAGCTCCTGGCGTTTCATGGCCTCACCGAGTTCGGCGACCGGCTCATCGAGGGCTTCTCCCACGGCATG
>JAKLKE010000174.1 GCA_023150775.1 Myxococcota bacterium
CTGTCCCAGTAGTCGATCTCAAGCTGCTCTTGGCTATCGGCCTTCACCGCGGCGCCGTTCGTGTGCACCGTGGAGGTCCACTTGCCGGTCTTGGTGGTCTTGCCGGTCTTTTTGTCCTTCGTGGTCTCTTCTTTGAAGGG
Source organism: Myxococcota bacterium (assembly GCA_023150775.1). Classification (GTDB taxonomy): domain Bacteria; phylum Myxococcota_A; class UBA796; order UBA796; family CAJQPC01; genus JADKFE01. The sequence goes on from JAKLKE010000174.1 coordinate 141, forward strand.
GTTGCGGTCCTCGACGAAGGACTCGCTGCGGCTGTAACGTTTGAGGCCGAAGCTCGACTCGTGCTGGGCGGTGGCGAGCACATAAGCCGTCTGCGCCGAGCTCTTCATCCCGGCCTGGGCGCACTGGCGCAGGATGCCGGGGATACACTTCTTCGCGCCGTCTTGCATGTCGGCGGGGGCGACGCCGATGGCGGCGTCAACGGCCTTCTGCAGCGCCTCGGCGTTCACCGTGACCGGCCCGGCGGTGGTCGTCTGCTGGCCGGTGGTCTGCTGACCCGTCGTCTGCTGACCGGTGGTCTGCTGGCCCGTGGTCTGTTGGCCGGTGGTGTTGCCTTGGGCGCTCGTGCCTTGGGGGATGGTGATCTTCTGGCCGATGGCGATGCGGCTGGGATCACGGATGTTGTTCGCCTGCTGGAGCGCGGCGGTGGTGGTGCCATACTTCTTGGCGATGGCGCCGAGGGTGTCGCCGCGGGCGACGGTGTGCACCGTCGGGGCGGACTGGGGGGCGATGGCGGCGGCGGCCGCGGCGTTCCCCGCCGTGGCGCCGAGCTGGCTCACCCAGTTGGTGAGGGTGCCGAGGAGGCCTCCGCCGCCGCTCGGCGCTTGCTCAGGGGGGGCGGTCTCAGGGCGGCGCGTCTGTTGTTGACCCGACATCATCTCACTCCGTAACGATGCCAGGATCTTAGAGCGAGGCCCTCAGAAGTCAACGCTTCTCTGCGTGTCGAGCCGATCTCGGACGAGTTGTGATAGGACTTGGCGCGAGCAGTCAGAACCCCTCGGAGGTCAATATGAGCGGTGAGAAGAAGCTAGTTCGGTCGCGGCAGAACAAGATGATCGCTGGCGTGTGCGGCGGGGTGGGCGCCTACCTGGGCGTCGATCCTACCCTCGTGCGGGTGGCCGTCGTGCTCCTGTCGTTCTTTGGCCCAGGTGCCTTGGCGTACATTCTGGTCTGGGTGCTTGTGCCCGAAGAGCAGGGCTGATCGGTGCTTGGGGTCGTGTTCGCGCTGACGGGCCTCACCCTCGCCGCTGACCCGGCGATGGACGCCCTGCGCCTCGCGCCCCTGTGGACGACCTTAGACAACGGCCTCACCGTGGTCATCCTGGAGGATCACCGGGCGCCGGTGATGGCCTTGTCTTTACGCTACGAGGTCGGCGCGGCTGAAGACACCCAGCCCGTCGCCGGTCGGGCGGTGGGCCGCACGGGCAAGGCCCACCTCTTTGAGCACCTCATGTTTGAGGGCACGCCGGACTACCCGTCGGGCGAGTACGACCGCCGCTTGGCGGATCTCGGCGCCGACAACAACGCCTGGACCGACCACGACGCCACGGTCTACCAGGTCCAGGGCCCCATCGACGCCTTAGAGACGGCCTTGGCCTTAGAGGCCGACCGCATGGCCTGGCTGGGCGAGGCGCTGGGCGAAGACGTCGTCAAGAACCAGATCGACGTGGTGCTCAACGAGCGCCTGGGCGACGAGATGTCGGACTACGTCTACCCCTACTACTCCTTGGACTGGCTTCTGTGGCCCGAGGGGCACCCCTACCGCTGGCCCGTGCTGGGCACCCGGGCGGACCTAAACTCCATGCCCCGGGACGAGCTCGTCGCGCATCACCAGCGCTGGGGTGGGCCGGCGAACGCCACCCTCGTGCTCGTCGGCGACTTTGAGGCCGAGGCCGCCTTGGCTTTGGTCCAAGCGACCTTGGGCCGGGTGCCAAGGTCGCCAGCGCCGCCGCCCCGCGCCCTCGACGTGGTGGGGCCCGGGCTCATCGGCCCGTGGTTGATGGTCGAAGATCTCGCCTTCCCCCAACTTCACCTCGCCTGGCGCACCGTGCCCCGGGGCCACCCCGACGAGCCCGCCCTAGACGTGCTCGCCATGGTGATGAGCTACGGGCGCGGCACCCGCCTCGACGACGCGCTCTTGTACCGCCGGGCTGTGGCGACGGACGTGTCGGTGAGCACGGCGAACGGGCGCCTCGGCGGCGGCTTTTATGTCTTCGTGCAGCGCGCAGACAAGCCTCTGGCCCCGGCGCTGCGGGTCGTGGAGCGTGAGCTTGAGCGCCTCCTCGCCGACGGGCCGAGCGAGGACGAGGTGCGCCGCGCCGTGGCCTCGTGGCGGGTGTTCTTCATCAGCGGCTTGGAGGACCCGGAGCTCCTCGCCGACACCTTGGGCGAGTGCCTGCGGGTGTACGGCGACCCGAGCTGCCTCGCGGCGGAGCTCGGGCGTTACGAGGCGGTCACCGCGGCGGACGTGCACCGGGTCGCGCGGACCTACCTCAACGAAGATCGGGTGCTGCTCAGCGTCGTGGCCCCAGAAGACGCCCGCTTCGCCCTGCCCGAGTCGGCCACGGTGAGCCCACCATGAGCCCCGCGCGGACCTTCGCCGTGTTGACCTTGGGCCTCATGGGCCTCGCCGGGCCCTGGGCGCGCGCTGAAGAGGCCGTCGTGCCCGCGCCTGAGCGCCCCCGGTTTGTGCTGCCCGCCCCCAGCGCGCCGAGGGCCCCCCGCCTGCCGGAGGTGAAGTCCTCGACGCTCTCTGGCGGGGCGAAGGCGCTCATCCTCACCCGGCCTGAGATCCCCCTCGTCGCCGTCTCCGCGCGGGTGGTGTGGCCCGAGGGCGCCACGGCGACGGGCGAGGCGCAGCGCGACGGCTGGCTTCTGAACGCGCTCGTCGGCACCGGCACCAAGGTGAGGGACGGCGGAGACCTGGAGGCGGCGCTGGACAGCGTCGGCGCGTTCTGGGGGCTCACGTTTGGCGCGGAGGGGCTCGCCATTGAGCTTGAGGTGCCCTTGGGCGGCGAAGACGCGGCCCTGGCGCTCCTCGCCGAGGCCGTGCTGCAGGCCGACTTTCGGCGCCGGGAGGTCCGGCGGGTGTCGAGGGACTGGCGGGACGGCTACGCGGTCTTGCCCTACGACATCCGCGAGCTTCATGATCGTGCCGTGAACCACCTCCTCGTGCCCGCGGACCACCCCCACCGCGCCTGGGATGTCGCCGGAGATCAGCGTGGCCTTCGCGCGGGCCGGGCCGAGGCGCTCTTGGCCGACGTGCTGCGCCGGGGGCAGGCGACGGTGAGCGTGGTCGGGGCCTTGGGGGAGGCCGCGGCCCTCGCCCTCGTCGAGCGCCACCTCGGCGGGCTCAGCGGCCGTGAGGGCGCGGCGCCAACACCGGTCTACGAACCCGGCGTAGGCACCTGGCTCGTCGATCGCCCCGGCTTCGCCAGCGCCATGATCAGCGTCTCCAGCCCCGGCCTCAGCCGCTACGACCCCGATGTGCCCTTGGCCCAGGCCCTCATCGACACCCTCGCCGCCACCTTCACCTCGCGCCTGATGACCGAGCTGCGTGAGGTACGGGGCCTCACCTACGGCGTGAACGGCTGGATCTGGTCGGGGGACGCCCAGGGCCGCCTCGTCGTCGCCGTGGACGTGCCCGAGGGCAAGGTCGCCGAGGCGATGGGCGTCATCGAGGCTTTCCTCAACGTGGCCTTCGCCGGGGGCGTCACCGCTGAAGAGCTCCGCCGGGCCCAGGCCGGCGCCGCCCAGCGCACGGCGCAGCGGCTGCTGCTCACGGGGTCGATGGCGCCTTGGCTCGTGGAGCTAGAACGTCGGGGCCTGAGCCTCGCCCAGCACGAGGAGGATCTGCGCCGCCTGCTCGCCGCGACCCCGGCGGACATCGACCGCGTCGCCGCCCGCCTGTTGACGCCAGAGCGCCGCGCCTGGGTCGTCGCCGGAGACCGTGAGGTCATCGAGCCCCAGCTTGAGCAGGCCGGGCGCCCCATCGACCGCATCGTCGGCGCCGAGGTCTTGGCGGAGGAGCGTTGAGCCGGGGGGCTTGAACTTCGGCCCAAGCTCGGGCAGGATGGCGTCTTTCCCTCTGCTCTCGGACGCCCGCGATGATCCAGCCTGTGCTCGACCCCTACGCCCTCGCCAAAGCCCTCTCGGGACAACAGCTCATCGACGGCGCCTTGCGCCCGCCCGCCTCGGGCCGCGGCTTCGACGTGGTCCACCCCGCCACGCTCCAGGTCATCGGCCAGGCCGCTGATGGCGACGCCGCCGACGTAGACCTGGCCGTCGCCGCCGCCCGCCGCGCCCAGCCCGCCTGGGGCAAGACCCGCGCCCGCGACCGCGGCAAGCTCGTCGCCCGCTGCGGTGAGCTGCTCACGGCCCACGTCGAGGAGCTCGCCCGGCTCATCTCTCTGGAGACGGGCAAGGCCATCCGCACCGAGAGCCGCGTCGAGGCCGGGGTGCTCGCCGACGTGTTCACCTTCTTCGGCGGCCTGGGCTCGGAGCTCAAGGGCGAGACCATCCCGTTTCACCCCGACCAGCTCATCTACACCCAGCGTGAGCCCATCGGCGTCGTCGCGGCGATCATCCCCTGGAACGTGCCGCTCTTGCTCATGGCGCTCAAGATCGCCCCGGCCCTGGTGGCCGGCAACACCGTCGTCGTGAAGTCGGCGGAGGAGGCGCCCTTTGGGGTGCTGCGGGTGGCCCAGCTCCTCCAGCAGATCCTGCCGCCGGGCGTGTTTAACCTCATCTCCGGCGACGGCCCCGGCGCGGGCGGGCCCCTGGTCGCCCACCGCGACGTCAAGAAGGTCACCTTCACCGGCAGCGTAGAGACCGGGCGCATCATCTCCCGCGCCGCCGCCGAGAAGCTCATCCCCGTGACGTTAGAGCTCGGCGGCAAGAGCCCGATGATCGTCATGGGCGACGCCGACTTAGACCTCGCCGTCGCCGGGGCCGTCACCGGGATGCGCTTCACCCGCCAAGGCCAGAGCTGCACCGCCGCCAGCCGCATCCTCGTGGAGCGCCCCCTCGTCGAGCGTTTTGTGGCCGCGCTCAAGGCCAAAGTAGACGCGATGGTCATGGGCGACCCGCTGGATGAGCGCACCGACATCGGCACCATCATCTCCGCGCGCCAGCTCAGCACCGTGCGCCGCTACCTGGACATCGGCCGGGCCACGCCCGGGGCCGAGGCCTTGGAGTGCTCGGCGATGCCGACCGACCCCCGCTTCGCCGAGGGGCTGTTTGTGCGGCCGGTGATCTTCATGGGCCTCGATCAGGGCTCGCCGCTCTTCCAGGAGGAGATCTTCGGGCCGGTGACGATGATCGTGCCCTTCGACACCTACGACGAGGCCATTGAGCTCGCCAACGACTCCGACTTCGGCCTCGCCGCGACGATCTGGACGACCAACCTCCACCGCGCCTTAGACGCCGCCCAGCGTTTAGAGGCCGGCTTCGTGCAGGTCAACCAGAACCTCGTGGTGCAGCCCCAGCTCAGCTACGGCGGCGTGAAGACCTCGGGCCTGGGCAAAGAGGCCAGCCTAGAGGCCATGCTGGAGCACTTCACCCACAAGAAGACGGTGCTCATCCGCGTGCGTTAAGTCGCGCTGTGCTACGGTCTCAAGTCTCCCATCCATCCCGGTCGCGCATTCACCCGTCTCCAATCCCCTGTCCCCAACCCCCCGAGGAGGTCCCGTTGAGCCAGATCGTCCGCTGTGGCCTGATTCAGTGCTCGAACCCCGTGAACGATGAGTCCCGCCCCGTGGCGGAGATTCAGCAGGCGATGCTAGAGAAGCACCTGCAGTACATCGACGAGGCCGGCCAGAAGGGCGTGCAGATCCTCTGCCTCCAAGAGATCTTCAACGGCCCGTACTTCTGCCCCAGCCAGTCCGCCCGCTGGTATGGCGCCGCCGAGCCCGTCCCCGGCCCGACGACGGCCTTGATGAGCGAGTACGCCAAGAAGTACAACATGGTCATCATCGTGCCGGTGTACGAGGAGGCCATGCGTGGGGTGTACTACAACACCGCCGCGGTGATCGACGCCGATGGCCAATACCTCGGCAAATACCGCAAGCAGCACATCCCTCACACCTCGGGCTTCTGGGAGAAGTACTTCTTCAAGCCCGGCGACGGCGGCTACCCGGTGTTCAACACCCGCTACGCCAAGGTGGGCGTGTACATCTGCTACGATCGCCACTTCCCCGAGGGCTGGCGCGCGCTCGGCCTCAACGGCGCGGAGATCGTATTTAATCCTTCAGCGACCGTCGCCGGGCTCAGCCAGTACCTCTGGAAGCTCGAACAACCCGCCGCCGCCGTGGCGAACACCTACTTTGTCGGCGCCATCAACCGTGTCGGCACCGAGGCGCCCTGGGGCATCGGCAAGTTCTACGGCACGTCCTACTTTGTGGACCCGCGCGGCAAGTTTTTGGCTGAAGCCAGCGAAGACAACGATGAGCTCGTCGTGGCCGATCTCGACCTGAGCACCATCGACGAGGTCCGCAAGGTGTGGCAGTTCTACCGCGACCGCCGCCCCGACGCCTACGACGACATCACCAACCCCCGTCTGGGCTGACCGGCTCGGCTGATCCCCATCTGAAGGAGCGCGTTATGTCGTCTGTGCCCACGTCGTCAATTCTCATCCGTGGCGGCACCGTGGTGACCGCCGAGGCCGAGTACAAGCATGATGTGCTGGTGGTCGGTGAGACCATCGCCGCCGTTGGCCCCTGGCTCGACGCCCCCGCCGGGACGCGGGTGATCGACGCCAGCGGCGCCTATGTCATGCCCGGCGGCATCGATCCGCACACCCACATGGAGCTGCCGTTCATGGGCACCGTGGCCAGTGAAGACTTCTTCACTGGCACGAGCGCCGCGGCGGCGGGCGGCACGACGATGTGTATCGACTTCGTCATCCCCGGCCCCAAACAGTCGCCCCTGGAGGCCTACCGCACCTGGCGCGGCTGGGCGGAGAAGGCCGCGTGTGACTACTCGTTCCACGTCGCCGTCACGAGCTGGAGCGAGCAGGTCCGCGAAGACATGGGCGTGCTCACCCGCGACCACGGCGTCAACAGCTTCAAACACTTCATGGCCTACAAAAACGCCATCATGTGTGACGATGAGACGCTGGTGAACAGCTTCAAGACGGCGAAGGGCCTGGGTGCCTTGTGCACCATCCACGCCGAGAACGGCGAGCTGGTCTATGTGCTGCAGAAGGAGATCTTTGAGCGTGGGTTCACCGGCCCCGAGGGCCACCCCATGTCGCGCCCGCCCGAGGTCGAGGGGGAGGCCGCCAACCGCGCCATCCGCATCGCCGAGGTGCTGGGGGTGCCGATCTACCTCGTGCACACCTCCTGCATCGACGCCCTGGAGGCCATCACCCGGGCGCGCCTGGAGGGCCAGCAGGTCTTCGCGGAGGTGCTCGCCCAGCACCTCGTCATCGACGACTCGGTGTACCAGAACCCCGACTGGGACGCCGCGGCGCATTATGTGATGAGCCCGCCGTTCCGCTCGAAGGAGCACCAAGCGGCCTTGTGGCGTGGGCTCCAGGCGGGCATGTTGCAGACGACGGCCACAGACCACTGCTGCTTCTGTACGCCACAAAAACGCGCGGGCGTAGATGACTTCCGCAAGATCCCCAACGGGACCGGCGGCGTCGAGGACCGCATGGGCGTGTTGTGGCACCACGGCGTGCGCACCGGCAAGCTCTCGCCGAGCCAGTTTGTCGCCGCCACCTCGTCGAGCTGCGCGAAGATCTTCAACATCTTCCCCCAGAAAGGCGCGATCATGGCCGGGGCGGACGCCGACATCGTCATCTGGGACCCGGCGAAGACCCGCACGATCTCCGCGAAGACCCACCACCAGAACATCGACTTCAACATCTACGAGGGCATGGAGATCACCGGCAACGCCGCGATCACCCTGTCTCGGGGCATGGTGGTGTGGGAGAACGACCAGCTCCAGACCGTGCGGGGTCGCGGCCAGTACGTCAACCGCCCGTGTTTTGCGCCGTTCTGGGACACCCAGGCCCGGCGTAACCTCCAAGACACCCGCGTCCCTGTCGTGCGCAAGACCTGAGCGACGAAGAGACCTGAGCGACGAGCAGACCTGAGCAGGAGCCGCCATGACCGAGTCGCCCAAACACCCCGACGCCAGCCTCATCAACGACGACATCCGCCCGGTGCTCAGCGCCGAGCGGCACTGGTCGGTGATGGACATGGCGAGCCTGTGGGTGGGCATGGTCGTCTGTGTGCCGACGTACATGCTCGCCGCCGGGCTCATCTCCCAAGGCATGAGCTGGAGCGAGGCCGTCGGCACCGTGCTGCTGGGCAACCTCATCGTGCTCGTGCCGATGATCCTCAACGGTCACCCTGGCACGAAGTACGGTGTGCCCTTCCCGGTGCTGGCCCGGGCGGCCTTCGGGGTTCGCGGCGCCCACGTGCCCTCGCTCCTGCGGGCGCTCGTGGCCTGCGGCTGGTTTGGCATACAGACCTGGATGGGCGGCTCGGCCATCTTCCAGCTCGTGAACGTCGCCACGAGCGGGGCGCTCGACGCCACGCCGCTCGGCTTCATCGGCATCTCGCTGTCCCAGCTCGTCTGCTTTTTCATCTTCTGGGGCGTGCAGGTCGCCATTCTTTGGCGCGGCGTCGAGTCCATTCGGGCCCTGGAGGTCTGGGCGGCGCCGTTTCTGATCGCCATGGGCCTCGCGCTCCTGGGCTGGGCGTACAGCGAGGCCGGGGGCTTCGGCCCGATGTTGTCTACGCCGAGCCAGTTCGCCGTGGGTGGGCCCAAAGAGGGCCAGCTCGCGTCTGTGTTTTTCCCCAGCCTCACGGCGATGGTGGGCTTCTGGGCCACCTTGAGCCTGAACATCCCCGACTTCACCCGCTACGCCAAGACCCAGCGGGATCAGGTGTTGGGTCAGGCCATCGGCCTGCCGGCGACGATGACGCTGTTCGCCTTCATCGGCGTGGCCGTCACCAGCGCGACGACGGTGATCTTCGGCGAGGCCATCTGGGATCCCACCGTGCTCGTGGGCCGCATCGGCGGGCTCGTCACCGTGGGTTTGAGCCTGTTCGCGCTGATCATCGCCACCCTGAGCACCAACATCGCCGCGAACGTCGTCTCCCCGGCGAACGCGATGATCAACGCCGACCCCCAGCGCATCACCTTCCGCATGGGCGCCATGGTCACGGCCATCTTGGGCGTGTTGATGATGCCCTGGAAGCTCATGGCCGACCCGACGGGCTACATCTTCACCTGGCTCATCGGGTACTCCGCGCTTCTGGGCCCCATCGGCGGCGTGCTCGTCGCGGACTACTTCTTGGTGCGTAAGACTGTGCTGGATGTTGAGGGCCTCTACCGTGTGGACGGCCCCTACACCTACAAAGGCGGCTTCAACCCCGCGGCGATGATCGCGCTCGCCCTGGCCATCGCCCCCAGCCTCCCCGGGTTCCTTCACCAGGTCAAGCTCGTGGACGCTGTGCCCGCGCTGTTTGACCAGCTCTACACCTACGCCTGGTTCGTGGGCTTCGCCGTCGCGCTCGTGACCCACACCGCGCTGATGCGGCTCTTGCCCCACGGATCCTTCACCCCGCCTGCGCACCGCGCTTAGCCTGAGAGAGACGCCATGAACAGCGACGAGATGGTCCGACTGTGCCGAGAGCACACGATGTACACCTGGGGCGCGGGCGACGCCATGGACGTCGTGCCCGTGGAGCGCGCCGAGGGTGTGTACTTCTGGACCCCGGACGGCAAACGATTTATCGACTTCAACAGCCAGCTCATGAGCGTGAACATCGGCCACAGCCACCCCAAGGTGGTCGCCCGGATGAAGGAGCTCCTCGACGGCCTGATCTTTGTTCACCCGGGCACGGCCACGGAGTCCCGGGCGCTTCTGGGCCAGCGTCTGGCGCAGATCTGCCCTGGCGACATCAACTCCTTCTTCTTCACCTTGGGCGGGGCCGAGGCCAACGAGAACGCCGTGCGCGCGGCGCGACTGTTCACCGGCCGCCAGAAGATCCTCAGCCGTTACCGCAGCTACCACGGCGGCACAAACCTCACGATGCAGCTCACCGGCGACCCCCGCCGCTGGGCGAACGAGCCCGGCAGCCCCGGCGTCGTGCGTGTGATGGACCCCTGGCCGCTCACCTACTCCTGGGGTGACGACGAAGAGGCCATCACCCGCCAGCACCTCATCTATCTGGAGGAGGTGATTCAGTACGAGGGCCCCCACACCATCGCCGCGATGATCATCGAGACGGTCGTGGGCACAAACGGCATCTTGCCGCCGCCCCAAGGCTGGCTCAAGGGCCTCCGCGCCCTTCTAGACAAATACGGCATCCTGCTCATCTGTGACGAGGTGATGTGTGGGTTTGGCCGCACAGGCCGCTGGTTCGCCTTTGAGCACGGCGACATCGTGCCCGACATCGTCACCATGGCCAAAGGCCTCACGTCCTCCTACCTTCCGCTGGGCGCCGTAGGCCTGCGCCAGCCCATCGCCGACCACTTCCGCAAGAGCGTGTTCTGGGGTGGCCTCACCTACAACAGCCACCCCCTGCTCATGGGCACGGCCCTGGCCGTCCTCGACGTGATGGCGGAGGAGGGCATCGTAGCGCACGCCGCCGAGATGGAGCACGTGATGCGCGCCGAGATGCAGGCGCTCAAAGACCGCCACCCCACGGTGAAGACCTTCCGCGCCATCGGTCTGTTCGGCATGGTGGATCTCCAGAAGGACAGCAAAGGCACGCCGATGGCCCCCTACAACGGCAGCCACCCGGCGATGGGCGCCTTCTCCAAACGTATCAAGGAGCGTGGGCTGTACACGGTCACCCGGTATGGCAGCTTCCACGTGAACCCTCCGCTCACGATCACTCCGGCGGAGCTGCGGGAGGGGTTTGAGATCCTGGATGACGCCTTGGGCGTGGTGGATGGGTATTTTGAGGGCTGAACCATGAGGCTGACGCGGCTCAAGATCATTCGGCATCGCTGGTGCGCCCCGACGGAGCTGATCCTCGGGGCCAAGCGGCAGCTTGTGCTCGGGAAGAACGGCACGGGGAAGACGAAGTTGTTGGAGTTGATCGCGCGGGTGTGCGCGGGCGACCTGCCGTGGCTGATGGCGGAGCCGATCGAGTTTGAGGCGGATTGGAGTGTGGAGGAGACGAGCCTGGAGCGAACGAACGGTGCCGTAAGTGGGGTGCTTCGGTTGACGTTCTCGTGTGAACATCGGCCGATGCAACAACATAGCGAAAGGGCGCCGTTGATAGATTACGGGCGGTCGCCCGGCCCCAAAGTCCAGTTTCGGCTTACATTTGAAGCAAGTCCAGAGAGTATGCTTAAGGACTTGGACTGGCAGTGTAGCCACGGACAGGTGACCGCCTCGAATGGGGTCGGTGGTCTGCTGGATGTTGTCAGGAATGCCACCATTTGGGACAATACTATCGGAAAATACACGAACCATCTGTTGAGTGGAACAGGCCGTTTCAGTCTGGATGAGCTGGCTATGTACTCACTCCTGTTGGGGCTTCATGCTGTTCGTCG
>JAKLKE010000175.1 GCA_023150775.1 Myxococcota bacterium
AACAGCTTGCCCGTGGGCAGCCAGGCGCCGTCGATGTCGGAGCCCCAGGTGATGTCGGAGAAGTCGGTGGGGTTGCCCGCGGCGTCGTACACCACGGCCTCGAAGTCGGCGGGCTCACCCAGGGGCAAAAAGTCGCCCGAAGCCGGGGCGAGCACCCGTAAGGTGGCGCCGGCCCAGACCTCGTCCAAGAAGGCCTCGCTGTCGTCCGTGGCGCCGCCGCTGTCGGCGTCTGCGCCAGACGGCACGCCCGTGTCTTGAACCTCACCCTCAACCTTGTAGTCGGGGGCGCAGGCGAAGAGGCCGAGCAGGGGGAGCAGGCGAAGCGCGTGCATCGGTTACACCTGGGTGTGGAGTCAGCGCGTGAGTATAACGGACGCCGCGAGGGGTCGGTGGAGATTGACGTCGGCTTTGCGGCGGAGGCCCCGCTTCGATAGGAAGCCGGGGTGGAGGCGACCATGTCGGTGATCTCAGCGCGCGGACTGGAGAAACGCTACGGCGACAAGGCCGCCTTGTCGGGCGTCGACTTCACCGTTCCGAAGGGGGAGATCGTCGGGTTCTTGGGCCCCAACGGCGCGGGCAAGACGACCACGATGAAGATCCTCACCGGCTTCATCTCCCCCACGGCGGGCGAGGCCAAGGTCTGCGGGATCAACGTCGTCAGCGACCCCGTCGCCGCCCGGCGCAAGATCGGCTACCTGCCGGAGTCGGCGCCGGTCTACACCGAGATGCGGGTGGTGGATTACCTGCAGTTCATGGGCCAGGTCCGGGGCTTAGACAGCGCCGAGCGCGCCGCCGCCGTAGACCGCGCGCTGCGCCGCTGCGGCCTCACCGAGCGGGCCAAAGATGAGATCAGCACGCTCTCCAAGGGCTATCGCCAGCGCGTCGGCCTCGCCCAGGCGATCCTCCATGAGCCCGACCTGCTCATCCTCGATGAGCCCACCTCGGGCCTCGACCCCAACCAGATCGCCGAGATCCGCGCCTTGATCCGTGAGCTGGGCGAGCGCCGCACGGTCATCCTCTCCACACACATCCTCTCGGAGGTGCAGGCGACCTGTGACCGCGTGCTCATCATCCACAAGGGCCGCATCGTCGCCGACGGACCCACCGCCACGGTGACCGCGGCCTCCCAAGGCGAGCGCCTGCGGGTGGTCGTCGGCCCGGGCACGGTACGCCTCACCCCCCAACAGCTCCACGCCGGCCTCGCGGCCCTCCCCGGCGTGCGCCAGCTCGTGCCCGTAGACGACGCTGAGCTCGTCGAGGGTGAGCTGGCCGTCGATCTGCTCTCTGACGGCGATCTCCGCGCCGTCACCTCACGCTGGGTGACCGCCCAGGGCCTCACGCTCCTGGAGCAGCGCCGCGAGCGCAGCAACCTGGAGGAGGTCTTCCGCCGACTGACCGGCGCCGACGACGCGCCCGCAAGAGCCTGATGAACCCCACCAAGCCCTCGAACAAGCCTCCGCCCCAGCCCTCCCCTCCCCCCGCTGCTGCCGCCGTCGCCGCCGCCGAGCCCTCTCGCTGCCGCCACCACCCCCGCTGCCCCGGCTGCCCGCTCATGGGCCGGGACTACGCCGAGCAGCTCCAGACCAAACACGCCCGCGTGCGCCGGGCCTTCGCGCGGTTTGGCCACCTGCCCGTCCCCCAGGCGCCCTTGCCCGCGCCGCGCCAGATGGCCTACCGGCACCGGCTCAAGCTGCCCCTGCACATCACGAACGATCACGTCAGCATCGGGCTCTACGACCGCGCCGGGCGCACCGTCCTCGACACCCCCGACTGCCCCGTCCTCGACGCCGGCCTCCGGGAGTCCCTGCAGCCGGTCTTGGCCTGGTTACGCGGCAAACGGGGCGTTCACTCCCTCGATCTGCGACGCTCCGAGGCCACGGGTGAGCTCCAGGCCGTCTTCGCCTGCAAGGGGGGTGAGCTTCCCGGCGGGGCCCGGGCCGCCCGCGCCTTGGCCCAGGCCGTGCCCAAGCTGCGCTCCATCGCCGTGAGCCGCGCCGATCCCGAGGGCCGCCGGGTGATCGGCGACGCCCCCCGGGTCATCGCCGGTCGCGCCCACATCGAGGAGGCCATCGGCGCCACCCGCTACCGCATCTACCCCGGCGCCTTCTTCCAGGTCGATCCGGCGAGCGCCGTGGGCCTACACAAGCTCGTCAAGGACGGCCTCGGCGGCGCCCGCCGGGTGCTCGACCTCTACGCCGGGGTCGGCGCTTATGCCTTGATGCTCGCCGGGAGCGTCGAGAAGGTCGTGGCCATCGAGGAGGTGCCCGCCGCCGTGGAGGCCGCCCGGGCCATGGCCCCCCGCAACGTCGAGGTCATCGGCTCGAAGGTCGAAGATCAAAACTTGGAGGGCCGCTTCGACGCCGCCGTGCTCAACCCCGCCCGCCGCGGCGCCGATCCCAAGACCCTCGAGCGCCTCGCCCGCGCCGTTCAGCGCCTCGTCTACGTCTCTTGCGGCCCCGAGACCTTGGCCCGCGATCTCGACATCCTCGCCGCCTTCGGCATGAGGGCCCGCTCGGTCGTGCCCCTGGACCTCTTCCCCCAGACCCCGGAGATCGAGACCGTCGTGGTCTTGGAGCGTGGCCCGGCGGTGAAGGACTGGGCGGTGAAAGGCGGCCGCGCCCAAGGCCCCTGGTTTGGCGAGCCCTCGGGTGCGATCGGCAAACCTCTGAAGGTCTGGGCCCTCGTCGTGGGTGAGGTGAACGAGCGCCTGCGTGTGCCCCGCGCCCGCTTCAAGCGCCTCGCGGTCATCGCCACACACTCTCTCGTCGAGCTGCGCTTAGAGGGCCCCCTTCAAGGAGCCTTAGGCGCCTTGGCCCGCGCCGGTCACCCCATCGCCGGAGAGCACGCCCCCACCCGCCGCTTCTTCGCCGAGCGCGCCGGCCTCGTGCGCCCGTTCGTGCACGTCGCCGTGGCCGACCGCGCCTTCGCCCCGCTCCACGGCGACCTCGCCCTGGCCTTAGAGGCGCTCGACGCCCCGGCGAAGCTCATCCAGTCGATGTGTGAAGATCTCAACCCTGAGCCGGGGCGCTGAGCGCTGCCCGACTAGCAGCTCATCTTTGCTGGGTCACGGCGTACGCTCGACCCTGCCAGCAGGCCCTCTGTGTTCATCACTCTGCGACTCTGTGTTTCGTTTACCGCGACTAAGAAAACAGCCTATAGAGTGCCTGATCGGAATCACCGCTTAGGACTGAATCAGGGCTGGTTCAGATTCCGGTGAACGAACCACAGAGGCACAGAGGACACAGAGGAGGGGCACAGAGGGGTCGGTGGAGGTGTGGACGTTGGTGAGGAACGCAGCGGGTCTATCGGCAATTTCTCCAGCCCTCCGAGTCGCGGCAGATGCCCTCGCTCGCCACCGAGCCCTCTGTGTTCATAACTCTGTGTCCTCTGTGCCTCCGTGGTTCGTTCACCCGAATCTCCACAAGCCTGAATAAGTCCCCAGCCGCGATTGCGATCTGCCACTCCACAAACCGTCTTCTCCGGCGAAGTGAACGAGCCACAGAGGAGGGGGTTTAGCGGCCAGCGCAGGACCTCTTCCGAGTCGTGGCGGACGCTAACCCCAGCGCTTTACTTCAGGCTCAAGAGTCGTACCACCAGGGCTTCTCAAGCTGCTGGTAGTGGCTCACGTTCAAGGGGCTCACCTTCTCTTTGATCGCGCCGAGCGCCATCTTCGCCGAGACGAGGGTGAACCAGATGTACATGTCACGTTTGTAATCGACGCGGCTGAACAGACCCTTGAGCATCCACTTGCTGTTCACGAACTGTTTGTTCATGCGGTACAGCTCCCAGGCGATCTCATCTTTGGTGAGATAGTCCGAGTTGAGCACCGGGGAGAGCCAGTCGAAGTTGTCGAAGTCGTCTTCAGTGATGTGACCGTTACGAATGGCCTCATCATAAATCGGCGTGCCCGGCACCGGGGTGATCGGGTGGAACGCCGGGAAGTCTACGTCGAGTTTTTTGGCGAGATCGACCTGGAGCTTGAGGGTGTCCATCGACTCGTTCTTCACGCCGACGATAAACGTCGCCTGAATGAACACCTCGGGGTAGTGCTCTTTCATGATGCGGATGGCCTCTTCAGCCACGCCGCCGGCGTAAAAACGTTTGTCGAGATCTTTGAGGTTCGCGTCTTCAGCGCGCTCGACGCCGATGAGGATGTGGCTCATCCCGGCGCGAATCTGGGCCTCCAAGATGCCCTTCTTGTGATCGCGCACCACACAGTCGGCGCGCATAAAACACATCCACTTCGTCTTCATGCCCGAGCGGATCATCTCTTCGCTGAACTGTAGGTTAAACCGGGGGTCGATGTTCCAGCTCTCGTCTACCCACACATAGGCCCGTTTGCCGTAGCGGTAATACAACTCGGAGACCTCGGCCATCATGCGGTTGACGGACTTGCTGCGCCAGCGTGGGCTGAGCTTCGTGTTGCCTTGGGCGTCTGTGGTGCGGTCGGCCATGGTCGTCCACCAGGCGCAGAAGCTGCACTTGGAGGTGCAGCCCCGGCTGTGGTGCAAGGTGCTGCCGCCGGGCGAGAACAGATAGCGCGAGGTGCCGTAGAGGTGCATCGGCATCATGTCGTAGGCGGGCATGGGCAAGGTGTCTAAGTCTTGCACGAGCTTGCGGTGCTTGGTCTTGACGATCTGGCCGTCGCGGCCAAAGGCGAGGCCCGCGACGTCGTCCCAGGCGGGCTGGGTGGACTCGGCGCCGCGCAGGATGTCGCGGAAGGTCTCTTCGCCCTCGCCGACGCAGATGAGGTCGATGTCGGGGTTGTTCGCGTAGCGGTGGGCGAGGTTCGTGAAGTGCCCGCCGCCGGCCACGGTGAGCGCCTCGGGCGCCGCCTGCCGCGCGAGGCGGAAGAAGCGCAGGGCCTCGCTGGCGTAGAGCGCGTGGTTCTCGCCGCTGCCGATGACGTGGGGGGCGAAGTCTTTGACCTGGTCATAGAGGCTGCGCCAGCCCGTGTGGGTCGGCATACAGTCGATGACCTTGACCTCATGCCCCTCCGCCCGGGCCACCGCCGCCAAGGCGGGCAGGGCTTGCTGGAGCAAGAAGTTGTCGCCCTCAGAGGTGTAGGGCCAGTAGCAGCGAGGGGGTTGCACGAGGAGTACACGCATAGGGCCAAGCCTACACGATGCCTGGGTGATCTGCCACAGGTCCAGGCCAACTCGCCGAAGAACCCCCGCCGCGCGGCGCCTGGGATCAGCGCCCGAGCAAGGCGACGAGGCCCAGGCCGACGACCGCGACGACGGCGAGGCCCTTGAGCAGCGCCCGCAGGCGCTCCGGCTCCCAGCGCCGGGCGACGATCCAGCCGCCGACGCCCCCGGCGCACAGCCCCAGGGCCATCGCCAAGACCGGCGTGGTCACCCCCAGGCCGCCGGCCCCCGCCGAGGGGCCCAGGCCCCAGGAGATCAAGAAGGCGAAGATCCCGACACAGCCCGCGCTCTGCATCACGACCAGGGCGCTCAGCGCGTCATCTTTCATGGGGGTGGTCTCCGAGGCTCAAGGGACGAGGAGCAGGCAGATCACGACGAGGGCGGTCACGGCGAGGAGGTTCAGGGCGAGGCCCCGGCGCACCATAAACGCCATCGGCACCCGCCCGGTGCCGAAGACGACGGCGTTTGGGGCCGTGGCCACGGGCAGCATAAACGCGCAGGACGCGGAGAGCGCGGCGGGGACCATCAGCACCAGGGGGTCGAGGCCCGCGGCGATGGCGGCGGCGTAGGTGATCGGCATCAACAGCGTCGCCGTCGCCGTGTTGCTCGTGACCTCCGTGAGGAAGGTCACGCCCAGGCACAAGGCGGCGACGGGCACCACGGCGGGGTAGCTCGCCAGGGGGCTCAGCAGCGCGCCCAGGCTCGCCGAGAGCCCCGTCTTCACGAAGGCGTCCGCGATGGCGATGCCGCCGCCGAACAACAAGAGCAATCCCCAAGGGATACGCTCCGCCGTGTCCCAGTCGAGGATCGGCCCGCCCTCGCCGTCGGGCACAAAAAACATGAGCCCCACCGCCGCCAAGGCCACCGTCGCGTCGCTCACCCCGGGCAGGCCCAGGAGCCCCGCCCAGCCGCCGTCCGGCGCGCCCCGGGTGATCCAGGCCAAGGCCGTGAGCACAAACAGCCCCAAGACCCGCCGCTCTTTCGGCGCCCAAGGCCCAAGCTGGGGCAGCCGCAGCGGCGCGCCCTCCCGCATCCCCCAGGTCAACACCAGCGCCGCCAGGGGCAACAACGTGAGCGCCGCGGGCACACCCCAGCGCATCCACTGCACGAAGCTCACCGTCTGCCCGGCCAGCTCCTCATACACGCCCATCAGCACGAGGTTCGGCGGCGTGCCGATGGGCGTGCCCAAGCCCCCGATGCTCGACGCCCAGGCCACCCCCAACAGCAAAGGCGCCTCCAGCCCCGCCCGGTCGTCCTCAGCGCCTTCAGCCACGGCCAAGGCCACGGGCAGCAGCATGAGCGTCGTCGCCGTGTTGCTCATCCACATCGAGAGCAGGCCCGAGGTGGCGATAAACCCCACCACCACCCGCCGCCGCGACTGTGCGCCGATGAGCCGCAACATGCCCAAGGCCAGGCGCCGGTGCGCGCCGTTGCGCTCAAGGGCCGTCGAGAGCATAAACCCACCCAACAACAGCAAGATCAGGTCATGGCCATAGGCCCCGGCGATGTCTTTCGCCGTGAGCACCCCCACCATCGGCAACAGCGCGAAGGGCAACATCGACGTGGCCGGGATCGGCAGCGCCTCGGTGACCCAATAGACCGCGCACAAGGCCGTGATCGCCGCCGTGGCGCAGGCGTCGGTCGCGAGGCCCGCGGACCAGGCGAGGCCACCGGCGAGCGCGGCGAAGACGAGGCCCAAAGCGAGGAGGCCGGGGCGGTAAGAGGGCGTGGGCGTAGACATCGCCGGGGAGTGTAGCAGGGTGGGGGCGGGCGGTGGCGGAGGCGCCACACCCTGCGACAGCTCGGGAGCGCCCCAGCGCCTCGTCGCCGAATCCCGCGCTCAGGGAGCGCGCGAGCTGGTCAGTCTCTCCAGGCCACGAGCAGCGCGTCAATCCGGGCGAGCACGGCGGGCACATCCTCCACAGCGCGCCGATCGATGAGCAGCCGTCGCACAAACGGCCGCTCTTGAGGCTCGATGCGCTCCTCCAGCAAGGTGAGCGTCATGGCGCGGGTCGTGTATTCGGGGTCAAACAGGCCCTCCAAGAGCGGCAGGAGCCACTCCCGGTGACCTTGAGCGCACAACAGGTTCGCGCTGGCGACCAAGATCGCCCCAGCAGAGGCCTCCGCGAGCTGGACCAGCGCGCTGACGTCCAACGCCCCCCCGAGGGCGCTGAGGTTGAGCAAGGCGTGCTCACGCACGAGCGCGTCCGCGTCCTCCAACGCGAGGCGCCAGATCGCCTGCCCGTGCTCTTCCCGACCCTGCGCGGTGAGCACCTCGATCCCGGCGATACGAACCAAGGCGTCTGGATCGCCCAGCGCCTGCGCGGCGGTCTCCACCGTCTCGGGGTGCTCCACCTCGATGAGCGCCTCCAACGCGCGCATTCGCACCTCGGGCGAGGGGTGCCCGACGAGCGCGCGGAGCTGCCTGGCGGCCTGCGCTGGAGTGTCCAGCGACTCCGCGATCAGATCAAGGGCGTCGTCGTCGGACATCAGCGATTCAGAAGGCGTCATCGTCGGCTCACTTGTTGGTGTTCTCGTTCCGCTTCCGTTTGTTCCGCTCACCTCTCGCCTTCTCCTCTCGCTGATATCGACGGCGCTCCTCACCGGAGAGGTTACGGTCGCGAGCGCGGGACTTGACCTCTTCGTCGCTGAGGTCACGAAGCCCCGTGTCGAGCTGGTTGCCGGTGGCTTTGCTCAGCATGACATAGCCACCGTAGACCAGCAGCCCGATGAGGGCGGCGACGCCGACCGTGGCGAGCAGCGGCGTCAGTGAGACCCCCGCGCCGAAGGTCAACAAAGGGGCCGCCATCACGCCTGGATTCCTAGAGAGGCCGCCGTCTCGACGCTCCTCTACGCTGGACGTCTCTCCCTCTCGGTAAGCGGTGACGGCGTCCGCCGCTTCACGCTCTGAGGCGCCGCTCTTGGCGGAGACTGGCCCGCCACCACCGGCCCCTGCGCCCCGTTGTTGCTCCACATGCGCGACCTCGTGGATCACCTCCTCCGGCGCGGGGTTCTTGTCGGAGAAGACGACAAGTTCACCGTCCGTCAAGGCGTGCGCGCCGAAGATCTCCTCGATCTCGGGCACACCCTGGATCGCCTCGACGTCTCCTAGCTCGGCGCCAAAGGTGTCTTCGGCCTCCTGCCGATGAGGCAGCGGAGCGCGCGGCGCCAGCGCCTCCAGCGCCGTCCGCTGCTGACGTAGGCGCGCCATCATCTCTTGGTTGCCCAGCAGATCTTGAAGATCAAGCGGCCCGCCCGAGAGACCTTGGCGCTCGGCTGGCTGCTGCTCCTCACCCGTGATCTCAACACGTCGGCGCTTGTTACTCATGGTGCCATCCACCAGCGGCTCGTGGGCCGTCAAAGAGGATTATTCGCCCAGGGGCGCCGTTCACCATGAAGCCAACATCCGCAGCGCGAGCGGCGAGGCTAGGGGCCACAAGAAGTGGCGGCAGGCCTAAAGTACACAGCGTCATGGAGATCTCAAACGTTTGCCCCTCTTTGGGGCCGAGGTGGGGCGGGCAATGAAGGACGCAGACATCCAATGGCTCCATCGATAGGCTGATCCTATCACAGCATGATCGACCATCTCAAGAAAAACTTGGGGCGTGCGCGGGGGCGGGCTGATCGTCGCCCCCAGCGGCCCACACACCCAATGCCGGGTCGACTTGGCGGGGTCGCGCGGGCGCGCGAAAAGGAGTGACCGCGCGGACGAGGAGCCGCAGACCCACGTTCGGCGGCGGGCGCATTGGGCACCGGGCGTTGCGCTTGCTGTTCTGTGGAGGCCGTAGTTAAGATGATCGCGTAACGGCGCCACTCCTCCCGCAAGGCAAGTCATAGCCGATGCTCCCCCACTCTCTTCCGTCTAGCCGAGCGCATCGCACCAAGGTGGGATGCTCGCCTTTCACCCTCGGTGCGCGGGCAATGGCGCTCTTGCTTCAACTCCTCACGATGGCCACCACCCCTAACCACCGGATCGACGTATGACTCTCTTTGAGGTTAGCGCGTCAGACATCGAGCAGCTCAATGCCTTCGACCTCACGGACCTGCTGCGTCGCCTCCTGCTGTTAGAGGCGAGCCGACTTGGGCTCGCGCAGAACGCTGTGAGCGTCAGTCTCAACATTGATGCGCCGGACGGTGGTGAGGACGGAAAGATTGAATGGGTGGGGGGTCCTGATCCAGCGAACCTGGATTTGATTCCGAGGCGGTGTACACTCTTTCAGGTCAAGGCGACAGATATGCAGGAGGGAGAATGCTACAAGGAGGTGTTAGAGTCTGAAAAGAGGACAAAGACGAAGTCGCTCAAGCCGAGAGTTGACAGAGTGGTGCGAGCAGAAGGCGCATACATACTCTTTTATGGAAGGCGGTGCGCAGGAACCTACGCCACCAAACGTGAAACCAAAATACAGAAGGCATTCAGCGATTGCGTTGGGGAGGCCACAGCCAGCAAGGTAATCGTTTACGTTTACGGTTCCGAAAAAATCGCCGAGTGGACCAATCAGTATTATGGAGCGATCACGTACGTCAAGGAGCGACTTGGGCACACCCTACCTTCAACCCTACAGACATGGGCATCCTGGAACGACGAGCAACCCCAACACAACCCATTTGTCTGGGACCAAGAACGCGTGGGGATTCGCGATAAACTTCGATCTGCCCTACAGCACCCCAGACAAGTAACGAGGCTTGCCGGCCTCTCTGGACTTGGAAAATCCCGTCTCGCACTTGAGCTGTTTCGCCCACCAGACAACCCGAACCAATCCCCTGCCCAAGCAGCCTTGTCTGCCAAGTGTGTATACATTAAAGGAGGGGATGATTACCGAAGCGATCTAGTCCCTGCCATTCGCTCGATGAAAGAGAAGGAGATTGAGGCAATCATCGTTGTTGATGAGTGCTCCATCGAACTTCACAGAGATCTAAGCCAAATGGTTCAAGCCAAGAAGTCAAAGCTATCGTTGCTATCGCTCGACTATGACTTAACCCCGCCATCTCAAACCATCGATTCATTATTCAGAGTACTGCCTCGCCTCTCGAACACCGGCATGGAGACTCTCATCAAAAGTTGGCAACCCCAACCGCTACAGGAGATGATTCCCACCATCATTAAGATGGCCGATGGTTTTCCGCGCATGGCTGAACTACTCTTGCGTCACATTTCAGAAGGCCACTCCTCTCTTTGGAACATTGAAACTCCGGAGTCTTTCAAAACGCTCGTTACAAGACGAGCACCAGACCCAGACCTTGTCTATGGAGTTGCATTGGCTCTCGCCGCGTTCGAGCACCTAGGATTTACCCACGACGCGCAAGATGAATTCGACCAATTCGTCAGCGAACTCCTTAGCAGTTCCTGGAAGAACCCCGCGGTCCGCCGCGCAGCAGAGAGCCTAATCACTGCCGGAATCGTTCAGAAACGGGGCGACTACATACGACTGACGCCGCTTCCCTTGGCGGTTGTGCTGGCCGTTGTATGGTGGCGAGGCTACACACCCAATAAGGTGATCGCGCTGATGAACAGCGGACACCTCACCCCCCAAATGGTGACCTCTATGGTCAATCAGTTGCGTCGCCTTAAAGGTAACCCGCACGCAGAGACGATCGCCGCCCAGCTAACTGGGCCATCAGGCCCTTTTGGCCAGAGGGAGTTGGTCATCTCAGCCACTGGCTCCCTTATCCTGAGTTCCCTCGCTGAGCTAAACAACGAAGCCGTAATGGGGCTACTTTACCGCAACTTCTCTTTCATTACGCCCGAGGAAGCGTTTAAGATCAACAAGGGGAGGCGCGGCTTGGTGTGGTGTTTGGAGAAGTTGGCGTGGTGGCCCGACACATTCATTCGCGCTGCGACGCTCCTCCTCAGGTTTGCCGCTGGCGAGAACGAGACATATAGCAACAATGCGACCGGCCAGTTTAAGCAACTGTTTCATCTCGACCTGTCGGGCACTGAGATGCCCGCGATCGAGAGGTTGCCTGTTATCCGTCAAGGATTAGCAACACAGGATCCCCGGCTTATGAAGGTGTGCATTGAGGCACTGGGGGCTGCGTTGACATATGGCAGCTTTCATCGTATGGGTGGTGTTGAGGCGCAAGGGAGTGGACTCCCTCGTCGTGACTGGGCGCCAAGACGAAGCGACGAGGTTCGCGCATACTGGACAGAGGTAATAGCCCTGCTATCGCCTTACCTCACGAACATACAAGTGACAGAAGAACGCGATGCAATACTGCTCCTTGCCGCGAGACAATCGTTCTCAACTGGTGTACGAGGGCTCATTTCCACCGGC
>JAKLKE010000176.1:0-11111 GCA_023150775.1 Myxococcota bacterium
CCTCGCCGCGGGCGTCGTCGGCGCCGTCGCCGCGGGCCGGGCCGCCCTCGCCGAAGATCCACCCGCCGCCGCGCTCCCGACTGTGCCCGACGACGCCACCCGGGTGCTCGGCGGCGGCGTCACCCCACGCTCCGAGCGCTCCCCGTTTGAGTCGCCGGCGGTGAGCCCCACGGGCCACGTCAGCGGCACGGCCTTCTCGCCGCTCCAAGACTTCACCGGCACGATCACCCCGACAGACGTGCAGTTCCAGCGCCACCACGGCGGCATCGCCCAGATCGATCCGGCCCGCTACAAGCTCTTGCTGCACGGCCTCGTCGAGCGTCCCCTCACCTTCACCTTGGCCGAGCTCAAACGCTTTCCGCACGTCACCCGAACCCACTTCTTGGAGTGCGCCGGGAACGGCCGCAAGGCCTACCGTGAGCCCAAGCCCGAGCTGACGCCGCAGTTTATTGACGGCCAGCTCTCGAACGTCGAGTGGACGGGGGTGCCCCTCGGCCAATTGCTCGCCGAGGCCGGCCTCAAGCCCCAGGCGCGCTGGCTCTTGGTCGAGGGCGGCGACGCGAGCGTGCTCATGCGCAGCCTGCCCATCGAGAAGGCCCTCGACGACTGCCTCATCGCCTTCGCCAGCAACGGCGAGGCCTTACGCCCGGCCCACGGCTATCCGGTGCGTCTCGTCGTGCCCGGCTGGGAGGCGAACATCTCGATCAAGTGGCTGCGGCGCATCGAGGCCGTCGAGGCCCCCGCCATGGCCAAAGATGAGACGGTGCGCTACACCGACGCCCTGCCGGGGGATCTCGCGCGGCAGTTCTCGTTTGTGATGGACACCAAGTCCATCATCACCTCCCCCGCGCACCCCATGCAGCTCAGCCCCGGCGTGTGGACGATCTCCGGCCTCGCCTGGACGGGCCGAGGGCGGATCACCAAGGTTGAGGTGAGCACAGACGGCGGCAGCTCTTGGGCAGAGGCCGAGCTCTTCGGCGCGGAGTCCCCCAAGGCGGCGACACGTTTTGTGTTTCCTTGGCGCTGGGATGGCGCCCCGACCACGCTGATGAGCCGCGCCGTCGATGAGACGGGCTATGTGCAGCCCACCTACGCCGCGTTCCAGGCCGCCCGAGGCAGGGGCGCAGACTTTCACTTTAACCC
Source organism: Myxococcota bacterium (assembly GCA_023150775.1). Lineage (GTDB taxonomy): Bacteria > Myxococcota_A > UBA796 > UBA796 > CAJQPC01 > JADKFE01. The sequence goes on from JAKLKE010000176.1 coordinate 1,144, forward strand.
GATTCGTGCGTGGCGAGTCGCCCAAGATGGCCTCGTCACCTTCGTCGCGAACCCGGAGGCCGCGTGAGCGCCGCGCTCTTGTTGACCCTGCTCTTGGGCCTTGGCTGCGGCGGCGAGCCCTCCACGCCCAACCCCTCGCCCTCCAGCACGACGACCGCCGCCAAGGCAACCGGCCCCGGGCGGGTTTACGCCCCGGTGGGCCTGGGCAGCCCCGCCACGCCTGAAGAGATCGCCGCCTGGGATCTCGACGTGAGCCCGTCTGGGGAGGGCCTACCCGCAGGATCCGGCACAGTCTCCCAGGGCCAGGCCCTCTACGCCGCGCAGTGTATGGCCTGCCACGGCGTGAAGGGCGAAGGCGGCGTCGGCCCCAAGCTCATCGGCCCAGACGATGCCAAGACCGGCTTCGGCGACGACCCCAAGATCCCCAAGACCATGGCCAACTGGTGGCCCTACGCCACGACGGCGTATGACTACATCCGGCGGGCCATGCCCCAGCACGCGCCGGGCTCGATGACCCCTGACCAGACCTACGCGCTCACGGCGTACCTGCTCGCCGAGAACCGCGTCGTCGGCGCAGACTTCGTCGCCGACGCCAAGACTCTGCCCGCGGTGAAGATGCCCACCACGGTGAAGTTTGTGCCGGATGACCGAGACTCCTCAAACGTCGTGCGCTGACGAGAATCTGTGTTGAGCAACACGGCGCCGCCGTCGTCGTCAGGACGCGACGGCGGCGCTTTGTTGTTGGGCGGAGCTCAGTAGCGCAGGAGGCCGTAGCCCAAGGCGCTCAGCCGCGCGACCTCAGCGATGCCCGAGTCGACGACCTCCACCGGGAACGCCAGGCGAGCGCGGTCGAGGCCATTGCGGTCGATGGCGTTTCCGCAGGCCACGAGGCGCACCCCCGCGGCGCGGGCGGCCTCGACGTCGGCCTTCAGGGTCTCGGGGATGGTCTTGAGGTCAGGGTCCAGAATCGCCGTCGCGCGGCCGTAGACGATCCAATGCACCTCGTCCACCTGCCCAGACTCCATCGCGGCCTTGGCGTGCTTGAGCGAGGCGGCGAGGGTCTGTACGTCCTCCAAGCCGGTGTTGGCGATGAAGACGAGGCCGGTCTTGGCCTTCACCTCTTCAGCGGGGGCGGCGGCTTTGCCCGCGCGTGCACCGGCCTCGGCGTCGCCGATGAGGGCGCCAAACGAGCTGAGGGTGAGCAGGGCGGTGAGGGCGAACAGACGAGGCATGAGCGCTCCGGGAGTTTGTGGTTGGGGTTGTTGAGGAGAGTTCTTCTCTCAGAACACGGCCACGAGCTGCAACGAGACGCGGTCGCCCATCGTCGCGGCGATGGCCTGGGCGTCGGCGCTGGCCTCTGGCGCGAGCAGCCAGCGGCGCTCATAATCAAGCATCACCCGGGCCTTGGGGCTCATCTGAAGCTGCAGATCGGCGGTGACCGTATGGAAGACTCGAAGGTCTGTTGGGCTGTCGTAGCGTCGCCACAGGCCGTCGTAGCGCAGCCCCGCGCCGATGGGGCCCGGCTGGTGGTGAACAAACACGTTGAGCCCAGCGGCCTCGCCCTCGGCGGCCACGACCACCGGCTGCCCCGGGAAGGGCGAGTTGGCGCCGAGCTCGATGGTCCCGATGGCCTGGATGACCTCGGCCCGGGCGTGTAGGCCATGGCGCTCAAGCTGCACCCCGGCGCCGCGCCGCATCCGCCGGGCCTCCACACCCTCCACCTCACGCTGGCCCTCTAACCAGAAGGTGTACAGGCTCAGCTCATCCCGGATGGCCGCGTAGGGCTCACCCCACACAATTGGCGCCCAGGTGAGACGCCCGGAGAGATCCTTCGAGTTGTCGATGTCTAAGGCGCCCATTCCGCCGTTGGAGACCATCAGGGCGTAGGTAAGGCTCCCCCGGCCCAAGGTGAAGGAGTCAAACGCCTGCACGCCGATGTCACGAAAGCCGCTCACCCCGGCGGTGTAGACCCCGCCGCTCGTGGGGTTCTCGTTGAGGAGCTGGCCGGTGACGTTCGAGACCGAGACAAACTCGGCGGCGATGGGGTTCATCTCTAGGGCCTCTTCGCCCAGGGGCAGCTTAAACTGGCCCGCGCGAAGGTGCAGCCCCGGGGCGACGGCGAAGGTGACCGAGGCGTCGGTGAGCACGATGGGGTCGATGCGGGTGAGCGCGTTCTGGCCCACCTCAGCGCCGATGAGCCAGTTGACCCGACCGTCTACGCCGGGGATCGTGCCCCGAAAGCCGAACCGCGCCCGACGAAGCGAGAAGCCCAGGGTGGCGTCGCCCGAGCCGACACGGTTGAAGCTGGCGCGCTCGCCGTTGAAGTCAAGGAGGGACTCCCCGCTGAGCCCGGTCACCGGCTCGCCGCCAACGATCGTCTCGGCGAGCGGCTGCACAAAACCCCAGGCCCGCGCGGCGCTGGGCTCGGTCGCGCCTCCGAGCTCCGTTCCTTGCAACATCACCCAGTCGGCGGCCAAGGCCGCGCCGAGGCTCCAGATCAAGACAGACATCGTCGTCTCCGGTGCGGCCCAGCCGCCTCTCGCGCAACGCCCCTCCGCTCAGGCGGACTGTGTCTCAACACGACCACAGCGCTGGTTCGCGGGGACGGCGACGTCGATCTGTTTGGGGTACGCGAGGTTGAGGTTCGCCATGATCTGCACAAACTCCTCTTTGGAGCGGCCGCCGCCAAGACGGAGGTTCATCGCCCGCTCCTCTTTGATGGTGGAGACCGTGCGGCCCTTGTAGTCGTGGGCGGGGTAGACCAAGGTGTCCGCCGGCAGGCTAAAGAGCTCGCGGTGGACCGAGTCATAGAGCCGCTCGGCGCTGCCCTGCTGAAAGTCTGTACGCCCGCAGCCGCCGATGAGCAGGGTGTCCCCGGTGAACACCCGGTCGGGGGCGACGTAGGCCACGCAGCCGCTGGTGTGTCCTGGCGTCTCACGCACCTCTAGGCCCAGCTCGCCGATCTGAATCTTGTCGCCGTGCTCCACGAGCACGTTCGCGCAGTCGGCGCCGCCGTCTTTGTGCACGACGGTGCGGCTGCCCAAACGACGGCGCAGCTCATCCCCGGCGGTCACATGGTCGGCGTGAACGTGGGTCTCTAAGGTGTAGACTAGGCTGAGGCCCAGCTCATTGAGCAAGGAGACGTACTGATCGACGTCCACAAACACGGGGTCGATGAGCGCGGCGCGGCGGGTGATGGGGTCGCCGAGCAGGTAGGTGTAGGTGGAGCTGACAGGCTCGAAGAGCTGACGGAAGATCATTTTGACCTCCTGGGGCGTGTGTTGTGGGAGAGGATGGCCGGTGTTGCAATCCTCGTGCCACGCCCTCGACGCGCTCCTGGCCCTGGCGCGCGGCCAACCTCGCCCCCGCGATGTTTCAGGCGAAGCGAGCCCGTTTCGTTTCATCCGACGCGCGCTGGAACAGCCCCGCCGTGAATATCCCAAGCGTGAGGCCCTCTTTGCGAGGCGCCTCAGACCGCGCGGCCCACACGGGCCAGCCCCAAGCGGAGCAGCCGCGAGTAGCCCCGCGCGGGATCGTCCGCGGCGAGGGCCCGCGCCTCAAACGTGGCCACGGCCTCGGCGAGGCCCGTGAGGAGGCCGTCCTGCGCCTCCACCCCGTCTCGGCGGCAGACCGCGTTGAGGGCGCCAACGCCCTGCTCCACCTCGCCGTCATAGGCCGCGACGAAGGCGAGGCCCAAGAGCGCCATCAACGACTGTGTCGTATCGTGGGGGTCACGCAGGCGGGGCAGGCCGTTGGCGTCCCAGGCGAGCATCCCTCCGGCGAGGTTAAACAGGGCCGAGAAGCCCTCCTGACCCAAGGCCCGGGCGCCGCGCGCCGAGCGACCGCCGCTGCGACAGACGATCAAGAGCGGCGCGGCGCGCTCCCAGCCCAAGGTCGTCGTGAGCAAGGTGCTCAGCGGGACGTTCACCGCGCCCGGGATGTGCCCCAAAGCGCCGGTCAGCTCCTCGGGCTCACGCACATCCACCACGGTCAGCTCGGGCAGGTGCAGAGTGGCGACGAGGGGGGAGAGATCACGCACCCCACACACCGGGGCGTCGGCGCGGGCGAACAGACGCTGAGACAGCACGGCCACTCCAGGCTGTGAGGGTGAGACGAGACGCGCTCCTCCGCAGCAAGAGCCGTGCCACCCTCGGGCGGCCGCCTCCCCCTCCCCGGCGCCGCAGGCCCCCCCCTTGCGGTTCACCGCACGTTTCGATATGTTTCAGCCATGAAACACCACCCTGATCTCGCGCAGTGGGTCAGCCGCCGTGACCTGCTTGAGCCGCTGACCACCCTCGCCGCCCTGATCCCCGACGCCGCGGTGATCATCACCGACGCCGCGCGCCGGGTGCTCTTCTGGTCGGCTGAGGCCGAGCGGCTGTTCGGTTACACCGCGGACGAGGTGCTCGGCCTGCCCTGCCCCGACGGTTTGTTGTGTGACAACGACGGCTTACGCCCCTTCGGCGTCACCGTGCGCGTCACCCGGGCCGACGGCGCCACGGTGCGGGTGCGCCAGTACGCCCGGATGTTGAGCCACGAGGATCAGCCTGACGGCGCGATGCACGTCCTCGCCTTAGACACCACCACGACCTTGGGCTCGCCGGAGCTGCTCACGGCGGGGGCGACGGAGTTTCATGGCCTCGTCACCCGCGATCCGTCGATGCTCCAGGTGTTCCAGATCATCCGAAACGTCGCCGAGACCGAGGCCACGGTGCTCGTGCGCGGCGAGAGCGGCACGGGCAAAGAGCTCGTCGCCCGGGCGATTCACCTGGAGAGCCGCCGCCGCGACGGGCCGTTCATCGCCGTCAACTGCGCGGCGTTCACGCCCTCTTTGTTAGAGAGTGAGCTCTTCGGCCACGCCAAAGGCGCCTTCACCGGGGCGGTCACGGCCCGGCGCGGCATCTTCGCCCAGGCCGACGGCGGCACCTTGTTTCTCGACGAGGTGGCGGAGCTGCCTCTGGAGCTTCAAGCGAAGCTCTTGCGGGTGCTCCAAGAGCGGGTGCTCGTGCCCGTGGGCGCGAACGAGCCCGTCGAGGTGGACGTGCGGGTGGTCGCCGCGACGCACCGCGCCTTGCGTGAGGAGGTGCGCGCCGGGCGTTTCCGGGAGGACCTCATGTTCCGCCTGCGGGTGGTGCCGATCTTCTTGTCACCCCTGCGCCAGCGCCCCCTGGACATCGAGCTCTTGCTGCGGCGCAGCCTGGATGAGCACAACCGGCGCGGCCCGCGCGGCGTCACCTCCTTCTCGCCCGAGGCCATGCGCGCGCTCTTGGACCACTCGTGGCCGGGCAACGTGCGTGAGCTGCTCAACGTCGTCGAGTACGCCTTCGCCGTGGGGCGCGGCCCGGTGATCGGCCTGCATGAGCTGCCGCCGGAGTTCCGCGAGGCCCGAACCCCCACGACGGGCCGCCGAGGCGCGCCGACGAACGAAGACGACGAGCGTGAGCGGGTGCGGGTCGCCCTCGATCGTTGTAACGGCGATCTCGACCGCGCCGCGGCGTCGTTGGGGGTGAGCCGCACCACCTTCTGGCGCCTCCGAAAACGCCTCGGCCTCTGATCCCTAGCCCGGGGCCGAGCGCGCCGGGCCGATCGGCTGGATCCACGCGGCAGCGCAAACTCTCTTGGGCTTGGGGTATACTCCCGCCTCGCACCCCCAGGAGCCTCGATGCCGCTCACGCTGCTCATCACCCTCGCCTGCGCCGAGAAGACGCCGGAAGACACCGCGCCGCCGGTGGACACCGCCCCGGTGGAGGGGTTTGGCGATCTCGCGCTGCGGATGCAGATCGACGACGACTACGGTGAGGCCATCCAGGCCGACGGCGAGTCCTTGGTGGGCACCTTTCGGGGCAGCCTGTACCTGAGCGAGCAGGTGACCGGCGCAGGCCCCGATGAGGGCGCCGAGGCCATCGCCAGCGTCTTCGTCGAGACCGTAGACCTCAGCAGCTTCGAGCCCACGGACGTGCTGCTCACCATCGAGGGCTTGCCTTCAGGCTACGTCACCGCCCTCGGCTTCTTTGACAGCGACAACAACGTCGACCCGACCGACCCCGGCCCCGACACCGGCGACCCGGTCACCCTGCCCTTCGACAACGAGCTCCTCGTCGTGGCGAACACCGTCAGCGAGGGCGTCATCTTCTTAGGCTTCCGCAACCCCTGAGGTGCCCCATGCGCGCTCCGCTCCTCACCCTCGCAGTGCTCACCCTCCCTCTGTTCACCTTCGCCTGCGATGACGCCCCCATCGAGGAGACCGGCCCCGTCGACATGCGCGTGGACTACCCCGATCCTTCCGAGGGCGCGCTCATCTTTGAGACGCCGGACCTCGTGATCCCGGCCTACAGCGACGTTCAGATGTGCACCGCGCTCACCTACACCGGCGAAGACGTCGGCATCGTGCACATGATGAACTACCAGGGCCCCGGCGGGCATCACCTCGTGCTGTTCGGCACGACCACCCCCGAGCGGGAGATCCCCGACGGCGAGACCTGGGACTGCACCGCCACCGAAGACCTCCAGATGGAGAACATGGAGCCCGTCATCTTCGGCGGCACCTTGGAGCGCCGCGAAGACATCACCCTGAACGAGCTCGACCTGCCCGACGGCATGGCCGTGCTCCTGCAGTCCAACCAGCGTTTTGTGGTTCAGGCGCACTACATTAACGCCACCGCCGACGACATCCTCGTGCACGACGAGGCCCAGTTTGAGATCGTCCCCGAGGATGAGGTGGAGACCTGGGCGGCCCCCTTCGCGCTCAGCTCCGACAACTTCGTCATCCCCGCGGGCACAGACAGCTACTCCCGCAGCTTCACCTGCACCTGGGACCAAGAGCCCGTGAACGCCCTGTTTATGGGCGGCCACATGCACGAGTGGGGCAAGTCGTTCAAGACCACCCGCAGCCGCGGCGACGGCCCCGAGGAGGTGCTCGTCGATGAGCCCGTGTGGGACGCCGTCTACCGCGACGCCCCGAACATGCTGGAGTTTGAGCCCGGCGAGCTGGTGTTTGAGACAGGCGACGCGCTCACCACGAGCTGCGAGTGGTTCAACGACGAGCCCGACGACCTCGTCTTCCCCCACGAGATGTGTGTGACCTTCGCCCTGGTCTACCCCGCGAAGCTCCCCTGGATCTGCAGCGACGGCAGCTGAGATGCGCCTGCTCCTCCCGCTCCTCCCCCTCCTCGCCGCCTGCGCGTCCGAGCCCGTGGCCTTCCAAGAGGTCAGCGACACGGTCATCGCGGGCTGCGCCTTCTCCACCTGCCACGGCAGCGGCACGGGCGGGCTCAGCCTCGACGGCAGCGCCGACGACCGCGAGCGCCTCTTGAGCGGCGAGAGCGTCAGCGGCGTGCCTTACGTTGTGCCTGGCGACCCAGACGCCAGCTACCTCGTGCACAAGCTGGAGGGCGGGCCCGACATCGAGGGCGAGCTGATGCCCCCGGGCACGCCGCTCGATGAGGAGACGATCGGCCTCGTTCGGGACTGGATCGTGGAGGGCGCGGGGGAGTAGGGTGGGGGGTCGTCGCCCGCGACTAGCCCCAGCGCCTCCTCCATCGCCCGCCGCCCTATAGGGGCGCGGCCGAACCTCACAAGAGGAGCGGGTGCCGGTGATTGGGTCTTCCTTCGCCTCAGATCGGGGGCTATAAGAGGTCTATGGTCATGCTCGATCCGGTCAACGCTCCTGGTGGACGCGAGCTCATCACGCTCCGCAACGTGTGGAGGGTGCGAGACGAGAATGGGCGGGTGTACTGGGCTTACATCGAGATGCGCGGAGCCCAGCCTACAATCACGGGTTACGCCACGCACCCTGTGCAGCAGTTTCACACCAACCCCGCCTCTGGTGCAATGCTTGGCGCGGGGCTTGGCGCCGCGTTTGGCGCGGCCGTTGGCGGCCCACCAGGGGCCGTTATTGGCGGTGTGCTCGGCCTGCTGCTCGGCGGTTCGGGGCCAGCGAAGAAGTGAACATCACCTCGTCGCTTCAGACCTTATGGGCCAACGACCCGATCACCGTCGTGGTCACCGTCATCGCGCTATGGCTGCTCGGCTTCGCCACGATCACCCGCCGGGGCGGGGTTGACAGCGGCATGATCATTCAGCTCTTCGGCAGCCTCGCGACGTTAGGTACGCTGGCGAAGGTTGTAAACTGGGGCGTTCAGTGGGCCATTGGGTCAGCGGTCAGCAGCTATGTGCCCTCCGGGACAGACCTGGTGTTGTTCGCGGGGATGGTCGTCGCAGCGTTCTGGTCCAACATGGAGTCGTTATTGTCGCTTCTTGGCGGCGACCCAAGCCAGCCCAGCCGCTGGGAGCGGTTCCGCTACTTTCTCGGAACACAGGATGCGTGGTGGTCACGGCTCCTAAAGGGCATCGCCCTCACGCTCCCTGCTGTGCAGGAGGATGAGCACGCCGCGACCGAACGTAAACAAGGCGAGCAGGCCGAGCCGCCCAGCGCAGGCTAAAGGGTGCCTTACTGCTCACGCCCTCGATTCGGTGCGAGGGGTGATGCCGGGAGTCAGGCCCCCCCTCTGCCGACGAGCTGAGCCGAGTGCAGGTCGAGATCGCCTGGATGACGAGCGAGCCAGCTTGAATCGGGTCGACGCGCCAATGGGGGTCGCCTGGCTACTCGCAGGTGATCTCTTCCACCCGTATCGCCAACGGGCAGGGGAGCGCCTGACCGGTGTACGTGGCGAACGCCCAGCATGAGTAGTTTCCGTCCCACCAGGCCTCAATTGCGAGTTCAATGCTGGTGCTGGACACATCTTCCTTCAACTGCAGACAGCCTTCCTCTACTTCTTCAAAGCCCGCCTCACTCCAAACCTGAATCCGGGCATAGTCGTAGTCGCCCTCGACGACCGCCCCGACGTTTAGTTGATAGCTGCCGCTGCTTCCCGTGCTGTTGTAGGAAAAGTACGCGGACGGTGCCCGCACATCGGCATCGAGAGGCGCGGAGTCATCGGGACTCTCATCAAGCTCATCGACCTGGTCTTGGAGGTCCTCAACCTCCGACTCCAAGGCCTCGATCTTCGCCGTCCAGCACGCCAAGAACATCCAGAGCATACGTCACCTTAGAAGCGGGCAATCAGCCCAAGGGCAGCGCGTATTGAGTCATACAACGTACTCTAACCCAACCCCTTCGCGCAACATACGTCTCAGCAGATCGGCCGTCACGCGCCGCTCGCGCCCCTCCCGAAGCGCCGCCCGAACCTCGTCCGCGATCAAGATGTCTAGGCGGTCCTCTTCTTCGGCGCGTAACGCCGCCTTGACGCGCGCTCGGAGGAGGCGCCGCAAACCCGAGCGCTGCCAAACCCGAAGCCGCGACGTGTGTTGCATGACCTCGTCCACTCAGCCTCCTGGGCGCGGGGCCACGGGGCGATGCGTCTGGGGTGGCGGCGGGCGATGGCACGCTCTCCAAAGTTGTGTCCTGGCAATCACTTAGGGACTACAGGATCTTTCGCGAGACGCGCAGCCTAGACCGCTGGCGCAGCGCAACGCATCTAAAGCGTCGCGCGCTGTCCTAAAGCTCAGCACGCCGGCGTCTACTGGCACAGCGCAGACCGCCAGGGCACAATGCCCAAGCGCACCATGCGCAGGAGTAAACATGCTGAGCTTTCTTCTTCTGGTGGGCTGCTTCTTCGGCAACGTGAATGACCAGCTCGACGAGCTCGATGAGGAGCTCGCGGAGCTCGGGGAGACCGTCGAAGATCAGGCCGTACTCAGTGAGGAGCTTGAGGCCGAGAACGCGGCCCTGCTCTCGGAGCTGGAGTCTCTACAGGAGGGCGGCGGGAGCGCCGCGGCGCCGTCGCTGGAGTATTCGTTCGACATGGTGCCGAACCGTGATGGCGCGGGGACGAGCTATAGCCTTTACGACTACAGCATCTCCTTTCAGGTGCTCGGCGACGTCGAGGCCGTCCGGGTGTTGGAGTACGCAGCAGCGTCTTATGCAGGTGAGCTTAGGACCGTCGACCACGGCGACGCCCAGTGTGAGG
>JAKLKE010000176.1:11121-11414 GCA_023150775.1 Myxococcota bacterium
GACGGGCCGCGGCGCTTGCCCTTGGAGCGCCAACGGCCTTTGTTGTCTCTGGGGGGCGCCCGCTCGGGGCGAAACTTCCGGGTGTAGCCCTTCACCGCGACGATCTCGCCGGCGGGCTTCTTCTTCTTCTTGCCCATCACGCCTCCTTGTCTTGGGCGTCCATCGCCCAGAGCAGATCGATCGCGGCCTGGTCGCTGCACAAGGCCATAAGGGTGCGGCGCTGGCGACGGTTGAGCAGCGCGCCCGCAAGCAGCAGCGCGAGCGCGGTGTCGTCGGTCTCCAGCTCCGGCGCG
>JAKLKE010000177.1 GCA_023150775.1 Myxococcota bacterium
CACACGTTGTCAAAGCCCAAGCTGGCGCAGACGAGGTCCACGCCGTCCTGCTCGGCCAAGCTGAGCGCCTCGATGAACTCCGCGGCGCTGGTGACGCGGTACAGGCGCAGCTCCACCTCGGGGGCCACGTCGAGGATCACCTCCGCGACGGCGGCGCCGTGGGGGTCGCCCCCGGCCAGGCCGTAGACGAGGGCCACCTGGTCCGGCGGCAGCTCCTCCGGGGCGCCGTCCCAGCCCCAGAAGCCGACGTCGATCACGGCGACGGTGATCCCGCGCCCGGTGAGCCCACCCGCGTCCCAGGCGGCGAGGTCCAGGGTGGCGCGGCCTTCGCTCTCAACGGCCTTGGCGCTGGGTCGCCAGGGCGCGCCTACGTGAACGACGCCATCAAGGGCGGCGAGCTCGTCCCAGAGGGCGGGCGGCGCGCCTAGGTCGATGAGCCCGCCGCCGCCGGGCAGCGCGCCGACGGCGAGGGGGCGCACGCCGGGCAGGGCGGCGGCGGCGCGGAGGACGGCCTGGGCGTCGGCGTCGTCGGTGAGGCGCAGGGTGATGACCTCTGCGGGCCCTGGCTCGGCGGCCTCGGCGTCGCCGAAGAGTAAAGTGCAGAGGAGGAGAGGGCCGACGCCGCGCATGGGCCCAGGATGCCCGCCTTCGCCTCGGCGCGCAACGAGGGGGCGCGGAGGATCCTGCTACACTGCGCCTCCGCGCTCCTCGATCTCTTCACGCCCCGCACGAGCCCTCGATGAACCCATGGTCCCGGCTGAAGGCCCAGGCCGCCCGGCTGATGCGCGGGCCCCTGCCCTACGCCGCGCGGACTTCGCGGCCTGGACCTTGGCCGATCTCGGCCTCTTGCGCGAGAACGACCTGCGCACCCCGCGCCGGGTGAGCTGGGGGGAGCTGGCCCTGGTGCACAGCGGCCGCCTCTTGGAGTCCTTGACCCAACCCGAGACCTTGGCCCAGATCTTCGCCGTGCGGGTGGAGGAGCTCGACCCCGACGAGGTGCTGCACACCCTTCGGCTGGCGGTCGGCGCCTCCGTAGACGCCGCCCGGGAGGCGCTGCGGCGCAAGGGCCCCACCCTGAACCTGCTCGGGGGTTTTCACCACGCCGGGCCCGACAGCGCCGGGGGCTTCTGCGCGGTGAACGACCTCGCCGTCGCCATCGCCGTGGCCCGGAGCGAAGGGTTTGACGGCACGGTGCTCATCCTGGACCTCGACGCCCACCCCCCTGACGGCACGGCGCTGTGCATCGCCGGTGACCCCAAGGTGCGCCTCGCCTCGCTCTCCGGCTCGGACTGGGGCGCGCTCCCCGAGGGGGTTGACGAGGTGCGGCTCCCAGAGGGCTGCCGTGATCCCGACTACTTGAGCGCGCTCGACGCCTTGCTCAAGCGCAACCCGCCGGGCGACCTCAACCTCATTGTCGCCGGCTGTGACGTGCTCGCCGGGGACCGATTTGGCCGCCTGGGCCTGACGCTCACCGGGGCCCGCCGCCGAGATCTGCGCGTCGCCCGGGCGCTCAAGGGCCGCGCGAGCGTCTGGGTGCCGTCTGGGGGTTACCACGACGACGCCTGGCGTGTGCTCGTCGGCACGGCCCTGGTCTTGGCGATGGACTCCGCCGACGATCCCCTCCCGGCGGACTACGAGCCCCTGCGGGCCCGCTTCTCGCGCATCTTCGAGGAGGTCTCGCCGAACAAGCTCGGCGGCGCGGAGGAGCCCTGGTTCTCCGCCGAAGACTTAGAGATGTCCCTGGGCCAGCGCGGACACAAAGACAAACGATTGTTGGGTTTTTACACCGCCGCGGGCTTGGAGTTCGCCTGCTACCAGTACGGCCTCTTCGACCAGATGCGCCGCCTGGGCTACACCAACCTTCGTGTGGCCGTGGACGAGGCCGCCGGGGGCGACCGCGCCCGCACCTTCGGCACCGCCGACGGCAAAGAGCATATGCTCGTGGAGATGGTGCTGGAGCGTCACCGCCAGGACGACGAGGAGCTGCTCTTCGTCAACTGGCTCACCCTGAGACATCCCCGCGCGGCGTTCACCACCGAGCGCCCCCAGCTCCCCGGCCAAGACGCCCCCGGCCTGGGCCTCGCCCCCGAGTTCACCCAGATCCTCGCCCTGATGGCCCGCCGCCTGCGTCTCAAGGGCGTGATCTTCCGGCCGTCGCACTACCACGTCGCCTATGCCTGCCGCCGCCGGTTCCGCTTCACCGACCCCGCGCGACAAGGCCGGTTTGAGGCGCTGAACCGCGATCTTGGCGGGCACCACCTGCTCGATGTGACCCGGGCGGTGTCGGAGGGCCAGGTGACGCTGAACGGCGAGCCCTATGTGTGGGAGCCGGCGGACATGGTGATGTGGCTGGACCGAGAGCCGGTGGAGGATCCCAACGCGGAGCGGGAGCGGCTGCGGAGTCGGTTTGGGTGGGGTGGGGGTTAGTGGCGTTCTAAGGCTCAGCTCTGCAAACTCTCCCCAATCCGCGACAGAAACAGCCGCTCCAGGCCCTCCTCGCCGATCTCCGCCACGCTGTGATCCGCCACCACCCGCCCCCGGGCCAGCATCACCACGCGGTCGGCGATCTTCTCCACGGTCTCTAAGACGTGCGTAGAGAGCAGCACGGCGGCGCCGCCCTCGGCCAGGGCGCGCAGGTGGGCCTTCACTCGGGCGGCGCTGGGGGGGTCGAGGCCGTTGAGGGCCTCGTCGAGGATCAAGACCTGGGGCTTGGACACCATCGCCGCAGCGAGGGCGGCCTTGCGGCGCATTCCTTGGCTGTACTCGCGGATGAGGCGGTCGGCGTCGTCTTGGAGGCCCACGGCGGCCAGGGTGGCGGGGATGTCGCCTTGGCCACGCACCTCGACGACGAGCTCCAACATCTCGCGGGCGGTGAGGTAGTCGTAGAGCTGGGGATCCTCGGGCACATAGCCGAAGCGGCGGCGGGCCTCGCCTGGGTCTTGGAGCACGTTCACCCCGGCCACGAGCACCTCCCCGGCGCTGGGCTGGAGCTGACCCGTGAGGGCCTTGAGGGTGGTGCTCTTGCCGGCGCCGTTGTGGCCGATGAGGGCGACGAGCTCGCCCGCGCTCACCGAGAAGCTCACGTCCTCTACGGCGACGTGCCGACCGTATCGTTTCTGCAGACCACGAACCTCGATCACCTTCACGAGACACCTCCCGTCAACATGCCCCAGGTGAGCCCCGCCCAGGCCAGGGCCGCCACGACGAGGTAGGGGGCCAGCCCCGCGCCCCGCATTCGCCCGGCGATGGCCCCCGCGACGGCCAAGCCCAGGGCCAGGGCCTCCAGGGGCAGCACAAAGTCCAAGGCCGCGCCGCCGCCTTGGCGCACGGCGAGGGCGAGTGTGGGCGGGATCACCACGCCCTGTAAGTACGCCCAGAGCGTCAGGCCTCGGGCGACCAGGCGGGGCAGGGGAGGCGGCGCGAGCCAGGCGTCGAGCCAGACCGGGTCGGAGACGCCGAGGCGCTGGCCGAGCGCCCCGATGAGCGCCAAGGCCCCGCCGGCGATCAAGGCCGCGCGTGTCCCGGCGTCGGTCGCGTCGGACCAGGCCGGGGCCAAGGCCACCAAGCCCAGGCCCCAGGCCCCGGTCACCCAGCCTCGGTGCGCCCGCCAGCCGTGGCGTAGGTCTTGACGGAGGTAGGGGCGCAGGGCCGCCGGGGCGAAGCGGATCGCCCACTCCAGGTACACGCTGCGGGCCTCTTCAGGGTCCTCACGGGCGGCCAAGGCGCCGTCCACCTCAGCGAGCAAGAGGGTGGCGCGGTAGTAGGGTCGCTCGGCGCGGCGCGGGGTCAACCAGAAGGCGACGGCGCCCAAGAGCCAAGGTGTGAGCAGCAGGAGCCAGCCTGCGCTCTGCCCGCTGAGGCCTAAACGTGCCCCCGTCGCCGCGGCGCCGATGCCGACGGCGCCCAAGGCCAAGGCCGCGCCCGGGGCGTACAGCAGCGCCGCCTGAAGCTGGGGGTTCTGGCCTCGGATGAGGTTGAACAGCCCCGCCAAGCCCGGGCTCTCCGCCGCCCAGACCGCGCCTAAGTGTACGGGGAAGCCCATCAAGAGCCCCGCGCCCCAGCCGCCCGCGGCGAGGCCGACGGCGGTGAGGTAGATCTCGGGCCCCGCCGACCACAAGGGCCAGCACAAGGCGGCCACGCCCAAGGGCCAGATCAGGCCCTCCCAGGCCACGCGGCGCAGGAGGTAGCGCACCAGGGCGGGCACGTCGGCGGGGTGGGGGTCGAGGATGGGCCGCTCTTCACCACGCACCAAGGCGGTGTAGGTGCGCAGGGCCATCGCGCCGTTGCACAGGAGCGCGAGGCGCACGCCCAGGCCGATGACGCCGTCGATCACGCCGTCGGGGCGATCAAGGAAGCCCATGAGCGTGGGCCGAAGAAGCGGCGCGGACAAGGCCAAGGCGACGAGCGGAAGTACGCCTACAACGCCGAGAAGCGGGCCCTCGGCCCGGCGTCGGTGCGCCCGTTGTCGACGCCAGCTCTTGAGGTAGGGGTTGCCGTTGTGCATTGTGTCGTGGCAGATTGGTGCGCCCTGTATCCTCCTCCCGCCGGATGGGGAAGAACCTCCGCCGCCTGGGGTTCCCCTCGCCGAGCCCTCCTCCCGGAAGTGCCAATGCGCCTCGCCGCTCTCGTCGCGCTCACCCTCGGCCTCTTCGCCGCCCCCGTGTACGCCCAGGAGACGCCGCCCGAGGAGGACGACGACCTCGCCTTCTTGAAGGAGGGCGAGGCAGCCGCGGCGAAGAAGGCCGCTGAGGCCGGAAAAAACTCCGACTTCTCGCTGTACTCCGCTGAGGATGAAGAAGACCTCGCGGACTTTAAGGTCGCCCCGCCGCCCAAGCCCAAGGCCGAGCCCAAGCCCGAGCCCAAGCCGGAGATGGTCGCGGTGACGCCCCCCGCGGCGGCCAAGCCCCTCGGCGACCACTTCCCCGCCCGGGGCAGCGCCAGCCAAGGTGGCGTCGTCGTTGAGCTCCCCGTGCTCATCGCCAACAGCCCGGCGGACGTCGCCGGTGAGTATTGGCTCGTGGCCGAGGTCTGGTCCGGCGGCATGAAGGTCAACGAGAGCCGCCAGCTCGTGCTGCCCGCCGGCGTCTCCAAGGCCACGCCGACCTTGGCCTATGTGAAGCTCTTCGCCCCCGTGGCCGATCCGGCCGGCCTAGAGCTCCGCGTCGGCAAAGCCGCCAGCGCCACGGCCAAGCCGACCTTGTTGTTCATCCGGAAGGTCGAGGCCAAGTAGGCCCCGGCTCACTTGGGGGCGACGACCAGGGGCCCGTGCCGCAGCGGCCGCAGCGTGACCGTGGTGGAGAGCGTGCCGCCGCGGGCGTTGAGCGTGGCCCACTGGAGCCGCGCGGCGTCGAGGGCGCGGCGGGTGGCGGCGAAGCGTGCGGGGTCGAAGGGCGGCGTCGGCGCGGCCATACGCTGGAGGTTCTCGCCGAGGGTGACGTAGAGCGCGGCGTCGTCGAGGTCGGGAGAGGACCACGGCAGCCCGGCGTAGCCCTCAGCGAGGAGCAGGCCCGAGCGGTCGGCGCCGAAGCCGGCGTACTTGTCTTTGCCGCCGATCCGGCTGGCCTCGGCGTTGATCTCGGCCGGGTCGAGCCCTGCGGCGACGCGGCCCCAGAAGCCGTCCTCAATGCCAAAGCCCACCTCGACGAGCAGGTGAACGAGGTCGTGGGGCAACAGCACGCCGTAGGAGGGGAAGGTCCAGCTTCGGGTCTGGCCGTCGTCGAGGCGGACGTAGGCGCGGTCGTGCTGGCCGGGGGTGCGGACGAGGCGAAGCTCCATGGGGGGCTCCTTGGGCGAAAAGGTCAGGCGCTGAGCTGGGCGCGAAGGCGCTCCCGCAGCTCGGCGATCTCGGGGCAGACCGAGAGCAGGCCCGCCCACTGGCCGCTCAAGGCCCGCATCGCCTTCTTGCGACCCTTACCCACCTCGCTCAGCCAGCCGTTCTGGGCGATGAAGGGGTCCCAATAGGCCTCTTTGGGGTCGCAGTCGGCGCGCACCTGAGACCAGGGCACGCCCAGCTTCTCCCGGTGGAGCGCCAAGGCCCACACCTCCACCTCTTGCCACGCCAGCACGGCCACGAGCTTGGTCGGGTGCTCGGCGATCCGTGTGTTGGCCTTCTCCGTGGCGCCCAGGCGGTCGCAGTCGCGATCGATGGCCAAGACGAAGAGGTCGATCATCGGGTTGTCGGCGATGATGTCGCTCACGGTCGTGGGGTTGAGCGCCTGGCTGATGCTGTGCAGGTGGGGATAGGTGAGCACGTCCACCCGGGCGGGGCGCTTCAGGTCGGCGAAGACGCCCTCGATGATCGGCTTGATGACGTGTTGGTCGAGGGTGGGGTCCTCGGGGATGATGAGCACCCTCATACGGCGCGCTCCAGCCAGCCCGAGGTGATGAGCTGGTCAATCCCCCGTCTGGCCACCACCTCGTCAAAGCCGGGCAGCGCCCCCAACGAGCGCAGGAGCGTGCTCGTGGAGCCCGGCGGCCGCGCCACGAGCACCGCCGCGCGCAGGGCCTCGGGTGAGAGCGCGTTGAGCACCAGGGGCGAGTGGGTCGTCGCGATGATCTGCACCTTCCGCTCGATGACGGCGGCCTCCATGGCCTCGACGAGCAGGTGCGCCCGGGTGGGGTGCAGGCCGTTCTCGATCTCTTCGATGAGCATGAGCGAGCCCTCAGGCGCCGTGCGCAGGGCCAGAAGCTCACCCAAGAACCGGAGGGTGCCATCGGAGAGGCTACGCGCGGGCATCCGCCGCCCGCCGCGCTCGACGAGGATGAGCATCACGTCGCCAAGCTCGGTCTCAGCGAAGTCGATGTCTTCAAGCTCTGGGGCGCACAGCTCGGCGAGCCAGTCTACGAGGTCGGCGCGTGCCTCGGCGTTTTGGCACACGGACCAAGCCAAGGCGGAGACGTTCTCGCCCTCTAGGTCGAGGCGGGTGGCGCTCTTGGGGGCGTAGCCGCGCATTCGGGAGGGGGTGACGTCGAGGAAGAGGGCTTCGGAGAGGGTGTGTCTGACTTTGGCTACTCCCCAAGCCGCTTCATCTGCCCTTGCGCGCAATTTTTCATTGGGGACGGTATCCGGCTCCCAATAATCAAACATAAGTTCCATGTAGGCAAAATGCCCATCCAATCCATGAGGCATCTCAATCCACTCGCCATCTATCGTAACTGATTCGCCTTGTCGCTTTGGTTCAGGTTTGAGCCCGATATGAACGCGATGCTGAATGAGCACTCCCTCCGCATTCCACGTCGTCTCCAACTCAAACTCCTCCCGCCCCCTCAACGCGATGTCCGCCGCACCACCCCGCACCCCCGGCCACACCGGCAGACCACCCCCCACTCCCCACGAATCGCCGTCGAGACCGGCTTGCCTAGGGCCAACCCCTGCAACAGCCGAATCGCGTCCAGCACGTTGCTCTTGCCCGAGGCGTTCGCCCCGACGAGCACGGTGAGCCCGCCCAGCGCCATGCGCTCATCATCGAAGCTCTTGAAGCCCTTGAGGTGAAGGGAGGTCAGCATCGGCGGCACCCAGGCGGGAAGGGGAACGAGGGCGCGAGCGCCCAGCACCGCACTTTATGCCACCCCCCGCGCTCCCGCACACCGCCTAACTCTGATCCTCCGCCCGGTCCCCGGCCTGCAGCACCAGCTCCACCAAGCCCAAGCGGCTCGACCGCACGAGGTCGGGGCGGATCCCGGCGTCGCGCAGGCGGGCGCGCAGGCGCACGAGGCAGATGTCCCAGCGGCGGCGCAGGGCGTCGCGGTCGTCGAGCTCGGGCCAGAGGGGCTGGGCGAGGGCCTCCCAAGAGAGCGGGGCGCCGACGCTGATCAGCTCGGAGACGACCCGGGCGGCCTGGCCGCTGAGCACGAGCGGCGGGCCCTCGGCGCGGTGGATGTGCACGCTGTCGTAGCGGCCGATGAGGTGCAGGGGCGCGTCTACGCCTTGCTGGGTGCGGTCTTGGCCGGCGCTGGACAGGGTCATCGCCACGGCGGCGAAGCTGCGGGTGCCGATGGTGAAGCGGTCGCCAGGGGTGAAGGGCTGGGCGGGCTCGCCGTGGATGCGCAGGCGCCAGCCGTCGCCGGTGCTCCAGAGGATCGCGTCGGCGTCGGCCATGGATCCCGGCGAGAGGCGCGGGTGGGGCCACAGCGACAAGGAGCAGGTGCCCGCGAGGATCTGCGGCGGCAGCGCGTCACCCTCGATGCCCATGACCTGCTCGGGCAGCTCCACGGAGAGCACGGTCAGCTCGGTCTCTGGCGAGAAGCGCAGGCGCTGGCCGGGGAGGAGCTCGGTCTCCGACGCCGCCTGGCCGTCCACCAAAAAACGCCCCCGCAAGGCGAGCAGGCGCAGGCTGCGGCCGCGCAGGCTCACCAGCGCGTGGGCCTCGGAGACGTGGGGGTCGTCCAGGCGCAGGGCGGCGGTCCAGACCCGGCCGATGATGTCGCCGGGGGCGAGGTGGTCTACGGAGCCGTCAGGGAGGCGAAGGCAGACGGACGCGCGCATTGAGATCCTGGGAGGGGTCTCGCCAGGCGGCGAGCACCCCGGCGGTGAGGGAGGCACGATCTTGCCGCAGAACGGGCACGGACCACAGCCTCGCGCTGTGATCCCAGCTCACCGTGACCAAGGCCTGACCGTCGGGGGTGAACGAGAGGGCGGGGATTCGGTCCTCGTGCCCGGCGAGCAGGCCGAGCAGCACACCGTCTTGAACGGACCACACCCGGGCGCGCCCGTCGATGCCCGCCGCGGCCAAGAGCGCGCCATCGGGGGAGAAGCTGAGGTCGCGGGGGCGCGCGCCGGGGGCGGCCAAGGCGCGGGTCCACCCGCCGTCAAGGGCGAGCACCGTCACCCCGTCGTCTCCGGCCCAGGCCCAGGCCGTCTCCCCCAGGGCCACGGCGAAGGCCCCGTCGAGCTGGGCGAGGCGCCGCGCCGGGCCTTGTTCGGGCACGAGCCGCGCCTCGCCGGTGACGCTCAGGGTGATCACGCCGCCGGGGCCTTGCTCCATGTCGAGGTAGGGCCCGCCGACGTCGAGCACCGCGGGCTCCTCGGTCAGGCGGTCCCAGGCGAAGAGGCGGCTGCCGAAGTCAACGCCCCGAAGCGCCCCCGGGCCCGCCGTCGTGAGGCGCCGCAGGGCCCGGCTGCCGGGTGGGGTGGGCAGCGCCGCGAGGTCTGGCCACGACCAGCCCACGAGCCCGGCGCCGTCCATCACGCTCGCCCAGAGGGCGCCGGGGCTGAACCCGACGCCCTTCACCACGCCCCGCCCCGCCCGGTCCACCCCCCGCGGGCGCCCGTCGCGCAGGTCTACGATTCGCACCTGGCCGTCTCCTTGGGCCAGGGCCAAGGCCGCGCCGTCGGGGGAGAGGCCCAGCTCGCTCAGGCCCGCCGAGGCCAAGACGCGGATCGGCCGCTCCAAGCCGGTCAAGGACCAGCGCGTGAGCGTGTCTCCGGCGACCAAGGCCCCGTCTGGCAGCAGGGCCACGTCGGCGTCCCGAGGCGCGGGCAGCTCGCCGAGCCAGGCCCCGGCGGTCAGGCTCCACAGGCCGACCCCGCCGCGCACGCCCAAGGCCGCCACCACGGCGCCGTCTGGGGAGATCTGCAGGCGCCGGATGGCCCCTAGAGAGGTTTGGAGGTGCTGGCGCTCGTCGCCGGTCTTGAGGTCCAGCGCCCGCAGGACGCCGCCTTCGCCGCCGATGATCAAGACCTCACCGTCGGGGGTGAAGCGGATGGCCGTGGCCCCGAGGCGCTCGCCCAAGGCCGTGCCCACCGCGCGCATCGGCCCGGCGGGCGGGCCCACGGCGACCACGCCGCCCAAGCACACCAGGGCCACCCGGGCGCCGTCCTCGGACATCGTCGCCGCCTGCGCCCCCGCCGGGCACACGCCCTGGACGCCGTCAGCGCTGTCGTCGGGCCACACCCGACCCTCGGGGCTGAGCAGGTGGCGCGGGCCGTTCGTCGGGCGCTGGCTCATGTTCCTGAGCGCCAGGGACCGGACGGGGGCGCCGTCGTCGAGGTCCAAGATCGTGAGGTTGTGGTTCATGTCCCACAAGAGCGCCCCGCCCGGGCTGAGCCCGCCGCCTACGCCCACGGCGTCGCTGCGCCACACCCGCGTGAGCGGGCTCAAGGTCCACAAGGAGCTGCCGTTGGCCTCGCCGCACAGCATCGCCCCGCCGTCGTCCCGGAGCTGCCGCCAGAGGCAGGCCGGGGACTCCTCCACCCCCAGCCGCGCCGGTCGCGGCGCGCGGCCAAAGCCCGAGAGCACGCCCCGGGCGAGGGGGTCCTCGGCCACGCTCAGGGCCAAGGCGGCCAAGGTCTCGGCCTCGGCGCGTTGGCCTCGCTGGGCCGCCGTGAGCGCCTGCTCGACCTGCAGCGCCGCCAGCCGACGCTCGGCGGTGCCCAAGGCCTCTAGGGCTTGGCCTTCGGCGTGCTCCGCCCGCTCCCGGGCCGCCTCGGTGCGCGCGAAGCCCACGGCCACGCTCACGCTGAGGAGCGCCGCGCCGATGGTCCCCACGGCCACCGGCACCCGCCACGCGCTGAGCACCCGGCGCAGCAGCTCCCAGGGCGAGTAGTGGTAGGCCAGCACCCGCCGCCCCTCAAACCAGCGCCCGAGCTCCTGCGCCAGGGCCCCGGCGTCGGGGTAGCGGTCTTCAGGCCGCCAGGCGAGGGCCTGGGCGGTGATCGCGGCGAGCTCCGGCGGCGCGGGCGGGCTCAAGACCGGCGGCGGCGGCCCCGCCCGCAGCGCGGCGAGGGTGGCGTCTTGGTCGAGGCCCCCATAGGGCGGCGCCCCGGTGAGCAGCTCACACAACATCGCCCCCAGGCTCCACACGTCGGCCCGGGGGTCGGCCGGGGCCCCTGCGGCCTGCTCGGGGCTCATCGTCGATGGTGTGCCCACGGGCCCCTCACCGCCGGGCGCCCCGGCCCGCACGGCGAGGCCCCAATCGACCACCTGGGTCTCGCCAAAGCCGCCCAAGAGCACGTTGGCGCACTTGAGATCCCGGTGCACGACCCCGCAGGCGTGGGCGTAGGCCACGGCCTCACACACGGCCAAAAACGGCCGCATGAGGCGCAGGCGGGCCGGGAGGTCTTCAGCCTCGGCCAAGGCCGCCGCAAAGCTGCGCCCCCGGACGAGCCGCATGGTGTAGAACGGCCGCCCGTCGCCGAGCTGCCCGGCGTCGTGTACTGCGACCACGCCGGGGTGATCGAGCTGCGCGGTGATCCAGGCCTCGTGCTGCAGCCGCGCGGCGGCGTCGGGGCGGTGGCGCAGGGTGGGGTGCAGCTCCTTGAGCGCCACGTCCCGGCCCAGGTGCGCGTCCTGGGCCACGGAGACCCGGCCCATGCCGCCCTCGCCGAGCACGTTGCCCACCTGAT
>JAKLKE010000178.1 GCA_023150775.1 Myxococcota bacterium
AGGGCTCGGCGCCGCGGGGCGGGGGGCGCCACCTCGGGCGGGCGCTCCCCTCCCCAGGCCCGGCGTCGCCCCCGGCAGCTCGACCCGATGGGCGTCCTTCGGCGCGGCGGGGCGGGCGTCGAGGCCAAGCTCCGCGTCGGCGACCACACGCGCCCGCAGATCCATGATGAGCCGCAGCAGCTCCGCCGAGCTCACCTCGGCCTCGTCTCCCGGAGCGCTGGGGCCGTCTTGAAGGGGGCTCGTCATCAGCGGCCAGACCTCGTGAGCGGGGTTGGGGCCTGGGGCGGCGCCTCGTGGAGCCCGAAGGGTCGCCAGCCCAGGCCACGCAGGGCGCCGAGCAGGCGGTGAACCGGCAGACCGATGACGTTGAACCAGTCGCCGTTGACCCGCTCGATGAGCGCGGCGCCTTGACCCTCGGCCTGGTAGCCGCCCGCGCAGCCCGAGCCTTCGCCGGTCAAGACATACGCCTCAAGCTCTTCGTCGCTCAGGTCCGCACGAAACACGACCTCGGTCTCCTCGGAGAAGAGCACCTCTATCCCAGGACCGATGAGCGCCACGCCGGTCACCAGTCGATGCCCCCGACCGCGAAGCGCGCGAAGGCGCCGCAGGTGGTCGTCAGGGTTCTTGGGTTTGCCAAAATTTTCTCCATTCAAATGCGCCACCTGATCCGCGCCGATGACCAGCGCTCCAGGAGATCGCGCCGCGACCGCCTCGGCCTTCAAGCGCGCCAGGCCGATTGCCCGCTCCACAGGCCGGTCCTCCGAAAATTCTTCTTCAGCGACCCCGGGCGCCACGCCCTCTACGCCTAAGCCCACGGAGGCGAGGAGTTGGCGTCGCCAAGGGCTCGTAGACGCGAGGATCAACTGCACAAGATACTCCCGGAATCGTGGGGGGGGCTGGCATCAGCGGGCATCGTCGGTATACTTCTATCCTGCCAGGATGCGGAACTCCCGCCTCATCCCCCCCGCAGCATTCAGCAGAAGAAGAGGTTCCGAGCATGGCCAGTCGTGCTGCCGTAGGAATTGACCTGGGCACCACGTTCTCATCGATCGCCCACGTCAACAAGCACGGCGTCCCCGACATCCTCCACAACGCGGAGGGAGACCGGATCACCCCGTCGGTGGTGCTGTTTGATGGTGACGAGGTCATCGTAGGGAACTACGCGAAGCAGTCCGCTGTGGTCTATCCAGACCAGGTGGTCGAGTTCGTGAAACGCCATATGGGCGACCGAACCTGGAGCTTCAACTACCGCAACCAGAACTACACCCCCGAGGAGATCTCGTCCTTCATCCTCGCGAAGCTCAAGCACGACGCCGAGCTGCGTCTTGGGCACCGCGTCGATCAGGCCGTGATCACCGTGCCGGCGTACTTCGGGGACGCCCAGCGCCAAGCCACGCTTCGCGCCGGTGAGATGGCGAAGCTGGAGGTCTTGAACCTCCTGAACGAGCCCACGGCGGCGGCCTATGCCTATGGTCTCAACAACCAGGGCGCCGAGAAGACCGTCATGGTCTTTGACCTCGGCGGCGGCACCTTCGACGTCACCATCTGCCAGCTCGCCGGCAACGACATCAACGTGCTCGCCACCAGCGGCGACCACCAGCTCGGCGGCAAAGACTGGGACGACCGGCTCATCACCTTCGCCGCCGAACGTTTCCGCGAGAAGCACACCCTTGATCCCCTTGAGGATCTCGCGGCCTACCACGACCTGCGGCAGAAGTGTGTCTCGGCGAAGATCGGCCTCACCCGCCGCCCCAAGGTGAACCTCTTCTACGACTTCAAGGGCAAGATCATGCGCCTTGAGGTCGAGCGGGCCACCTTTGAGGAGCTGACTTCAGGCCTCTTGCGCCGCTGCCAGCTCTTGTGCTGGGACGTGCTGGAGGACGCCAAGCTCTCCCCGGACAAGATCGACACCGTGCTCTTGGCCGGCGGCTCCACCCGGATGCCGATGGTCCGGGAGATGATCAAGCGCGAGTTCGGCCAGAACCCCGCGACGGACATCAACCCCGATGAGTGTGTGTCGATGGGCGCGGCCTTGACCGCCGCCACCATCGCCGCCCAGCAGCAAGGCATCGAGCCGCCCACCCAGGTGAAGCTCCACGACGTCACCTCCCACTCCTTGGGCATGGTGGTGTTCCGCGGCGGCGCGCTGCACAACTCGCGCATCATCAGCCGCAACGCCCGCATCCCCTGCGAGCACACCCGCGACGACTACGTCACCAGCCACGACGGCCAGACGACGATGGACCTCTGGCTCGTCCAGGGCGAGAACGACGATCCGCTGGAGTGCAACGTCCTTGGCCACTTCGAGTTCTACGGCATCCCGCCCCGGGCCGCCGCCGAGTCTCGTCTGGCCGTGACCTACCGCTACAACGCGAACGGCATCGTCGAGGTCGAGGCGATGGACCTCCGCAGCGGCCAGACCCTCGCCCACCGCCTCGCGCAGGGCAAGGTCACCTTAGAGGATCTCGCCCGAAACCGCGTGCCGACGCAGATCGCCCTGCTCATGGACTGCTCGGGCTCGATGTACGGCCAGTCCATCGAGGACGCTCGCGGGGCGGCCCGGTCCTTCGTCGAGCGCTCGCTCCAGCCCAACCGCCAGATCGCGATCATCGCCTTCCCCGGCGGCGTCTTGGCCCCGCCGACCTCCGACCTGGATCGCCTGCGCAGCTCCATCGACGAGCTGACGCCGATCGGCTCAACGCCCATGGCCGATGGCCTCCGAAACGCCCGGGAGCTGCTGCGGCCCAAGGCTGGCGTGCAGCGCGTGTTCGTCGTCATGACCGACGGCCACCCCGATGACCCCGACGAGGTGACCGCCGAGGTTCACCGCATCCGCACCTCCGGCGGGCGTGTGGTGTGCATCGGCGTCGGCGCCCAGGTGCAGCAAGACTTCTTGCGGAGCCTCGCGTCACGGCCCAAAGACTTCCACTTCTGCAACGAGAGCGTGGAGCTCGAAGGCACCTTTATCAACCTCGCGACCGAGCTGACCGCCGGCTGACCCTGAGGAGCGAACGTGGCCGACCGCCTGTCAGACCAGGACACCGAGACGCTCTTCCGCACCATGGAGGAGATCCGTCAGATCCTCATCGAGAGGAGCCAAGGCGAGCAGATTCAGCAGAAGGCCTTCGACGCCCTCTATGAAGAGCTGCGCCAGTACAAAGAGGACTTCATCTACCAAGCCGAGAAGCCCCTGCTCCTCGACCTGCTCTTGTTCTACGACTCCCTGAACTGGTTTCAGAAGTCCTTGGTGAACAAGGAGATGTCCCTCGACGTGGTGGCGGACTCGTTCCAGTACCTCATCGACGAGTTCTTAGAGGTGCTCTACCGCCGGGACGTGCTGCCGATGGAGAGCTCCAACCGCTTCGACCCCCGCACCCAGAGGGCGGTGAAGCTCTTGCCGTCCATCGAGGGTGTGAGCGACCAAGACGTCGCCCAGGTGCTCAAGCGCGGCTTCACCCGCGGCGACCGAGTGCTGCGCGCGGAGGACGTCGTCATCTACCGAGACGCCACCAAGCTTAATGATCCCTCTTGACGGCGCGCCTCTCTGTGGATGAGACCCTGAGCCCCCTCAATGCCTAGCCCGACAGACATCATCCTCGGAATCGACCTGGGAACCACGTTCTCAGCGATGGCTTACGTCGACAAGTTCGGGAAGCCCACCATCCTCCCCAACGCCGACGGGCACCCCACCACGCCGTCGGTGGTGCACTTCTACGACCGCAACGCCTGCGTCGTCGGCGAAGAGGCCGTGAAGATGGTGGTGGTCGATCCCGCCAACGTCGTGCGTTTTATCAAACGTTCGATGGGCGACAGCGACTTCCAGCTCGACTTCTTCGGCCAGACCTACACGCCGCAGGAGCTCAGCGCGTTCATCCTCAAGAAGCTCAAGGATGACGCTGAAGAGGCCCTGGGCGTGGCGGTGAACAACGCGGTCATCACCGTGCCCGCGTACTTCAACGCCGCCCAGCGCGGCGCCACCGCTGAAGCCGGAGAGATCGCCGGGCTCAACGTGCTCTCGATCATCAACGAGCCCACGGCGGCGGCCATCGCGCTGGGCCTCGATCACCTGGGCACCAACCGTCGCCTGCTCGTCTTTGACCTCGGCGGCGGCACCTTCGACGTCACGGTCATGGAGATCCGCGGCACCACCCTGCGCACCTTGGCCTCGGACGGCAACGCTGAGCTCGGCGGCAAAGACTGGGACGACCGCCTGCTCTCCTTCGTCGCCGACCAGTTCCGCGACAAACACGGCCTCGACCCTCGGGACGAGCCCCTGCCGTACCAAGAGCTCTACGAGCGCTGCTTACACGCCAAGATCTCGCTCTCCTCGAAGCCCCGCGCCGTCATCCCCGTGAACTTCCGCGGGCAACGAATGGTGGTGTCGGTCACCCGAGAAGAGTTCAACACGATGTGCCAGGATCTCGTCGACCAATGCGCCGACACCTGCAACATCGTGCTTGAGAAGGCGAAGATGCGCTGGTCGGACATCGACGAGGTGCTGCCTTGCGGCGGCTCTACCCGGATGCCGATGATCCGCGACATGCTGATGAACGTCACCAATCGGCCGCTCGCGAAGGGGGTCAACCCCGATGAGTGTGTGGCCTTGGGGGCGGCGCTCGCCGGTGTGTTCAGGCATCAGCCCGACCATCCCGCGCTCAAGGCGCACTCCTCCGCTGTGGCCCGGGCCCAGCGCGCGACGCCGACGCGCTCCCACGATCAAGGCGCTGATGACGCCGCGGGCAACGAGACCTCGATCCTCGCCCAGAACAGCGGCCCCCAGAGCGTCCCGCAGAGCCCCGTCTCGGCCCCAAACAGCGCCGCGCCGCCGCCTGCCCGAGGCCCTGGCCTGCAGCCGGTGAAGGTCACCGACGCCTCGACGCACAGCCTGGGCATCGTCGTGCTCGACGCCCAGAACAACGAGCGGGTGGTGAAGCTCATCCCCGAGTCCACGCCCCTGCCCGCCGAGAAGCGCGGCCGCTTCGCCTACGCCTACGACAACATGACGGCCGTGCGCGTTGAGGTCACCGAGGGTGAAGGCACGAACCGCCAAGAGGTCACGGTCATCGGTGAGGTCGTGCTCGACAAGCTGCCGCCCCGGGTGCGCGGCACGCCCATCGACGTGATCTACCGCTACACCGAGAACCAGATCCTTGAGGTCGACGTCATCGACGTCGAGACCCGCGCCGTGCGCCAAGCGAGGCTGAACCTCAAGGGCAGCCTCGATCGCAAACGGATGGAGCGCGCCCGCAGCCAGCTCGCCCGGGCGAACATCAACTGAGGCGCGGCGCGCTCGCGGCCAGAGTGCGCATGGTGCCCGCGGTGACGCCGAGCTGCTCGTGGGCCCCGGCCCGGCGGCGAAGCTCGGCGGCGGAGATGCGCCCAGCGACGGCGTCTCGCCACGCGCCCAAGGCCTCCCGCGCCGCGTCCCGCTCCTCCCAGACCAGCTCCACCCGCAACCGACGCACCCCGGCGGTCAACAAGGGCTGGAGCAGGTGGGCGGCGGACTGGGCCTCGGCGTTAAACACCGTGTTTCGGCAGCCGACATCGACGATGACCGGGTGCGTCCGGCCTGGGGGATCTTTGAGGCCGATCCGGTGCGCCTCGCAGGGGCGGCCGCAGGTGCGGAAGTCGCGGCCCTCGGAGAGCGTGTGGGCGTACTCGCAGTGCTCGGTGTGAAACATCGAGATGTGGTGCTGGGCGGTGACGGCGACGGACCCGCGCGGCAGGCCGGGCAAGAGCGCGAAGAGCTGCTGGGCGTCGAGATCGTGGGCCGCGGTGAGGGTCTTGAGGCCGAGGCCGAGCAAGGTCGCGGCGGTGAGACGGTTCGTCGTGTTCAGCGAGAAGTCGCCGTGCAGGGTCGGGCGCTCGTCCGCCGGCAGGTCCAAAAACGCCATCAGCCCGCCCCAGTGGCGCACGAGCATCCCGTCGGGGCGCAGGCGCAGGAGGCGGCGATCGACGCCCTCCTCCCCTGGCTTCTGCACCCGGGGCGTGGCGATGACCACACGCCTGCCCTCGGCCCGGGCGCGCTCGACGGCGCGGGAGAGGCCGACCAGCTCCATCCAGTCGAGCTCGATCTCCTCAAAGCCCAAGGACAAGGCCGCGTCAAGCTGGGCGTCTGTGCGGCACAAGGGCACGATCCGCGGGCCGGGCTCGCCGCTGTCTTCGGGCAAGGCGGCGAGGGCGGCGGCGCGCAGGCGGTCTACGGCGCCCTCGGCGGCGAGCGCGCGCTCCGGTACACCGAGCCAGGCGGCGCGGAGCGCGGCGGTGAGCTGGCGGCGGCACTCCTTGAGCAAAGAGGGCGGCAGGTAGAGCCCCGGCGCCAAGCCGTCGAGCACGAGGGCCTCGACGGTGAAGGGGGTGCCCCCGAAGGCGCAGAGCTTGTCGCGCAGCAGCGCCTCGTCGAGGCCCCCTTGGCGCGCGGCGGTGAGCGGCGCCTCGGTGGTCACGCTCACCCGGGCGGCGCCACGGACGGCGGTGACGGTGAGCGGCTCCCCTCGCCTGCCCTCGATGAGGAGGGTGAGGCTCAGGCGACCTTCGGGGGCGCGGTTTCGTTCGGCGCGCTTCATCACCGCCGGATCCGAGGTGAGCCAGACCCGCTGGCCGGGGCGCACACGCTCCAGGTTGGGGCCAGGCCGCCCGAACCGAAGTCGCCAGCCGCCCGCCTCGGGCTCTACCCCGAAGATGGGGCCACCCTCCTCCTCTTCGTGGGGCCGCCCGTCGTCAAACACCACCCCTTGACCGGCGCGAGGGGGCGGCGCGGTGGCGGCGGCGCCGATCGACGAGGCGGCGTCTCCGCCAAGGGTGAACGGCGGCGGGATCACCGCGCCCAGGGGCCCCGTTCGTGTGGCGAGCGCCGCGCCGCCGCTCGTGGACAAGAGCGCGTCGGGCTGAACCCAGACCGTGTCGCCCATCACCCGGCTCACGACCCCCAACGGGACGCCGCGATGTTTGGGGGCCCGGGCGTCCACGAGGGTCTGGTGGTCAGATCCCAACAAGAAGCCGTCGGAGAAGCCGCGGCTATAGGTGAGCGCCATCTCGCCGAGGTCTTGCCGGGCGCGCTCCTCATCGTTTGGGGTGACCCCACGGGCGACGGCGTCTACCCAGCGCCGATAGCCCTCGACGGCGGTGACGACGTAGGCCGGGCCCTTGTAGCGGCCCTCGATCTTGAGGGACGACACGCCCATCTCGGAGAGCGCGGGCACGGCGCGGAGCCCGGCGAGATCCCGAGGGCTCAAGAGGTAACGGTTCTCGCCCAGCGGACGCACTACGCCGTCCACGACGAGCTCGTAGGGCAGCCGGCAGGACTGCGCGCACTGGCCCCGGTTGGCGGAGCGGCCGCCCCAGGCCTCGCTCGTGAGGCATTGGCCGCTCCACGACATACACAAGGCGCCGTGAACGAACACCTCCAGCTCCATCTCGGAGCCTTCAGTGAAGCGGCGCAGCTCGGCGACGGAGAGCTCCCGGGGGGCGACCACCCGGCACAGGCCCAGGCGGGCGGCGAACCGGGCGGCCTCGGGGGAAGAGATCGTCATCTGCGTGCTTCCGTGCACGTCGAGGGCCGGGCAGATCTCCCGGGCCAACAACGCCACCGCCGGGTCCTGCACGATGATCGCGTCTACCCCAGCGGCGGCGACGGCGCGGAGGAGCTCCTCGACCCGGGCCAGCTCGGGCTCAAAGATGAGCGTGTTGAGCGTGAGGTACCCCCGGGCGCCCGCCTCATGAATCTCTTGCATGATCTCCGGCAGGCGGCTGAGCGAGAAGCTCTCCGCCCGCGCGCGGGCGTTGAAGCCCTCATCAAGACCGAAGTAGACGGCGTCCGCGCCAGCGGCGAGGGCGGCGCGAAGGCTCTCATGGTCCCCAGCCGGGGCGAGGATCTCAGGGCGTCTGGGCATCCCTCCACATCCCCCGTTGTGCAGCTCGCCGCAAGCGAAGGCGCCGCCCGAAGCCTTGACGAGAAGCAGACGCACCCCCGCGGAGCCAACCGCTATCTTGAGCCATTCAAGATGAGGAGATCTTATGGCTCGAATCCCGCTCTGGGGCCTCTTGGCCCTCTCCCTTTTCGCCTGTGGTGACAAGGATCAGCCCGCTCAAGACGACTCAACGTCTACGACAGACGACTCTAGCGCCACCGACGACTCCAGCACCACCGACGACTCCAGCGCCACCGACGACTCGTCCGCGGCCGCGCTGCCCACCTGCGAAGACACCTTCGCGGCCTGCGGCGGCGATCCCACCGGGAGCTGGACCTTCGTGGACTCCTGCTCCACCAGCACCCGCACCGCGGACTGCGAGGCGGCGGTCTGGACGGTCGAGACCACCCAGACCGGCGGCATTGACTTCGCCGCGGACAAGACCTACTCGTCGGCGTTTAAGGTCATCACCAAGCTGACCTACACCGCCGAGAAGTCTTGCCTTCGTGAGGGTGAGACCTGCGAAGACCTCGCCGTGCCCCTCAAGCTCGACACCTGCGTCGACAACGGCGCCGTCTGCTCCTGCGAAGGCGGCGGCGCCGTAGACGCCGCGACGACGGGCACCTGGGCCACCTCGGGCACGACCCTGACCCTCACCGCCGAGGGCGCGCCGAAGTCCGCCGAGCACGACCTCTGCGTCAACCCCGGCGAGGCGATGGAGCTGGTCATCAAGGCGCCGCCCCCGGGCACCCTGGGCGAGGCCCGGCAGATCTACCAGGCCAAGTAGGGCGTCAGATCCTTCGACACGCGGCGAAGGATCAGTCGTTCAGCGGCTGGTCCTTCGTCTCGATGACCATCGGCAGCACAAAGAGCCCCACGAGCGGCACGAAGCCGATGGCGAACAGAGCGTCCACCACCGCGTCCGGCCCACCTTTGGCCACTGAGCCAACCCAGAACGGCCCCGCGGCGGCGAGCACTCGCCCCGCGTTGTAGCAGAATCCTGCGCCGGTGGCGCGCAGACGTGTGGGGTAGAGCTCCGGCAGGTAATAGGTGAAGCTGCCAAAGACGCCGAAGATCGTCAGCCCCACGAAGAAGCTCCCCCAGAGGCGGGAGATCGGCGCGAGGTCTAAGCCAAAGACGGCGAGGATCGCGATGCCCGAGAGCAAGAAGTACAGCCCAAACATCACGCGCCTCCCCAGCCGCTTGGCGATGGGCACGGTCAACATCGTGCCGATGAGCCCGCCGATGTTGAAGCTGTTTAAGGCGATGGACTTCCAGTTGCCGATGAGCCCCCCCGTCGCGCTGGCGTCGAGGCCCCGGGCGGTCGCCTCAGCCCGGGCGAGGCCCGTGGCGAGGGTCGGCAAGAAGGCGTTGCACGACCACCAGGTGATCAGCGCGACGATGGCCAAGGCGAGGCCGCTGAGCGTGCGCGCCCGCCACTGGGGGGTGAACAGCTCGGCGATGGTCGGGGGCGCCGCGGCCGTCGCGACGCTCTGCCAGCGCTCGGGCTCCTTCACGAACCAACGCACGCCCAAGGCGACGGCGGTGGGGATGAGCCCGCAGAGGAAGACGTAACGCCAGCTCATCTCCGGCTGGTCCACGAAGGCCACCCCGGCGATGGCGTGATCCACAAAGGTCGCGCCGATGAGCCCGAGGGGGGCCGCGGTGTAGAGCAAGGCCCCGGCCTCCACCCGGCGCCGCTCGGGCACCACCTCGGCCACCATCGCCGCACCCGCCGCCCACTCCCCGCCGATGCCTAAGCTGGCGATGAGGCGAAACACGGCCAAGACCGCCAAGTTAGGCGCGAAGGCGCAGGCGGCGGTGCCCAAGGAGTACATCGCCATGGTCAACATCAGGGTGCGGGTGCGCCCGAGTCGATCGGCGACTTTGCCGAACAAGATGCCGCCCGTCGCCCAGCCGATGAGCAAGAGCGACGAGAACACGCCGTTCCAGTACGGCACGACGTCGGCGGCCTCTTTGGAGCCGATGGGGATGCCCAACAAGGTCGGGATGCAGTTCGGCGCCACGAAGTTGAACAGCAGCGCGTCAAAGCAGTCGAAGCCCCAGCCCAGCCACGCGGCCAAAAGCACGATCCACTGGGCGCGGTTCATGTCGAGGAGGATCGGGGGGTCTGCGGCGGCGGGGGTAGATGTAAGCATGAATGTAAGTCTACCAGAGCGACGTGATCGCCTCCAGAGCCTCCCGACAGGAACGGGATCTCCCGCGCGGCGGTGTTCGCGCCGCGGACAAGATCGTCGCCGCTCACCGACGATGACTGGCGCTTTACACAATTCTGGCGGCCAGTGGTGCTATGGTAGGGCACCTGTTCGACCCCGAGGTGATGTTATGCGTTCCGGTCTACTTCTGGTGTCTTCTCTGCTCTCTCTCGCCGCGCTCGTGAGCTGCGGCACCTCCGCGGATCCCCTCGCCCAAGGCCCCGTCGCCGGTGGCGCAGACGTCGCCTTTGATGAGCCCGTCTTCGGCTCCGGCGACGCCGCCGAGCTTGAGCTCGCCGAGAACCTCTCCTACGAGGTGCTCTACGGCCCGACGAGCCCCGCGCTCGCCAAAGGGGTCGACTCCCTTCGCACCACGCGGGTGAAGCTCGACGACCTCGGCATGGCCCACACCCGGGTTCAGCAGCTCGTCAACGGCGTGCCCGTCTTCGGCGGCGAGGCCATCGTTCACCTCGATGAGCGCGGCAAGCTCTTCACCGTCACCGACAACCTGCTCGCCGACGTCCGGGTGAACACCACCCCCGACTTTAGCAAAGAGGAGGCGATGGAGATCGCCGCTGAGGAGCTCTTCGGCGGCGAAGGCCAGCTCAGCGCCGACCCCGAGGCGAGCCTCTGGGTGCTGCGCCACGAGGGCGTAGACCACCTGGTCTGGCGTGTGCAGCTCCGCCGCACCTTGGGCCAGAACGGCGACACCATGCCGCTCTACTTCATCGACGCCC
Source organism: Myxococcota bacterium (assembly GCA_023150775.1). GTDB lineage: Bacteria > Myxococcota_A > UBA796 > UBA796 > CAJQPC01 > JADKFE01. The sequence goes on from JAKLKE010000178.1 coordinate 10,864, forward strand.
ACACCGGCGAGCTGGTCTGGGGCTACGAAAACCTCCAGTCCGCGACCTGCTCGGGCTCGACGAACTACTACGGCACCGTGAGCTTCGAGTGCTACACCACCGGCGGCAGCTACTACACTGAAGACGCCACCCAGCTCCTCGCCACCTTCTCCTACAACAACACCACGACGTCCCTGGCCTACGTCAGCAGCACGTCCACGACCTTCGGCACCACCCAGCTCACGAAGAACGCCGTCGAGGCCTACTACGTCCTGCAGAAGACGAACGACTTCTTCTACAACGCCTATGGACGCAACGGCATCGACGGCGCGGGCGGCCCGGCGGCTGCGTCGGCCGCCATGAGCGACCAGCCGGTGGCCGCGGCCGCGTCGACCGGCGAAGCGGCCAAGCCTTCGTCTCTCATCTCGGTGGCGGGGCGGTTTGAGC
>JAKLKE010000179.1 GCA_023150775.1 Myxococcota bacterium
AAGTAGCGCTGCACGATGCAGTAGGCTTTGCCCTCGCTGGTGAGCAGCTCGGCCATGCTGCGCAGGTTGCGGTCGTTTCGGTCGGTGACGAGCACGCCCCGGCCGCCGTTGCCGTCCCAGGGCTTGAGCACGATGCGGTCGTGGGCTTCAGCGAAGGCGACGATCTCGGGGATACGGTTGGTCACGAGGGTTGGCGGGCAGAACTCGGGCCACTGCAGCGCCACCATCTTCTCGTTCGATGCCTTGATCGACCGGGGATCGTTCAGGATCAAGGTCGTCTTGAGCGCGAGGTCGAGGATGTAGGTGGCGAAGATGTAGTCCATGTTGAACGGCGGGTCCTTGCGCATCCAGACCACGTCGAAGGCGTCCAGCGGCTCCTCTTGTTCGGCGTCGTAACGGAAGGACCAGGCGTTGACGTCCACCTCCAAGGCGCGGGCCTGGGTGACGGCTTTGCCGTCTCGCACACGCAGGTCGGTGACGAGGCACCAGGCCTGGGGCCAGCCGCGCCGGGCCGTCTCCACCATGAGCATCCACGACGAGTCGCCCTGGAGGTTGAAGGTGTCGATGGGGTCGATGACGAAGAGGGTGCGCACGGAGGCTCCAGGCGGGGTAGGGCGGCGAGGTCAAGACGAGGGGGCGGCGCTGGGCTCCGGCGCCTCCCAGCGCTGCAGCACGACGGCGCCGGTGATGTCACCGAACACGTTCACCGAGGTGCGCAGCATGTCGAGCACCCGGTCCACCGCCAAGATGAGCGCGATGCCTTCCAGCGGCAAGCCCACGGCGTTGAGCACGAGGCTCATCGTGATCAAGCCCGCGCTGGGGATGCCCGCCGCGCCGACCGCGGCCAAGGTGGCGGTGATGAAGATCAACACCTGCTGGCCGAGATCGAGCTGAATGCCATAGGCCTGGGCGATAAACATGGCGGCGACGGCCTCGTAGAGCGCGGTGCCGTTCATGTTCACCGTGGCGCCCAGGGGCAGCACGAAGCCCGCGACCTTGGGGCTCACGCCCAGCTCACGCTCGGTCATCTCGATGGTGACGGGCAGGGTGGCCGAGGAGGACGCCGTCGAGAACGAGATCGCCAGCGGGGTGCGGGCGCCGCGCAGGAGCCGCAGCGGGGAGACCCCGCCGAGCGTCCAGCCCAAGGTGGGCAAGACCAGCAGGCCGTGCAGCAAGAGCCCGACGACGACGACGACGACGTAGCGGCCGACCGCGTAGAGCGCGTCCACCCCTTGGGAGGCGACGACCTGCAACAGCAGCGCGAACACGCCCAGCGGCGCGATCTGCATCACCCAGTCGGTGAGCTTCATCATCGCCGCGTTGAGGGACTCAAACAGGGCGCGCAGGGGCTTGGCCTCGTCGCCCATCGTCGAGAGCACGGCGCCCAGCAGAAGCCCGAAGGTGATGATGCCCAGCACGTCGCCGCTGGCCATGGATGAGAAGGGGTTCTTGAGCGTGTTCTTGAGCATCGCCAAGAAGAACTCGCCGAAGCTCTGGTGGGCGAGCTCTGGCGCGGCGGCCCCGGCCGTGACGCCGAGGTCTACGCCTTGGCCGGGCTGAAGCACGTTCACCAGCACGAGGCCGATGACCACGGCGATGCCGGTGGTGGCCGCGAAGAAGGCCGCGCAGCGCCCGACGAGGCCGCCGACGTGGCGAATGTCGCCGAGGCTCACCACGCCGGTCACCATCGAGGCGAGCACCAGGGGGTAGATGATCAACAACAACATCTGGCGAAACAGCGTGCCGAGCCAAGAGACGTAGGGGATCAGCCCCGCGACCGCTTCAGAGCTGTGGGCGAGGAGCCCCAGCGGGATCGCGAGCACCATCGCGATGAAGATGCGGAGCGTGAGCTTGTTGTCGGGGCTGGACTCAGCCATCAGGGGCCTCCGGCGTCGGGGGCATGACCTTACCACCTTCACGCGCAGAGTTGGAGGGGGAGCGTCGTGGCGCCGCCTCTCGACGGGTTTGGCCTTGATTCAGCCGCCGCCACGGGTGAGGCTAGAGGCGCCCGCTCAGGCCACGAGGAGAGAGCGCCATGTCACCACCGCTTCGTTGGGAGCTCGTGCTCAAGGGGGAGGTCGTCGCCGAGGGGGAGGGCGTTGACGGCCTGCGCCCGCCGCCGGGGGACGACTGGTGGATACAGCCCAAAGATCGCGCCAGCGACGCCGAGATCACCGCCCAGGCCGTCGCCGAGCTTCAGCGGAGCCCGCTTGGGCGCCTCGCGCTCAAAGGCGCCACGGACGCGGCCTTGGCGCCGCTCGGGGGCCTACGTCACCTGGAGGCGCTGAGCCTGCGCTCGCCGAGGGTCACCGATGAGGGGCTCATGAGTCTTGGGGAGCGGCCGGGGCTCGTGGAGCTTGACCTCGGCGGCGCCGGGGTGCGGGAGGCCGCGGGCCTCGCCGGGCTCACCGGGCTCCGACAGCTCTCGATGGCGCGCTGTCCGCTCACGCCTCGCGCGGCGCGGGTCATCGCTGGGCTCGGGGCGCTGGAGCGGCTGACGCTGAGCCACAGCGGCTTAGGCGGCGACGCGCTGGCGCCGCTGGGAGGCCTCTCCCGGCTCAAGATCCTGCGGCTCGCCGGGCTGAGGCCCAGCGGCTTGGGCTTCTTGGAGGGGCTCTCGGCCCTAGAAGAGCTCGACCTGAGCGGCGAGGGCGCGCTCACCGATGAGGCCTTGGCGCCCCTTGGGAACCTCCGCGCCCTGCGTCGCCTGAGCCTGCGCGGTCGTGCGGGGCTGCGGGGCCCGGGGCTCAGGCAGCTCGCCGGGCTTCTGGCGCTGGAGGAGCTCGACCTCGGCGGCACGTCCGTGGAGCACCCCCACCTCGCCGCCTTGGAGGGCCTCACCGGGCTCACGCGGCTCTCTTTGGCCCACTGCCCTCTGGTGGAGATCGACGCGCTGCGCGCGGCCTTTGAGGCCCAGGCGGCGGATCCCCGCGCCCGGCAGGTGCTCGCGGAGGTGTGGGTAGACCGCTACGAGCTGCGTTTTGAGGCCCACGGGGCGCCGTTCACCGTCGAGCCCGCCGCCGACGCGCCGATCCCCGCGCTCTCCGCGGACGACCTGCGCGCTGTGGCCGACGGGCTCAGCGGCAGCGCGCGGCTCAAGCGGCTCCAGGCGGCCTGTGAGGCCGTGGGCCTCGCCGTGCCGACCCAGGCGCTCAGCGGCTTGCAGAGCTTGGGGCGGCTCCAGGGCCTCCGTGTGCTCGATCTCTCCGACACCCCCACCGCCGGGGGTGACCTCGTGGGCCTCGCCTGGCCGAGCTTGGCGCTCTTGAGCCTGCCGAACGCGCCGCTTGGCCCCTTGGGGATCGCCGGGCTTGGGCCCTGCCCCGCGCTCAAGGTCATCGATCTCACCGGGGTCGGCGGCCTGCCCGCGGGGGTGGAGCGCTTCACCTCGCTCGTGGGCTTACGCCTCGGCGGCGGCCTGTTGAGCGGCGAGGACGGCGCGCGCCTCGCCCAGCTCAGCGGCGTAGAGAGCCTGAGCCTCGCGGAGCTCGACCTCAAGGACGGCGCCCTGGCCGCGATCGGGCGCCTGCCGAGGCTCACCCAGCTCGCGGCCTATCGTTGTGGGCTTCACGACGCGGGGCTGGCCGGTCTCGGCGCCTGCGCGACGCTCAAGGAGCTCGATCTGGGCCGATGTACGCTCTCGCCCGCCGATCGCCAGGGCATCGGCGCCCTGCGTGGCCTGCGCCTGCTGAGCTTTCACCACACGACCTTGGGCGACGAGGATCTCCCCGCCCTGCTCAAGCTGCGCGACGTGGCCTGGCTCGGTCTGGGGCTCACCCGCCTGAGCCCAGGGGCCGTCGCCGCCCTGGGCGCCGCCTTGCCCGCCACGGAGATCTCCGCGCCGAGACGCCCGGATTGACCTCCTTCCCCACGCTGGGCTACAAAGAGGCCCATGACCAGCGTGCTCCTCATCGTCGCTTTAGTCGCCGTCGCCGGGCTCTTCGTGTTGGGGGGCCTCGGCCTCGTCCTGTGGGGTGTGCTGCGCAGCAAAGACAAGGCCTTGGAGGCCACCGGCGCGTCGTCGGGCCCGGCGATGGGCAAGAAGGACCCGCCGCCCAAGTACATCGTCGATCTCAAGGGCCCGGCGGCGCCCGCGCGCCCCAAGAAGCGCGACATCCTCGATGAGCCCGACGTGGACCCTTTCGCCGATCTCAACGAGGAGGAGGACGACCTCACCCGCTTCCCGGCGCGTCTTGAGGCCTTAGAGACCCAGCTCTTGGAGTCGTACCGGGCGGCCCAGACCCAGCTTCAGCACCTCAGCGTGAAGCAGGCTGAGCTGGCGGCGAAGCCCGGGCGCGGTGAGCTGGCCCAGCGCTACAGCGCCGATCTCGACGCCTTGGAGCGCCGCGCCGGGGCCACGCGCCGGGTGATGGGCACGGTCTGGAAGACCCGGGCGATCCTGCTCACCCGGGTGCAGCTCGCGACCGTGGCCCGCCGCCGCCCCCTGCTCGACCCCTTGCCTGACGTGACCGACGTGGCCCCCGAGGCCTTGGCCGCCGCCGCGAGAGACACCGCGCGCTCGGCGGGGCTGGTCCGCGAGTTTTTGGCCGTGCTCGACCGCGCCACCAAGGAGCTGCCCCGGGTGGTGCCCGCGCCGCCGGGCAGCGCCGAGATCACCGACGCCGACCGCGCCGCCGTCGTGGCCTCCGTAGACGAGGTCTCCGGGACCTTCCGCCACCTGCGCGAGCGCCTCGACCGCCTCGCCGACACCTTGGACTACAACGCCGACCGCCTGCGCACCCGGGAGGTCGTTGAGGGCGCGGCGATTCAGCTTGAGCTCGAAGGAGGCGCCGGGCAGCTCTTGGAGGAGGTCAGCGAGGCCTTGGGCGCGCTGGAGGTGCTCTCGTCGCTGGGCGATCGAGGCCTGGCCGACGCCGCCGTAGACGGCCTCTCCCGAGACATCTCCAAGCTAGAGCAGGCCGGTCTGGCGGCGAGCGCTGAGGCCGAGGCCAGCCTAGAGGTCGAGCGCCTCTTGGGCCAGCTCCCCCGCACGAGCCTGGGGCGCTGAGCGCCAAAAAATAAGCGGGGTCGCGTCAAGTCGGTCAGTTTGAGGCCCATCAGCCCGATACACGGCGCGGATGAGCAATCCTCACGACCAACTCTTTAAGGCGATCTTCTCGGACTCCGTCGAGGTCGCCGCCTTGGTGCGCGACATCTTCCCGCCCGAGGTCGTGGGCCTCTTGGACCTCGACGGCATCGAGGCCCAGCCCTCACACTTCATCGACGAGGCCCTGCGCGCCCACCTCTCCGACCTGGGCTTCCGCATCCCCTGGCGCCAAGGCGGTCACGTTCACCTCGGCCTGCTCGTGGAGCACCAGTCGAGCCCCGACCCGGAGATGCCCCTGCGGGCCCTACGGTACACCCTTCGGGCCTGGGAGGCCGCCCAAGCCGAGCCCCGCCCGCCCGGCCGCTTGCCTTTGGTGATCACCCTCGTGGTGTTCCATGGCCCGCGGCCTTGGTCGACGCCCCGGGCGCTGAGCGAGCTCTACGACGCGCCCCCCGAGGCCATCGAGCGCCTGCGCCCCTACCTGCCCGAGCTCAAGCTGCTCCTGGAGGATCTCACCGTCACCGACGACGCGGCGCTGCCCTGCGACGACGGCGGCAAGCTCGCGCTGCTGCTCTTGCGCCACGCCCACATGAACGACGTCTGGGACACCATCGACGAGCACCGCGCCTTGCTCCAGGCCCTGCTGCGGCGGCGCGGCCCGCTGCCCACCCTCCAGATCCTGCGGTATGTTATGAACGTGAGCGAGCAGGCCCCGAGCGAGGCGCTGAAGCGGCGCTTGTTCCAAGACCTACCCGGCGACGTGAAGGAGGAAGTCATGACCTACGCCGACATGCTGAGGCAGGAGGGGGAGCAGCGCGGGCGGCAGCTTGGCAAAGAAGAGGCTCGTCATGGCGCGTTCGTGACCTCGCTCACCCGGATCCTTCAGGCCCGCTTTGGCCCTCTGCCGAGCTGGGTCTTAGTGCGTCTGGAGACCTTCGACGAAGGCACGCTCTTGGAGCTCATGTCCCAGGCGGTGAGCGCCTCCAGCCTTGAGGCGCTGCTCACCCCGGATCAACCCACCCGCGCATAACGCTGCAAGACGTAGCGTGAGACCCCCTCCTGAAGCTCTCGGGCGGTGTGCTCTCGAAGGCGGCGGATCGGGCTCTCCCCAAAACGCTCTTGGGCCCCACGGGCGGCCAGCTCCTCACGAATGAGCGTGTCGAACCGCCGGGATCCCCGCAAGAACGCCGCCGCCGCGCTCGGTCGCCCGCCCAGGCTCGCCCAGGCCGCGAGGCCCAGCCGCGCCGGATAGTCCCCGGCGCGGGCGTAGTCGAGCATCCACGAGCCGATCTCCGCCGACACGTCCTCCTGCGCCGTGAGCCTGAGCCCCGCCGCCTCCCCCGCCCGGGCCAGGGTGCCCTCCGCGCCGAAGAAGAACATGCCCATGACCTCCAAGGGGGGGCCGACGCGCTCCTGATCGGCCACGAGCAGGCGACCGCCGGGCTTGAGCACCCGGGCGATCTCCGCCATCAAGCGGTCTTTGTCGGGCACATGGAAGGCGCACTCCACGAGCAGGACGAGCTCCGCGCAGGCGTCGGGGAGCGGCATCGCCCGGCCGTCGGCGTGGTGAACCCGCACCTGGTCGCTGAGCCCCGCCGCCGCCACCCGCGCCCGGGCGAGGGGCACCTGGGCCTCGGTGAGGTTGATGCCTTCTACAACAAGGCCAAAGCGCCGGGCGAGCTGCACCCCGCTCGCGGCGAGGCCGCAGCCCACGTCGACGGCGATAGCACCCCTCGGCAGGCCCTCGACCTCACCCAGGCGCAGCAGCCGCTCAAAGAGCAGGCCGGGGCCTTGGGCCAGGCGCCGCGGCGCGCCCCAGATCGCCCGGTCGCCGGGGTCGCTCAGGCCGTAGTGCAGGTGGTCAAGCTGGGGCAGCACGGCCACCAGCGCGTTGAAGAACTCGGCGTGCAGCGCCTCGACGCTCCCAGGCATGGTCGTCAACGCTCCTCGGGCCCTGTCAAGCCCGGCGTCTCCAGCGCCTTCGCGACCACCCGGCCGGTCAGCTCGGCGAGGTGCTCGGGCCAGAGGGTCTCCTCCACAAGACGTCGGGGCACACCGACCCTCACCGTTGGGAGACGCTGGCGAGGGGAGCGGCACGGCTTGAGGCCAGTACGCCGTGACAAGGCCAAGGACAACCTTCGGTCCCAGGGCTCCGTCATCGTGACGCGGCGCTCGCCTATGCGCTCCAGCGGGCTCGCGGCGGCGGCGCGCATGAGCTTCTCGTTGAGGGCGCGCTCCTCTGGGATAGGCATTCTTTTCGGTCCTCGCCGAGCATGGCCTGTGAGTGTATCGCGCGGCTCGGCCCCTCGTGCGGCGGGCCTCTGGCTTTGGGCAAAGCGCGGCGCTATGCTGGGCGGCATGTCCCGTGCAGAGCTGCGGTCCTGGCCGATCCCGAGCGGGCTGAACCTCGTGCTGACGGCCTTGGTCGTCTTCGGGCAGCTCAGCGCGCTGGCGCTGGCCACCCACGGCGGCGGCGGGTGGGTCACGGCCCTCGCGGCCCTCGCCTACGGCACCTTGGGCCAGCCCGCCTTCGCGCTGCTTCACGAGGCCGAGCACGGGAAGCTCCACCCGCGCCCCTGGGTGAACGAGGCCCTCGGCGTGCTCTTGGGGGCGATGTTCCCCGGCAGCTTCTCGATCTTACGCGCCGCGCACCTGCTCCACCACCGCCGCAACCGCTCGGAGGAGGAGATGATCGACCTCTACCGCCCCGGCGAGCGGCTCAAGAAGACCCTCTCCTACTACGCCCTGATCTCGGGGCTCATCTGGCTGGGCAGCCCGCTCCTCGCCTTGGCGCTCTGCGGTCTGCCTTGGCCCAAGACCGGCGCCGACGCCCCGGCTGAGGGGCCCCGAAACATCCGCCTCGCCGAGTTTTTGGTGTTTCTGGAGGGGCTGCGCCCCTGGAGCGTTCGGGCCGAGGTCACCCTCGCCGTTGTGCTCTGGGCGGGCCTCGTCTGGGCGCTGGGGCTCAGCGTGTGGCCGACCCTGGCCTGCCTCGGCGCCTTCGCGTCTCTGTGGGCGAGTCAGCAGTACGTCTACCACGTGCGCACGCCGCTTCATCTCATCGAGGGCGCGTTTGACCTCGCCATGCCCCGCTGGATGAGCCTGTTTTACCTACGGTTTAACTACCACCTCACCCACCACCGGCACCCGATGGTGCCCTGGAGCCACCTGCCGGACGTGGCCGAGGAGCCCCCTTGGCGGCCCTACGGCCTCACCTGGCTGCGCTCTTGGGCGCCGCCCCGGGCGATGAGCGAGGCGGCCTGGCCCCCGTCTTGGCAGCGGCGCGGCCCGCTGCCGGATCACCCTCCGCCGGAGCTTCGACGCCCCGGCGGCGCTGAGAATTAGCCCGTGGGCTGGGCCAGGGTGGGGTCCATCATCCGCCCCATGAACAAGATCGCCCCGGTGATGTCGTCGCGGATGAAGAACAAGAAGGGGTGGTCAGCGATGAACTGGTCCGGCTCCGTCTGCGTGAGCATCAGGTCCGTGGTGAGCACGATGCTGAAGGCGACGGCGGTGGTGCCCTCCTCGTCCAGATCGACGCGGGCCTCGTGGATCACGTCGTCGATGTGGAGCATGGCGTCATCCGTCATGCCCGTGAGATCCGCGCGCTCAGGGTCAAAGGCCGAGGGCATCCCGAGGTCGCCGAGCAGGGTCTTGAGCGAGAAGCGGTGCGACATCGAGAACTTGGGCAGGTTGATCTCCACGTCGCGGGTGCCGTTACCGATCCGGCTGAGCCAGGCGTCGAGCTGGGAGGCGCTCAGGCCCTCCTCCAAGGCGGTGAGGCCGTCGTGCTCGGCGGGCAAGACCACGACGAGGGAGAGCTCGTCGCCGCTGTACGGCAGCCGCAGCACCGAGACCTCCTCGTCTACGTAGAGGCCCGCCGACTTCTCGCCGCGCATCATCGAGGCGCGCACGACCTCGCCGTCGCTGAGGGTGAAGTCTTGGGGCCGCGTGGCCGCGGGCTCAAAGGCGCTCGCCCAGTCGGCGTGGAAGTACATCACGTTGGTGAGCGCGAGCAAGGTGTCTGAGCTGAGGTCGTTGGGCTGCAGCGCCTCGTCGATCTGGCCCTTGGTCTCACGGGAGACCCAGCGGTTGATGTCTCGGCGGGCGCCCTCGGGGTTCCGGGCGAAGTCTAAGGTCTTGAGCTCGGCGCCGTAGTCGTCTTTGGTGATGTCCAAGAAGTCCCGCTCAAAGTCCAGGCGCTTCTGACCCCACAGGCGGTTGCCCGAGAGCAGGTCGTAGCCCTTGTGGCGGCCGTTGAGGTCGCGGGAGACCGCGCCGAGGGCCTCATGGAAGGTGGCGTCGTCTACGTTGACGTGCATCACGTCGGCCATCTCTTCAGCGGTCTGCCCGGCCGCCCCGGCGTAGGTCATGCCCAAGGCCGAGGTGATCGAGAAGCTGCCGACGAACAGGTTCGCCTCAGCGGGCGCGGCGGCCATGAGGTCGAGGGCCAGCTCGTTGTGGCCGAGGATCACGGCCTCCTCATCCGCGCTCAGGTGCGTCAGCGTGCGCTGTCCGCAGGCCAAGAGCGGGAGCAGGACGAAGGCGGGCGACATCGTCAGGCGCATGAGCTTCTCCAGGTGGTTCGACCCGAGGTTTAGCAAAGGTTGTGCCATCTCGCCGAGCCCGCGTCTGAGGGCCGCTTTGGTGGCCTGCCCTGACCTTCATTGTGATGGACCACGACTCTGAGGTCATGGGGGAGGGTTACTTTTTTTCGGCGCTCAGGTAGGATGAGCCCCAAGACAGCACCCCCGGGACGAGATGTTGACGAGAGGCCAGGCATGGCGGTGATCACCCCCCTCAGCGCCGCGCAGATCGACGGGATCATGCGCGCCTATGGGATGCGCGCCCTGCGCATCGACCCCATCGCTGAAGGCGCCACCAACACCCTCTACCGCCTGCTCACCACCCGAGGCCGCTTCGTGCTGCGCCTCACCGAGCGCGGCGGCGAAGACGACGTGCGCCGCGAGCTCGACGTGCTGCGCCGCCTCGTCGGCCGCCAGGTGCCCGCGGTGATCCCCGCCGCCGGAGGAAAACCGTTCATCTGGGCGTTCAACAAGCCCGCCGTGCTGTTCAAGGAGCTGCCCGGCGCCGTGGTCCCCAAGGCCTCGCTCAGCCTCGACCAGCTCACGGCCGTGGGCCGCTGGATGGCGGAGACCCACGCCGTCGAGGCCCCCGACGACCTGCCCCTCACCCGCTACCACCCGGCGACCTTCTTGACGGCGCACGTCGCGCCCGCGCGAGAGGCGCTCCAGGCGCGTCACCCCGCGCTGGTGGAGGCCATCGACACGCTCTACGCCGGGGGAGACCTGCCCTCGGCCTTCGATGAGCTGCCCCAGGCGATCGTGCACGGCGACCTCTTCGCCGAGAACCTGCTCTTCCACCGCGAGGGCGGCCCCAGCGTGGTGGATCTGGAGACCGCCGGGCGCGGCCCCCGCCTCTTGGACCTCGCCGTCGCCGTCTTCGCCTGCGCCTTCGACGACGCCCAAGGCGCCTACGACCCCGAGCGTGTGGAGGCCCTCATCAACGGCTGGTCCGAGCGGCGCCGCGCCACCCCAGAGGAGGTCGAGCGCTGGTCCCTGGCGCTGCGTGTGGCGACGATCCGCTGCGCCTTCACCCGCGCCCGCGACGCCCAAGACCCCGACGAGCCCCTGCGTCAGCTCAAGGCCCAGCCGGCGCTGTGGGGGATGTTGGCGAGGTGACGCCGATGACGGCGTCTACGAAAGCGCCCAGAGCCGCGACCTTCGGGAGCTTGAGGCACTCGGGGTCACGCAGCCAGCGGTTGTCCTGAATGGAGGCCTGAACGGCTCGACCTGGTCGGAGAACGTTCGCGATCACGCCGAGGATGGCCTTGTCTTTGCCGGAGGGTTTGATCAGGTCCTTGCGCTCCTCCGCGTTCACAAAGACGCGCTTGTCGTGTGGGTCGAGCGCATCAATCCAGGCGCGCGCGGCGCTGAGCAGGGTTGGATACGCCACCGCCGCGCACTCCAACAGGATGGCCTCTAAGGTGCCGGAGCGCTGATTGTCGGGCAGCACGTAGCCGCCGACCCGAAACCCGTCCGCCTGCGTGTTCACGCTGCCCGCGACCTCGCCGAGCTTGAGCTCGGGGAGACCGTTCTTGAGCGACTCCTGAAGTTTTTCCCACGCGGCGGTGACCTCAAGATCGTCGCTGTCGAGCACCAGCCCGAGTCCGCTCAAGCCGTCGGGCAAGAGGAGCAGGCT
>JAKLKE010000017.1 GCA_023150775.1 Myxococcota bacterium
GGGGGCTTTGCATGGTCGCTCCTGACGTTGGCCTCTGCGCCTATCGGATCCTGCCAGGGATGTCCAAAGATCTGGGGTGAGCCTTTTGCTAAGCTGTGGTTGGAGCGTGCGGATGGCCCAGGTGTTTGTGGTGCTCGGTGACCTCACGGAGCTGGCCTGCGACGCCTGGCTCCTGCCGACGGACTATCGCCTGAGCGTCGTCTGGTACTGGCGGGAGCGCCCCGCCCTCAAGGATGTGCCCTGGGCGGAGGTGCAGCTTCGCCGCCCGCAGACCTGGGGTGAGCCGGGGGGCCTCACGACGATGCCCCTGGCCTATGTGCCGCAGAACGCGCCGACGCCTTGGCTCACCCGGGTCGGCGCCCCGTCCCGCGCCCCGGCGGATCGCCTCTACGGCGCCGTCGCCGCCTTTGTCTCCCAGGCCGCCGCCGCCGCCCGCGCCGACGGCCCCAAACACGGCCGCGAGCGCCCGCTTCTGGGCCTGCCGCTCGTCGGCACGGGCTTCGGCGGGAAGTCCCGCTGGAAAGGTGAGGTCGCGACGGGGCTCTTGGAGATCCTCACCACCTTGGCGCATCAGGAGCAGGTCGATCTCGCCTTGGTGCTCAACGACGCCCGGGCTTACGCCGCCGTGCAGGCCTTACGCCGGGGGCAGCCCGAACGTTGGCCAGAGCTGACCGACGAGGAGCGCGCCGCCGCGGATCGTCTGGGCCGCCTCGCCGCCGCCGGGGAGCTCGCCGTGTTTATGGGCGCCGGGGCCGGGGTGGGCGCGGGCCTGCCCCTGTGGGGTGGCCTGCTCAACGAGCTCGCCGTCGAGGCCGGGATGCCCCCGGAGGTCGTCGCGCGCCTGGGCAGCCTGAACGTGCTCGATCGGGCGCGGGTGGTCGCCCGGCGCCTTGAGGAGTCCGGCGGCCCGGCGCTGGGCCTGCGGGTGGCGGCGCTCTTGGAGCGCGCCCAGTACAGCCTCGCCCACGGCCTCATCGCCAGCTTGCCCACCCGGGAGTTTGTCACCACCAACTACGACACCTGCTTTGAGCAGGCCTGCGCCGCCGCCAAGGGCCCGGTGAGCGCCTTGCCTCTGGCCTTGCCGCCGCCGGGCGGTCGCTGGCTGCTCAAGCTCCACGGCTGCATCCGCGCGCCAGAGTCCATCGTGCTCACCCGTGACGACTACCTGCGCTACGCCGAGGATCGCGCCGCGCTGCAGGGCGTGGTGCAGGCCCTGCTCATCACCCGGCACCTCTTGTTCGTGGGCTTCTCCTTAGACGACGACAACTTCCACCGCGTCGCCGACTCCGTGCGCCGGGTCTTCGCCAAGGTGGCCGACGGCGCCCGGCCGAGCTTCGGCGCCGCGCTCTTGCCCCAAAAGGGGGAGTTCGCCGAGGCGCTGTGGGGCGCGGAGATCGAGTGGCTGTCCATGGGCGACAAGACCCGCCCCGGCGCGGCGGATCTGCGCGCCGCGGGCCGCCGGGTGGAGATCTTCTTGGACCATGTGGCCTGCGTCGCCGCGCGCTCGGCGGATCACCTCCTCGACGCCACCTACGACGGCGCGCTGACCGCCGGAGAGCGCCGTGTTCGCGCCCAGCTCTTGCCGCTCATGGAGCTCCTAGAGTCCGACCCGACGCTCAACGTCGGCCCCGTCGGCGAGGCCGTGAACCACCTGCTCCGCCGCCTCGGCGACCCGAACGCCCAGCGACGCCTCGACGGGCTCTAAACCGCCGTCCGCGCCGCGTAGCCCTCCCAGAGCTCCTCCCGACCGGCGGCGATGAGCGTCTCCCGGATCTGCTCCGGTGTGGTCGTGTACCAGCCGATGCCGCCGCAGCTCCCGCAGGGGCCCACCTCGTCAAAACGCCCTTGGATATGGGCGAGTCGGCGGCTCGTCGCCAAGGCCCCGCCCCACAAGGTCCGGAACGACGACTCATGGAGCGGCCCCAGGTCCAAGTGCCCGGCGAGATCGGCGCAGCACATCATCAGGTGGCCGTCGTGGCGCACCACCGGGGTCACCCACAGCCCGGGGCAAGGCTGGCGAGGGCCCGGCGTGACGGCGGTGGACTGCCAAGGCCGGTCCTGCCACACCTTCACGTGCACGTGGCCACGATCTTCTTCGATGATCCCGTCTCGGGCGGTCGCCTGCTCGTAGAGCAGGTCCGCGGCGAGCTGCCCCGGGCCCCCCGCGCCGACCGAGAGCCGCTTCACCATGATCTCGCTGTAGCCCCGGCCGCCGCCGTGACAGCGCAGGAGGTCCGACCAATACCCGACGAAGGCGCCGAGCTCGTGGTGGTTGCCCTCTTGCACGACAAACTGGAGCTGCACGTTGAGCCGCACGTCTTCGAGGGGCAGCCGGGCCCGGCGCATGATGAGGTGCCGCACGTTGCGCCGCACCCGGGCCAAGGCGTCTTGGCCTTTGACGCGGTGGTAGGTCTCTGGGCTGTGGGCGTCGAGGGTGCAGACGAAGAGGATCGGCAGCTCGGGCCGCCGGGCGTAGACCTCGACCAGGCGGTCCATTCTCGCCGGGGTGAGCACGATGGCGTTGGTGTCTACGCGCAGGTAGCCCACACGCCCGGCGAGGTGATCTTGGGCCAGGGCGAGCATGTCCTCAAGCTGCGGGTGCAGCGAAGGATCGCCCAACCACTGAAAGATCACATGGTCAAAGCGGCAGTCCTCCGCCGCCAGAGACCGCAGGATCGTCTCGTAGCGGCCGAGGTCCATCAGGCCCTTGGGCACGGCGTGAACCTGCGCCCAGGCCTCGTGGTGCGGCGCACACATCGAGCACGAGAGGTTGCAGCGGTCGGTGGGCTCGATCTGGAGCACCCCGAAGGTGTCAGGCCGAAGGTCCAGAGCGTCTCCTCAATGCGGGGGAGCGGTTGCGCCCGGGCGGTCGCTGTGACAGGTTAGCGTGCCGAGGAGGTCCGATGCGCCTGATTCTCTCCTGCGCTGCTCTGGTCGCGCTCACCGCTTGCGCCAACCCCTGCGCTGACATGTGCAAAGAGATCGCCGCCTACGCTGAAGAGTGCGGCTACACCGTGCCTGACGGCGAGCCCCAGGCCTGCATCGAGGCCAGCCCCCGCTCCGCCTTCACCCCCGAAGAGCTTGAGGTGTGCCGAGGCGCCGCCGACGATCTTCGTGAGGAGTGGACGTGTGAAGACGTAGGCGACTACTTCGACGACGGCGCCGCCGCCGAGTGAGCCCCGGTTGAGCCCGCGCGCCGCGTGTCCCGAGACGATCGGGGGGTCTCCGTGAGGATCCACGCGAAGGTTCACACATTCCCTGAACCGCGTTATTGACGTGTCCAGAGAGCCCTCGTCCCCAATCTGCGGTACACTGCCTCAGCCCTGATCCGAGGCGAGACCGCGCGAGGCTCTGACGCGAGTTAGAGTGCTGTTCGGCTCGCCTCGCCCCTGGCGAAGAGCAGCAAGAGGTCGCTCGGATGGATTCCCAGGCCCAGCCCCCGCCCACGTTCCAGCCGGAGCTGTTCGGGAAATATTTCCTGATCGACCGCGTCGCCACCGGCGGCATGGCCGAGATCTTCAAAGCCAAGACCTACTCCACGGCGGGCTTTGAGAAGCTCCAGGTCATCAAGCGCATCCTGGCGCACCTCAGCGACAACGAAGACTTCGTGTCGATGTTTATCGACGAGGCGAAGATCAGCGTCTCGCTGCAGCACGCGAACCTCGTGCAGATTTATGATTTCGGCAAGATTCGCGACAACTACTACATCGCGATGGAGCTTGTCGAGGGCAAAGACGTCAAGCAGATCCTCCGCAAGCTCGCCCAGAAGCGCAAGCTGCTCCCCGAAGAGTTCGCGATCTTCATCGCGCACGAGGTCTGCAAGGGGCTCGACTACGCCCACAAGAAGACGAACCTGCAGGGTGAGCCCCTGGGCATCATCCACCGCGACATGTCGCCGTCCAACGTGCTCGTGTCGTACTCCGGTGAGGTGAAGATCGCCGACTTTGGCATCGCCAAGGCCGAGATGTCCACCTACAACACCAAAGACGGCGTGCTCAAGGGCAAGTTTGAGTACATGAGCCCCGAGCAGGCGCGCGGGGAGGACGTCACCCAGCAGTCCGACATCTTCTCCGTCGGCATCATCCTCTACGAGATGTTGACCGGGCGGCGCCTGTTCAAGACTGAGAACGAGATCAAGACCTTAGAGAAGATCAAGGCCGTCTCGATCCGCCCGCCCTCCTCGATGAACCCCAACATCCCCCAGCGCCTCGATGAGCTGGTGATGAAGGCGCTCTCGAAGGACTGCACGAGCCGCTACGCCGACGCCCGTGAGCTGCAACAAGACCTGCTGGAGTACATGTACCCCAGCACCCCAACGGCGATTCAGCGCAGCCTCGCCCTGTTCATGGACCAGCTCTTCGCCGACGACATCCAGGGCGAGCGGGGCCGGCTCGAAGAGGGCTCAAAGATCACCAAGGCCCTCTACCTCCAGCAGCAGGAGCGTGAGGCCACCCGCCCGCCGCCGCCCGCGCCCGGAGAGTGGGAGGAGGGCCCCTCATCAAGCGCCTCGCTGAACCCGCCGCCGCGCCGCTGGCCGCTGTTCGCGATGACGGCCTTGTCCTTGGCCTTGTTTATGGGCCTCGGCTTCGCGATCTGGAAGCTCATGCAGCCTCCGCCCGAACCTCAGGTGATCGAGGTGAAGGTGAGCCCCACCACCGGGGCGCTCGTGCTGCGCACCCAGGTCCCGGCGCGCTTCTTCTACGACGGTGAGCTGCTCGGCGAAGGCAAGACGGTGGTGGAGCGGGGTGATCTCAAGCCCGGCGAGCACAAGCTGCGCGTCGAGGCCGACGGCCACGAGCCCTACGAGGAGCCCGTCACCGTCGCCGCGGGCGAGAAGCTGATCATCCCGATCAAGCTCACCCCCGTCGCCGCCGTCGAGCCCGACAAAGACGACAACACGCCCCGGGCCTACGCCTCCATCGTCTTTGAGTCCGATCCCAAAGGCGCCACGGTGACCGTTGATGGCCGCGAGGTAGGCACAACGCCCACCACCTGGGAGAAGGCCGTCGTCGGCCGCGACTACCGCGTGCGCCTGCGCCTCAACGGCTACGAAGACTCCAACTTCAGCGCCGAGGCGCCGGATCAGGCCGGTGAGAGCCGCATCTTCACCCGCAAGCTCAGCGTCAAGGCCGCCGGCACCGCCCCGCCCTCGGGCGGCACCACCGCCCCCACCGCCGCCGCGCCGGGCAAAGTGAGCGTCTCCTTGGCGGCCTCCAACCGCTGGGGTGAGGTCTACATCGACGGCAAGAAGGTCGGCACGACGCCGCTCTTCAACTACTCCTTGCCCGCGGGCCCGCACAAGATCGAGGTCAAGAACGCCGAGATCGGCCTCGACAAGAGCGAGACGGTCACCATCGTCGGCAACGAGACGAAGCGCGTCATCATCACCCTCGACTGAGCCCGGCGCCGCCTCGCCAGGACTAGGCTCGCCAGGACTAGGGCAGCGGCCCGAGGATGATGACGCCGTTGTCTTCAGGCTCGCCCCGGGTGAGCAGGACCGCCGTGGCCGCGCCGCCGCCCGCGACGATAGCGCCCACACCCGTCCACAGCCACCACCGGCTGTTGTCGGACTCGATGTACTGAATCTGGAGCTCCTCGTTGGGATCGAGGAGGATCTGGGTGAGCACGGCGTTGGAGTCGAGGTCCAGGGGCGCGATGTCGATGCTCACGCGGTCGGGGCGCAGGTCGCCGGCCTCGTTGACATAGCCGGTGAGGCTGGGGATGAGATCGACCATGGCGGCGACGGGGTCGTCCCCCGCGTCGGCCACGAGCGCCTTGGAGAAGCTCTTGGTGCGCGGCGAGTAGAGCTGAACGGCGACCTTCTCCCCGCCGATCTCCCCGGCGAGGAGCACGAGGGTGGAGTCGGCGTGCTCACCGATGGAGCGGTAGAGCGGCTCGATCTGCGCCGAGCGAGAGAGTGAGGTGTCGCCGGGCACCCCCAAGGCCACCTGGGCGACGGGCACGGTGATGTCGAGTGTCTCCCCGGCCTTGAGCTCGACGGCCGTGTAGCTGCGGCGGCCGCCTTCGGCGATGGCGAAGATGTGGTGGGTGCCCGCGGGCAGGCGCTCGGCGGAGAGCGGCCCGACGCCCAAGGGCCGGCCATCGACGGTGATGCTCACGGGCACGCTGCTGTCGGCGCCGTTGAGGTTGAGCGTGCCCACGCCGGCGTCGAGCACCTCTTTCCGCACGCCGTCAAAGAGCGCGATGACCGGCGGCGGGTAGCTGATGGGGTCGAGCTCACGGCCCGGGTCGAGGATCACGACCTCACGGTAGGCCCCGCGGGCGGCGTCCTCTTCGCCCATGGCGTAGTGCGCGATGCCCAAGAGCAGGTACGCCTCGATGAGCTCCGTGGTGCGCCCCGTCGCGGCGATGCCCTCGCGCAGATCCACCGTGGCCCGCTGCAAGAGCGGGATCGCCTGGTCGGGCTGGGCGCGCTCGTAGAGCACCCGGCCCTCCTCCAGCTTCACCTTGCCGTCGCGGAGCGCCATGTCGGCGATGATCAGCTCCTCGCGGCCCTTGATGCGGGCGCTCACACGCTGGGGCTCCACCCAGGTGAGCGTCCCGCCGCGCTCGATGGCCTCGCCGATGGACACGGCGGCGGCCTCCCCGGTGGTGGCGTCGAGGCCCTCGACGTGCACACCGACCACAGCGACCTCGGGGAGCTTGGCCGCGAGCGCCACCTGGCTGAGAGAGAGCGTCAGGGCGGAGAGCAGGATAGGCATCGGGGGTCCTTCACGCACGTTTCTCGCCAAGCATAGCACCGAGAGGGCGAAGCCTTGACCTTCCTCACGCTCCTCTTCGCCCTCGCGCTGTCTTCGATGGCCCAGGCCACGTCCGCTGAGGCCGATCGACTCCTGCGCGCCGAGCGTGTGGGCGACGCCTTGGAGGAGGCGCGGCGCTCCGTAGCCGCCGACCCCACGGACGTCGTCGCCCATGAGATCGTCATCGACGTGCTGCTCAACTTTGGCCTCGGCGCCGAGTCCGAGGCCTTGTACAAAGACTGGCTCAAGGGGCGCGAAGACGACGCCTTGGCCTGGTACCTCTTGGGCCGCGCCACCCTCGACGCCAACCTCGCCCGGGCGGCTTACCTGCGCGCGGCGGAGATCGCCCCCCGCTACGGGCGGGCGCACATGGGCCTCGCTTCGGTGCATCGCGCCCGGGGTGAGCTTGAGCAGGCCGAGCGCGCCTACCGCCTCGCCCTCAAGCTCGACCCGAACCTGCCCGAGGCCTGGATTGGCTTAGGCGCGGTCTGCATCGCCCAGGGGCGTCCGGACGAGGCGGTGAAGGTGGCCGAGGCGGCGATCAAGGCCGTGCCCGGCGACCCCGAGGCGTACCTCGCCTTGGCCGAGCTTCGCCCCGAGCGCGCGGTGGAGATCCTCACCCAAGCCAGCCAGAAGGTGACCACCGACCCCCGAATCTACGCGTCCTTGGCCCAAGAGCTCATGCGCGACGGCCGCTTCGCCGAGGCCCGGGCCCACGTGGAGCGCGCGGTGATCCTCGTGCCCGCCTCGCCCCAGGTGAACCTCTTGGCGATGCAGGTGAAGGAGCTGGAGTCCGGCGCGCTCACCTGGGACGGCGCCGAGCGCCTCGCCCGCGCCCGGGCCCTCGCGAACGAGACGCCCGTGGCCGCCCTCGTCGAGCTGGATGAGCTGGCGAAGGAGTTTCCAAACTCTGCCTTGGTCGCCTTGGCCCAAGGACACGTCAAGAGCGCGCGTGGGGATCTCGCCGGGGCCGAGGCCGCCTTGGGCCGGGCCTTACGCCTCGCGCCGGACTCCCCCGACGCCCAGGCCGCCATGGGGCTCTTGTTGTTGGGTCGTAAACAGGCGCGTGAGGCGAAGCCGCTCCTAGAGGCCGCCTGGGCCCGGCGCCCCCAAGACGCCTCCTTGGGCATCTCCGTCGGCATGGCCCGCCTGGGCACTGAAGGCTCCGACGCCGCGCTCACGACGCTTTATGAGGTGGCCCGCCGCAGCCCCGCCGACCCTCGGCCCGTCATGGCCCTCGTCTCGGTCTACAGCCAGCTCGGCCAGACCCAAGCCGCCTACAACGTGCTCGCCGAGGCCACCTCTCGGGTGCCCCACCCCACCCTGCTCGTCGCCCAGGCCGCCGCGGCGAAGGACCTCGGGCGGCTCGCCGAGGCCGTCGCGCTCTTGCGGCGGGTGTACGGCATCACCGGCGAGGCCCGCTACGAGCGCCTCGCGAACGAGCTTGAGGCGAAGATCCCATGATGATCTGCGCCGCTTCATCGTGCCCCTGCTCCCGAGCTCCTCATGCGCAAGAGTGAAGGCTCCGTGCTGTGCTCGTCTTGCAGGCGGCTGATCCACGTCTCGGAGAAGACCTGCCCCCACTGCGGCGCGGTGGCGCCGTCGCTGTTTGGTTTCTCGCCGATCTTGAGGCGTTATCTCGGCGAGAACGCGGACCTGCCGGGCCTGCTCATCACCGTGAACCTCGCGCTCTTCGTGCTCAGCCTCGCCCTCGACCCGCGCGTCTTCGCCGAGAGCGCCCAGAGCTTCTCGATCTTCACGGCGCTGTCTCCGTCGTCCGAGGCGCTCTACACCTTGGGCATGACCGGAGGCGTGGCGATCACCTTCGGCTGCTGGTGGACGGTGCTCACGGCGAGCTTCCTGCACGGGGGGCTCATGCACATCGTGTTCAACGTGATGTGGACCCGCAACCTGGGCGGCGTCGCCGTGGAGGCCTTCGGCCCCGCGAGGATGATGGTGCTGTGGCTGCTCACCGGCGTCGGCGGCTTCGTGCTCTCCAACGAGGTGAGCGGCGCGCCCACCATCGGCGCCTCGTGCAGCCTCTACGGGATGATGGGGGCCTTGGTCGTGTGGGGACGGCGCCGGGGCGGCAGCATCGGCGCGAACATCTCCCGGCAGCTCCTCGTCTGGGCCGGGATCGGCACGCTGTTCGCGTTCGGCGTCGGCGGGGTGAACCACTGGGGGCACCTGGGCGGCTTTCTCACCGGGCTCTTGCTCGGCGCGGTGACGCCGATGGCCCAGCGCAGCCAAGAGACTCGGCTGGTGCAGCTCTTCGCCTTGGGGCTGATCCTGCTCACCGTGGGCGGCTTCGTCGCCTCGGCGGCGCGCCTGGGGCCGATGATGTTGGGCGGGCCTTGAGCCAGCGGCGCCGCGCCCTGCGGAGCGGCCCTGATTCGGGATACGCTGGCGCCATGCTCACCGCCGCGCTGCTGCTGCTCCTGCCCTTCGCCCCCGCCGCCTTCGCCCAAGACGCGGGTGACGGCGAAGACAGCGGCGGGCCCGGCCCTGGCCTGCCGACGCGGCCCCTGCACGGCGCCGACAGCGACGAGGACACCTGGCCCGACTCCGTAGACTGCGCCATCGAAGACCCGACGATCTTCCCCGGCGCCCCCGAGCTGTGCAACGGCCTCGATGATGACTGCGACGGCGTCATCGACAACATCCCCGAGACCTGTGACGGCTTAGACAACGACTGCGACGGTGAGGTCGACGAGGCCGAGGAGTGCCGGTCTTGTGGAGGCGAGCCCGCCCTGGACACCGGGGCCGCCGCCTTGCTGTTTCCGCTGTGGTGGAGACGTCGTCGGTCCAAAACCCTCGACAACCCCTGAACATCTGTTTACATCGTCAAGACGTTCAGGCTGATCTCCCCTTCTCCTCCGGCGTACCCCCATGCTCGTCCTCGGGATCGATCCCGGCTCTGTTCACACAGGCTACGCCTTGGTGGACCGCGATCGTGGGCGTTACCTCCTGCGCTCGGCCGGCGCGATTCACACAAACACCAAAGCCGACATCCCCAGCCGCCTGTTGACGATCTTTCAGGGCCTCCAGAGCTTGCTCACCCTGCATCAGCCCCAGGTCGTGTCCATCGAGGCGATCTTCCGGCACAAGTCCTCGGAGTCCGCCCTGCGCCTCGGCCAAGCCCGAGGGGTGGCGCTCCTCGCCGCAGCCCAGGCTGGGGTGCCCGTCTTTGAGTACAACAACATGACGGTCAAGAAGTCGGTGACGGGCTCGGGCAGCGCCGACAAGGTGCAGCTCGCGCGGATGGTGCGGCTGCTCGTCGGCGCCGATGAGTCCCTCACCGCCGACGCCACCGACGCCATCGGCATCGCCATCACCCACCTCGCCCACGCCAAACACCACGCCATCGTTCGGAGCCTCACATGATCGCGCGCCTCGCCGGAGACGTCGTCGAGCGCCTGCCCGGCGCCGTCGTGATGGACGTTCGAGGGGTCGGTTACCTCGTGCACGTCGGGCCGCGCCTCGTCGGAGAGCTCTCGGACGGGGCGGCGGCCACGCTCTACATCTCCACCCAGGTCAGCGAAGACAGCATCCGCCTGTTCGGCTTTGGCCGGGCGGCGGAGCGGCAGTGTTTTGAGCTGCTCACGACCATGCCCCGGGTGGGCCCCAAGCTCTCTCAGGCCCTCGTGGACCACCTGGGCTTGGAGGGCCTCGCCGCCGCCATCGACGCTGAAGACACCCGCGCCTTGGCCGCCGCGCCGGGCGTGGGCAAAAAGACGGCGGAGCGCCTCGTCTTGGAGCTTCGGGGCAAGATCCCCGTCGAGTTCCGCGCCGCCGCCGCCACCGCCGCCGCTGAGGCCGAGCCCCCGCCCAAGACGAAGGACCACGACACCCTCGTCTTGGCCTTGGCCCAGCTCGGCTACCGCAAGTCCGAGATCGACCAGGCCCTCGCCGGCCTCGCCGCACGGGGCCTCGACGGGGCGGACGTGCCCACCCGCCTCTCCCACTCCCTCAAGATCCTCTCGGGGGGCTGAGCCATGACGACCCGACTCGTAGACGCCACGCCGAAAGACCCTGTTGATCCTGCGCTTCGCCCCAAGAACCTCGACGAGTACGTCGGCCAAGAGCGCATCAAGGCGAACCTCAAGGTGTACATCCGCGCGGCGCTCCAGCGCGGCGAGGCCTTGGACCACGTCATCTTCGCCGGGCCGCCGGGCCTGGGCAAAACATCGCTGGCCTACATCATGGGCGAAGAGCTCGGCGTCGAGGTCAAGACGGCCTCGGGGCCGACGATTGAGCGCGGCGGTGACCTCGCGGCCTTGCTCAACAACCTCGAAGACCGCCAGATCCTGTTCATCGACGAGATCCACCGCCTCAACCGCGCTGTGGAGGAGGTGCTGTACCCGGCGATGGAGGACTACGAGATCGACGTGCTCATCGGCTCTGGGCCCGGCGCGCAGTCGGTGAAGCTGCCGCTCAAGCGGTTCACGCTCATCGGCGCCACCACCCGCACGGGCCTGCTCAGCTCGCCGCTGCGGGCGCGCTTCGGCATCCAGTGCAGCATGGACTTTTACACCCCCGCCGAGCTGGAGCGCATCTTGGTGCGCTCGGCCCAGCGCCTCGGCGTCGAGATGACCGGCGAGGGCGCCCGGGAGCTCGCTGGGCGCTGCCGAGGCACGCCGCGCGTGGCGAACCGCCTGCTCAAGCGGGTGCGTGACTTCGCCCAGGTCGAGGGCAAAGGGGTGATCGACCTCCCCCTCACCCAGTCCGCATTGGAGCGCCTCCAGGTAGACCGCTTCGGCCTCGACGGCATGGACATCCGCATCCTGCGCACCATCGTCGAGAAGTTTGACGGCGGACCCGTCGGCCTCACGAACCTCGCCGCCGCCATCGGTGAGGAGCCCGACACCATCGAGGAGGTCTACGAGCCGTTCCTGATTCAGCACGGCTTCTTGCAGCGCACGAGCCGCGGGCGCGTCGTGGGTCGGCTGGGATATGAGCACCTGGGCCTCACCTTCCGCCCCATCGCCAAAGAGAAAGAGCAAGAGGAGCTGTTCTGAGATGAAGTGGTCGCCTCTTTTGGCCTCTTTCTTGGCCGTGGGCTGCGGGCCCAAGACGCTCTTGCCCACAACCTCCCTCTCCTTGGGCGAGGTGTCGATCACCGTCGAGGTCGCCGACACGCCCAGCGAGCGGCACAACGGGCTCATGTTCCGCGAGGCCATCGGCGCCGACGCCGGGATGCTCTTTGTGTACCCCGAACCCCAGCCCCGCTCGTTCTGGATGGAGAACACGACCATCCCGCTCTCCATCGCTTACCTCGACGCCCAGGGCGTGATCCTCAACATCGAGGACATGCGGCCCCTCACCCGGGACGGCGTGCGCAGCTCAGGCCCCGCGCTCTACGCCTTAGAGATGAACCGGGGCTGGTTTGAGTCCAACCAGATCAAGCCCGGTCAGACCGTGGCGGGGCTGCCCGGCCCGAGCAAAGAATAGGGCGCCGACGTCCATTCACAGGGCTACACTGGCCAACGGATGCGCCTAAACCCGCCCCAGCAGACCATCGCCGCGCCCGTCGTCGCCGAGGGCGTCGGCCTTCACACGGGCGTGTGGTGTAAGGCCCGCGCGCTCCCGGCGCCGCCCCACCACGGCGTTCGGTTTGTGCGGGTGGATCTCCCCGGCGCCCCGGAGCTCCCCGCGGCGGTGAGCCATGTGCGCTCCACGGTCTTGGCGACCACCTTGGGCGAAGGGGAGGCCTCGGTGAGCACCGTCGAGCACCTGCTCGCGACGCTCTACGCCTTGGGCATCGACAACGCGCGCATCGAGGTGGAGGGCCCGGAGATCCCCGTGCTCGACGGCTCCGCGGGCGTTTGGACCGAGCGCGCCCTCGCCGCCGGGATCGTCGCCCAAGCGGCCGAGGTGAACGTCCTGCGCCTCACCCGGCCCATGACGCTCTCCGACGGTGACCGGGAGGTGATCCTGCGGCCCTCGGAGACAGGCCTGCACCTCCGGGTGACGGTCAACTTTGACCACCCCACCATCGGCGAACAGCGTGTGCAGCTCAGCGTGAGCCCCGAGAGCTTCTTGGCCGAGCTGGCCTGGGCGCGCACCTTCGGGTTCTTGGAGGAGGTCGAGCGTATTCGTGCGGCGGGGCTCGCCCGGGGCGGCAGCTTAGAGAACGCCGTCGTCTTCTGCCGCGAGCGCGGCGTGCTCAACCCCGAGGGCCTACGCGCCGCCGATGAGCCCGTGCGGCACAAGGCCTTGGACCTCCTGGGGGATCTGAGCCTGCTCGGCGCCAGGCTCTACGCCGAGGTCGAGGTGCGCCGACCGGGCCACGGCATGACCTTACAGGTCGTGCGCGCCCTGCTCGACGAGGCGACGCGGGCCTGATCCGCTGATCCTGAAGCGAGTGACCCCGCCAGGGGGACTGGCGGGGTCATCATGCCGAGAAGGGTTTACTTCTTCGGGCCCGGCTTCGGGCGGGGGGACGGACGCCAACGCATGAGACCTCCAGCGGTTGATGAGTCTTTCTGGGGAGCACCAGGAACAGTGTCAGCATGGTCTTGACTTCGCCCTCTGTCAAGCGCCACCCCCTCTCAAATCTCACGTTCTTACGATCCTTCCCGGCCTGGGGGCGCTCCGAGGGCCGAGGCTCAGGGTTATGACGACGCCGATGAGCCTCAGCACCGCCCGCTGCGCCGACGGCGCCACGCCGAACCTCCCGCCCGGGCCGCCCTTTGAGGCGCGCGCGCTCACCCCCTGGATCGGGCGATCGTTCCGCTTGGCCTGCGGAGATCCCCGCTTGGCTGAGGTCTGCGACGGGGGCCCGGCGCCGAGCCCCGCCTTCGAGAACCTCGTCGGCCTCACCCGGGCCTGGGCCGAGCACCCCGAGTGGCTCAACTTTATGGCCCCGGACGCCCCCAACCACGAGGCGAAGCTCTTAGAGCGCGCCCTCTACCTGCATCATTTTGCGCCGTGGCTGCCCGCGACGGGCCGGGCCCTGGACTTAGGCGCGGGCGTGGGCCGCTTCACCCAGCTCTGGCTCGATCGGGGCCTTGAGGTGCTCGCCGTAGAGGCGGATCGCCGAAGCCTGGAGCGCCTCTTGTGGTCGGCGGCGGGTCGGGCCGGGCGCCTGGACCTGCGCTGGACGACGGCGGAGCGCCTGGGCGACGAGGGGCCGTTTGATCTGTGTTTTGCCGTTGAGCTCCTCAATTATGTCGAGGATCCCGACCTTTGCCTGGAGCGCGCCGCGGCGAACCTCCGGCCGGGCGGCCTGCTCTTCGGCGCCGTAGAGGCCGAGCTCGGCTGGCTGATGTCCGCCGACGCCGCGCCCGGCAGCCTCGCCGCCTTAGACGCGGAGGGCCCCCTCCTCATGCCCGGCGACCGCTTCGTGCGCACCTTCTCCGAGGCCCGCCTGCGCGATCTGCTCCAAGGTTGGGAGCTGCTCCTGCTCAAGCCGAGCCACTATGTGCTCTCGGGCCCGTTTGAGCAGGCCGCTGGGCCCTTGAGCCTGGAGGCGCTGATCGCCTGGGAGGACCGCCTGCGGGCGCACCCCGTCTTCGGGCCGCTCCATCGCGCCTGGACCTTCGTGGCGCGTCGTCCATAAGACTCGTTCTTCGAGCATTTTTTCGCGATCTGATCCCAGAGATCTTCGCTCAAAAAATGTTAACGCCGCCCCGTTGATCGGACAGTTTGTGTCCGTTCGGCGCTGGACCGAGGCCGTGGACGGGTTATTTTATGAATGTCGGCGACGCTTGTGCCTGAGGCTTGTCCCGACCCTCTCTCCAACCCCTGCGGCGTCGCCGTAGGCGCGTCACGTCGCGCGCCTGGCTTCGCTGAGGGCTGCCCGCACCTCACAACGTCCATCGGTCGCCTTCGCGATCGGCCGCGCCTTTGTCGGCGCCTCACCGCGACCGCTCCGCGAGAGCGCGCCGCGACCTCGTCACGCCCAAGGAGGGAACATGATCACCCTGACCGCCCCGCTCCGCCTCGCCGCGCCCCGCGGCCGGTCGATGCCCACCACGCGCCGCGCCAGCATCGACGCTCCGCGCTTCGATCTGCGCGACCGCGCCCTGAACCCCAACGAGCTGATCACCATCGTGGGTGTCATCCTGCTCAGCGCCACGCTCAACACGCGGCTGTTTGAGCTCGTGTTCTGGCTCGCCTCGATGGCCTGATCGGCCCGTTCACCCTTCAAAGGGCGTCCCCGCTTGGGGCGCCCTTCTTGTTTGTGGGGCCCGACCCGGCGGAGCTTCACGAGGGGACACCCCTGGTCTCTGCGCGCCTGGGTTATGATAAGGCGCCCCTGTCACGCCCCCCGCTCACGCACCCCACTCCTACCCAGGCCCGTCGGCGCCATGTCATCGCTTGAGAAGACCCTGCATGACGTTGACTCCGAAGACGCCGGGGGGGTCGACACCAACACCAACGTCTTGACCGTGGTGCACCACATCCGTCAGGACGCCGTCGGGGTGCGCCGGGCGCTCGTCGCCGGGCCGCCCTTGGTGCTGGGCCGCGGTCGCGGTGAGCTGGGCGCCGGGAACCTCGACGATCCCCTGCTCTCCCGGGCCCACTGTGAGGTGAAGCTCGGCGATCAAGGGGTCGAGGTGCGCGACGCGGGCAGCCTCAACGGCTCCTTCGTCAACGGGCAGTCTTTCACCCGCACCGCCCTGCGTGAGGGGGACATCCTCGGCCTGGGCAACATCCTCCTGCTCTTGCACCGCGCGCCGCGCAGCTTCACCCCGCGCCCGCACCCCCGGCTGATCGGCGGCAGCGCGAAGCTCTCTCGGCTCTTGGAGGACGTGGACCGCGTCGCGCCACGAATGACGACGGTGCTCGTGCAAGGCGAGACCGGCGTCGGCAAAGAGCTCATCGCCCAAGAGGTCCACCTCGCCAGCGGCCGACAAGGGCGCTTCGTCGCGGTGAACTGCGGGGCCATGCCCGAGGCGCTCTTGCTCTCCGAGCTCTTCGGCCACACCCGCGGCGCCTTCACCGGGGCCGACCGCGAGCGCAGCGGCCTCGTCCAGGCCGCCGAAGGGGGCACGCTGTTTCTCGATGAGATCGGCGAGGCGCCGCCGGGCCTGCAGGTCGCGCTCCTGCGCCTGCTTCAAGAGCAAGAGTACCGCCCCGTCGGCTCAAGCCAGGTGCACAAAGCCGACGTACGTTTTGTCGCCGCCACCCACCGCGACCTCTCCGTGCTCGTCGCCCAGGGCCAGTTTCGCGAGGATCTCTTCGGGCGCCTGCGCTGGGCGCTGCATGTGCCCTCGCTTCGTGAGCGCCCTGAAGACATCCCGCTCCTCGCCCGGCACTTTGTGCGCCTCCACGCCGGTCGGCCCCTCGACATCCACCGCAGCCTCATGCTCTTGATGCTGCGTTACCGCTGGCCCCGGAACGTGCGTGAGCTCGACGCCTGGATCGAGCGCCTGTGTGTGGAGCAGTCCGACGCCGACTGCCTGCGGCCCTCGGACTGGATTCAGCTCGCCGTGAGCGCCCAAGAGCCTAGCCCCGCCGCGCCTCCCTCCCCCAGCCTGGCCGCGCCGATCGTCGCCGACCGCAGCGCGAAGCCCAGCGCCGAGTCCTTACGCCAGCTCTTCTTCGCCGTGAACGGCAACGTGAAGGCCCTCGCCGGGCGCCTCGGCGTCTCCCGAAACACGCTCTACCGCTGGTTCAAAGAGTACGAGATCGACCCCGACGCCTTACGATCCGGCGGCGTCGGCGGCCTGGGCTGAGCCCCGCCGGGCCTGAATCAGCCGCGCCCCCAGCGCCGCCGCCGCGCCCCAGCCGCTCGCCGCGAGGGCCCACAGCCAGACCGAGCCCGGTCCAGCCGCCTCATCGGGTTGACCGACGGCCTCCTCCGCCGCTGAGCTGAGCAGGCCATCGACGCCGAGGCGCAGGCGCAGCTCAGGGCCGGGGCCGTCTGGGCGCCGCGCCTTCGCCGGGGCCGTCCACACCTCCGCCACCAAGAGCCGGGCGCTCAGGTTTGTCCCGGGCGGCGCGGGGTCGAGGAGCGCGGTGAACACGGCGTCTCCGGCCTTCACGTCCGGCGGCTGGCCGTCATCCCGGGCGACGAAGGTGGACGGCGCGTCGGCCACGAGCTCAACGGTCACCTCACCGGAGAGGCGACCGCCACGGTCCTCTACCCGCACGATGAGGGGCTCGGCGAGCGCCGCGCCCAGAGCACACCACCCGAGCACCGCCGTCAGACCGTCGCGATCTTGCCCAGACCCACCTGGGGAATGCGCCGCATCACCGTAGACTTGACGATCTCGCTGAGCACCGTAGCCCCGCCCAACATCTCCATGAGCTCCTCGCGGCCTTCAGACTTCGAGAGCTTGCGGCGGATGAGGTCGGGGCGCATGTAGAACTTGAGGTAAGCCTTGGTGCGATACGCCCGGAGCTGCTCGGCGGTGAAGGTCTCCGTCTCAAGCTGGGGCAAGAGCCCGCCGCCGTTCACGGTGTACTCACGCCAAAAATCGCCGCTCACATAGCCGCGCTCTTGGCTGATCGTGTACAGATCCGTGCCGGGCAAGGCTGTCGCCACAGAGAACGACGCCCAGTCGAGGCCGATGTCGGCGGCGAAGTTCATCGTCTCCTCCACGTCCTCGGGCGTGGCGTCGTAGTAGCCGATCATGAAGTAGCCGCGCGTCTCGATGCCCTCCTCCCGGGCGATGCGGAAGGCCTTACGCGTCTGGTCGCGAGTGATCTGTTTGTTCATGATCTTGAGCACACGGTCGGTCCCGGCCTCAACACCCATGTGGATCGAGCGCAGGCCCGCCTGCTTGAGCCAGCGCAGCACCTCGCGGTCCACCGTGTCCACCCGGGCGCGGATGTTGAACTTCACCTTGAGGCCGCGCTGCTGGACCAGCTCAGAGAAACGTTTCATCCGGCGTTTGCCGATGGTGAAGGTCTCATCAAACATCACGATCTCACGGACGCCGTGCTCCTTCTCCAGAAACTCCATCTCGTCCACGACGAGCTCGGGCGAGCGGAAGCGCAGCTTCTCGCTGTAGACCTGCGAACAATACCCACAGTGCCAGGGGCAGCCCCGGGTGGTCACCATCGTCGCGAAGGGGCGAAGCAGAGTGAGGCAGTGGTAGCTGGGGATGTCGACCAGATCCCAGGCGGGCATCGGGTAACGGTCGATGTCTTTGGGCAGGGCCCGGGGGCCGTTTCGCACGACGGAGCCGTCCTTCATGCGCACGACGGTGCCGTCGATGCCGAGGAGGTTGTGCCCGGCCTCAAAACGTTCGCAGATCTCCAAGAAGGTCTCTTCGCCGTCGCCGACCACGGCGAGGTCGAAGCAGGGCCACGACAGCGACTCTTCGGCGTAGAGGGAGAGGTGCGGGCCGCCGAGCACGATGATCGCCTCGGGGCAGACCTCACGAACCATCTGGGCGATCTCGATGACCGCGGGCCAGCCAAGGGTCTTGGCCGTGAGCGCGACGATCTGGGGCTTGATGTCGGCCACGCGCTGGCGCCCCTCGGCGGGGAGCAGGTTCATCGCGTGCAGATCTAAGAAGTGTACGTCGTGGAAGCCGTTCTGGCGCACCCACGACGCGAGGCCCAAGAGCGGCAACGAGGGGAAGATGCCCAGCTTCTCGGCGGCCTTCTTCGAGAGCGGCTGCTGGTCGGCGGCCTCGTGGTACTTCATGAAGAGGATGCGGGTCTTCTTAGATCCGGCGGTGTTCAGCGAGGGCATGGGGGCTCCCGGCGCGTAGTCGGTCAGTAGGCCTCAGGATAGCACCTTCCCCCGTCAACGGTGCGACCCGCTTGTGAGCGCGCCAGTCTACGCGGTATACTCGTCCACCGTGTCACCACCACTCCTCCCCGGACCACCACCGATGATCATCACCGCCCCGTCGTCCAGCGCCCTCTCGCCCCTTCTACGAGGCGCGGGGCGCTCCCTGCCCCTGGTGATGCTCGCCGGGCTGGTCGGTTGCTCCGGCGACAAAGGCGACGGCGGCCCCACGGCCTCCACAGGCGGCCCCACGACGAGCCAGGGCCCAGGCAAGGAGCCCTCGGTGGAGGAGCTCGGCGGACGCCGCGACGCCTTGGTGATCGCTGAGCTCTCCGACGCCGACTCCTTGCTCTACGCCGTCTCCCAGTCGGCCTCGGACAGCGCGCTCATCTCGAACCTGAACATGGACAACTTCGAGGCGACCTTCGACTGCTCCTTGAAGTATGAGCCCGCGTTCTATGAGTCCTGGACCTGGGACGACACCCACACCATCCTCAAGGTGAAGCTGCGTGAGGGCGTGAGCTGGTCCGACGGCAAACCCGTCACCGCCCACGACCTCAAGTTCACCTACGACCTCGTCTTAGACCCCGTCGTGGCCAGCCCCCGGCAGTCGATGCTGGAGAAGATGGTGCCGGGCAAGGCGCCCCTGGTCATCGACGACTACAACGTCGAGTTCCACTACCAGAAGGCGTACAACACCGCGACGATGTTGCAGCACGCGGGCCTCGCGCCGTCGCCCAAACACGTCTTAGAGAACGCCGACCGCGCCAGCCTTCGCGGCAACGACTTCCACAAGAACCCGGTCACCACGGGGCCGTGGAAGATCGACAAGTGGGAGCCCGACTCCCGCATCGTGCTCGTGCCCAACGAGAAGTTCTCTGGGCCCAAAGAGATGACGCCTCGGCTCAACCGCATCATCTTCAAGATCATCCCCGAGTACGCCACCCGTCTGGTGGAGCTGGAGTCGGGCGCCATCGACCTGATGACGGCGATCTTGCCCACCGACGCCGCGCGCCTCAAGAAGTCGAACCCCGAGCTGAGCTTCTATCGCCGGGGCTGGCGCTCCAACGACTACATCGCCTGGAACAACTTCGACTCCGCCGACTACAAGGCCCAGAAAGAGACGGCGAAGGACACGCTGGACTGGTCCAAGGTGAAGCGCCACCCGATCTTCGGAGACGTGGCCGCCCGCCGCGCGCTCACGAAGGCCATCGACATCGACAAGCTCATCAAGGACCTGCTCACGACTGAAGACGGCGAGGTCTACGGCCGCCGCGCCGTGAGCACGGTCACCCCGGCGCTCTGTGAGACCCACAACAACGACATCCCGCTCATCCCGCTGAACGTCGCCGAGGCCAAGGCCGAGCTTGAGGCGCTGGGCTGGAAAGACACGAACAACGACGGCGTGCTCGACCGCGACGGCAAGCCCTTCCGGTTCACGCTCTTGACGAACAGCGGCAACGCCCGGCGCAACAAGGCCGCCGTCGTCGTGCAAGACAACCTCAAGGCCATCGGCGTCGACATGCAGATCGAGCAGGTCGAGTCGAACACCTTCTTTGAGCGCCTGCGCAAGAAGGACTACGAGGCCGCGCTCTCGGGCTGGAGCGCGTCGTTGGCCCCGGACATGAACCCGATGTGGCACAGCGGCGAGAAGTACGAGTTCAACTTCACCGGCTACTCAAACCCCCAGGTAGACAAGCTCATCGCCGAGGCTCTGGAGGAGCCCGACGACGCGAAGTCGAACGCCATGATCAAGGAGGCCCAGCGCCTGATCTACGAGGATCAGCCCTACACCTTCTTGTACTGGATGGACGAGATCGTCGCCGTTCACTCCCGGTTTAAGGACGTGCGGGTAGACATCCTCTCCCAGTACCGGCGCATGGACGCCTGGTGGGTGCCCGCGAACGAGGTCAAGTACCCTCAGTGACCCGGCGCGGGTGAAGGAAGAGGATGTTCACGTATACGCTCAAGAAGCTGGCGATGGCCCTGCCCCTGTTGTGGGGGGTCATCACCTTGATCTTCTTCTTGATTGAGCTGTCGCCGGGCGACGCCACGGATCGGTTCTTCACCCCGGAGACCCCGCCCGAGGTGCGGCAGGCGATCACCGAGAAGTGGGGCCTAGACAAGCCCGCCGTCACCCGCTACGGCATCATGATGCTGAACCTCCTCCAAGGGGACTTCGGGCGGTCGATCTCTCAAGAGCGGCCGGTGTTTGACATCGTGCTCGACGCCTTGCCGAACACCCTCGTGCTGAGCCTGCTCTCGCTCATCGTCATCAACCTCGTCGGCGTCGTGCTGGGCATCGTTCAGGCCGCGCGGCAGTACAGCGCCCTCGACGGCGGGCTCTCGGTGCTCTCGCTGTTCTTCTACTCCATGCCCGGCTTCTGGCTGGCCTTGGTGCTGCAGCTCGTCTTCGGGCTGTGGTGGCCGGTTCTGCCCACCTCGGGCATGATCGACCCGGTCATGCACGACTACATGACCCCCTCCCAGCAGACCTGGGACAAGCTCAGCCACCTCGTCTTGCCCGGCGTGGCCTTGGGCGTGTCGTCCGCGGCGTCTGTCGCCCGGTACATGCGGTCGAGCTTGCTGGAGGTCATTCGCCAGGACTACATCCGCACGGCGAAGGCCAAGGGCCTGCCGGAGTACGTCGTGGTGCTCAAGCACGCGCTGAGAAACGCGCTGCTGCCGATCATCACGATCTTGGGGATGCAGCTCCCGTTCTTGGTCTCCGGCGCGGTGCTCGTCGAGAGCATCTTCGCCTGGCCGGGCATGGGGCGGCTCATCGTGCAGGCGATCTTCTCCCAAGACACGCCGCTCATCATCGCCTGCTTCTTCATCCTGACGATGCTCGTCGTCGTGGGCAACCTCGTGGCGGACCTGCTCTACGCGGTGGTGGACCCCCGCATCCGGTTTGAGTGATGGGGGCCCCCGTGACACCACAAGACCACAAGCCGAGCCCTTTGGGCTACGTCCCTGGCCTTGGCCACCTCCTGCGGGGGGACTGGCCGAACGCCATCGGGCTCTCGGTGCAGCTCCTCATCTTGATCTGGGCCGCCGTGGCCGGGTTTCCGCGTCTGGGTGAGCTCCTGTTCCCCGAGCAAGGCGGCTCGGGCCTGCACCCCTGGATCGCGCTCATCGCGTGGTTTGGGGTGGTGGGCCTCGTCGGCTACACGACCTGGGCCGGACAGCAGCCGCCGCCGCCCAAAGACGCCGTGCGTAGCCCCACCGCCGAGCTGGTCAAGCAGTTTCAGCGCAACCGCGCCGGGGTCTTCGGCCTGCACATCGTGAGCTGGATGATCGTGCTCGCCCTGCTCACGCCGCTCGTCGCGCCTTTTGACCCCGACGCCTTGGACGTCGGCGGCAAGAGCCTCCCGCCCCAGCCCGGCTACTGGATGGGCACCGACGACTTCGGCCGCGACCTGCTCTCGCGCTCGCTCTACGGCGCCCGCATCTCGCTCTCCATCGGCTTCATCGCCGTGGGCCTCTCGGCCACCTTGGGCGCGCTCATCGGCGCCGTCGCCGGCTACTTCGGCGGCTGGGTAGACCGCGTGTCGATGTGGATGGTCGATCTCCTCCTCGCCTTGCCGCGCCTCGTCCTGCTCCTGGCCATCGTCGGGCTGTTCCGCTCGGCGGGGGCGCAGTCGTTGTTCCTCATCGTCGTGATCTTGGGCCTCACCGGCTGGATGGGCGTGAGCCGCATCGTGCGCGCCCAGGTGCTCACGCTGAAAGAGCAAGACTTTGTGCAGGCCTGCCGGGCCATGGGCATCCCCGACTCCCGCATCATCCTCGGGCACATCTTGCCCAACGCCATGGCCCCGGTGATCGTGAACGCCTCCTTGGCCATCGGCGGGACGATCTTGACCGAGGCCAGCCTCTCGTTCTTGGGCCTGGGCGTGCCGCCGCCTACGGCCACCTGGGGCAGCATCATCAACGACGGGCGCGAGTTTATGCGCACCGCGCCGTGGATCACCATCGGGCCGGGCCTGCTCATCGTGCTCGCGGTGATGAGCTTCAACCTCTTGGGCGACGGCCTGCGCGACGCCCTCGACCCCAAGCTGCGGGGGCGGGCATGAGCGACGACGCGCTGCTCAAGATTGAGGATCTGCGCACCTACTTCAAGATGGAGGGCGGCTTGGCCCGCGCCGTGGACGGCGTGAGCTACGAGATCCGCCCCGGGCGCACCCTGGCCGTCGTCGGCGAGTCGGGCTCAGGCAAGTCCGTCACCGCGCTCTCGATCCTGCGGCTCATCCCCAGCCCGCCGGGCGTTCACGCCGGGGGCCACATCTTCTTTGAGGGCAAAGACCTCACCACGCTCAGCGAGTCCGAGCTGCAAGACATCCGCGGCAACAAGATCGCGATGATCTTCCAGGAGCCGATGACGTCATTGAACCCCGTGTTCACCGTCGGCGACCAGATCGGCGAGAGCTTACGCCTGCACAAGGGCATGACCCGCGCCCAGGCCCGTGAGCACGCCATCCAGATGCTCAAAGAGGTGAAGATCCCCTCCCCCGAGGCCCGGGTAGACGAGCACCCGCACCAGCTCTCCGGCGGGATGCGCCAGCGGGTGATGATCGCCATGGCCTTGGCCTGTAACCCCAAGCTGCTCATCGCGGATGAGCCCACCACCGCCCTCGACGTCACCGTGCAGGCGCAGATCCTCGACCTGATGCGGGAGCTGCAGGCGAGAAACGGCACGGCGATCCTGTTCATCACCCACGATCTGGGCGTGGTCGCTGAGATGGCGGACGACGTGGTGGTGATGTACGCCGGGAAGGTCGTCGAGCGCGCCGACGTGCAGACGCTCTTCGACACGCCGACGCACCCCTACACCCAGGGCCTCTTCCGATCCATGCCCGCCCTTGACGGGCAGCGCGGCCCCCTCATCCCCATCGAAGGATCGGTGCCTAGCCCCTTGGATTTCCCCAGCGGATGCCGTTTCCGCAACCGCTGCCCCCAGGCCGTGGCGCGCTGCGCGGAGTCCGAGCCCGCGCTCTTGGAGCACGGCGCTGGCCACGTCGTCGCCTGCCACGTTGTTGAGGCGAAGCGCCAGGGGGTGAACGTATGAGCGTGTCGTCATCCGGTGAGGTCTTGCTGGAGGTCACCGACCTTCAAAAACACTTCCCCATCCGCCGGGGCCTGTTGAGCCGGGTGGTCGGCCAGGTCAAGGCCGTAGACGGCGTGTCGTTCACCGTGCGGCGCGGGGAGACCGTGGGCCTCGTCGGCGAGTCGGGCTGCGGCAAGACCACCGCCGGGCGCACGATCCTGCGCCTCATCGAGCCCACCGGGGGCCGGGCGATCTTTGAGGGCAAAGACATCTTCGCCATGCCCCAGGAGGAGCTGCGCCAGCTTCGCCAGCGCATGTCGATCATCTTCCAAGACCCCTACTCTTCGCTGAACCCCCGCATGAACGTCGAGCGCATCGTCGGCGAGGCCCTTGAGGTCCACGGCATCGCCAAAGGCGCGGCGCTGCGTGAGCGTGTGGCGGCGCTCATGCGCCGGGTGGGCCTGCGGGACGACTCCTTGGAGCGTTACCCCCATGAGTTCTCCGGCGGCCAGCGCCAGCGCATCGGCATCGCCCGGGCCTTGGCGCTGAACCCGAGCTTCATCGTCTGTGACGAGGCCGTCTCCGCCCTTGACGTGTCCATTCAGGCCCAGGTCATCAACCTGCTCAAAGAGCTGCAGGGGGAGCTGGGGCTCTCGTACCTGTTCATCGCCCACAACCTCGCCGTCGTAAAACACATCTCCGACCGCGTGGCGGTGATGTACCTCGGCCGCATCGTCGAGATGGGCACGGCGGACGAGCTCTTTGACTCGCCGCGCCACCCCTACACCCAAGCCCTGCTCTCGGCGATCCCCAAGCCGCGCCCCGGTCGCCCCAAGGACCGGGTGTTGTTGGAGGGCGACGTGCCGAGCCCGATGCGGCCGCCGCCGGGCTGCACCTTCCACCCCCGTTGCCGCCACGCCTTGCCGAAGTGCAGCCAGGTGAGCCCGCCGACCGTCGAGGTCGCCCCAGGCCACGTCGTCGCTTGCCACCTCGTCAGCGACGGTCTCACCGCGCCGTATCCCATCACCCGCGCCCCCTCGGCGGGCTGAGAGAGGAGCCTCGTGGACGACTGGAGCTTCTGGGTTCGCCTCGTTTACGCCGCGGGCATCCTCATCAGCGCGCGCTACCTCTCGGGCTGGGCGCGGAGCCTCGCCTCCAGAGGGTTAGAGCGCACCGAGCTCGACCCCCTCGTGCGCCAGATGCTCACCGTCGCGGTGCAGCCGCTCATCTTGCTCATCGGCCTCTCCGCCGCCGTGCATGTGCTGAACCTCTCGGCGATCTCCAACGCCATCGCCGCGGCCTTGGGCGGCGCGACCATCGCCATCGGCCTCGGCCTCAAGGGTTACCTCTCCGACGCCGCGGCCGGGGCGCTCTTGTTGACCGTGCGGCCGTTTCAAGCCGGGGACGCCGTGGTGCTCGGGGGCAAAGCCTCGGGGAACATCCGTGAGGTCGGCTTCTTTATGACGACCTTAGACAGCCACGACGGGAACACCTACTTCATGCCCAACGGCATCGTCGCCAGCGCGCTCATCGAGAACATCAGCCGCCGGGGCACACGCCGGGCCGCGCTCGTCTTCCCCGTCGCCCCCGATCTTGACCTCGACGCCGCCCGGGAGGCGCTCCTCGCCGTCGTTCGTGACGACCCCCGCGCCTTGGCCGAGCCCGCTCCCGCCGTCGAGCTGCTGGAGGTCACCCCGGAGTGGGTGACGCTGCGGCTCTTCGTGTGGAGCAAGAACGAGCACCACAGCGCGCTCACCGCGACCGCACGAGAAGAGGGCCTCAAGGCGCTGCGCCAGCTCGGCGTCTATCCCCTCAAACGTCCGCCCTCCGCACCGACGCCCAGCGTCGTCGCATAATCCCCCTTCGACCCACCTTCGTGAGAGGCCCCCATGGCGAACGCCGAGACCACCACGTCCTTCAAGTCTGTCCCCGAGATGTGGCACCACCGCGTGCGCTCCACCCCGGACGCCGACGCGATGTATGGCCGCCGCCCCGACAAGTCCTGGTACACCCTGACTTGGGGGGAGTGTGGCGCCCGCGCCCGCAACATCGCCTGCGGCCTGCACGCCGTCGGCCTTGAGAAGAAGCAGCGGGTGGCGATCCTCTGCTCCACCCGGCCGGAGTGGGTGATCATCGACATGGGCATCCTCTGCGCCACGGGGGCGACGACGACGATCTACCCGTCGAACACGCCGGAGGACTGCGAGTACATCATCAACGACTCCGAGACGCGCTTCGTCTTCGCCGAGAACCAGAAGCAGGCCGACAAGCTCCTCTCCCAGCGCGAGAAGCTCCCTGGCCTCAAGAACATCATCCTCGTGGACGGCAAAGGCAGCGCAGACGGCTTCGTGCTCTCCCTGGAGGAGCTGGAGGCCAAAGGCAAACAGTGGGACGCGGCGAACCCCGGCGAGTACGACGCGGCGATCAACATCTTGGGCCCCGACGACCTGGCCACGCTCATCTACACCTCGGGCACCACGGGCAAACCCAAAGGGGTGATGCTCGTGCACGACTGCTGGGTGTTTGAGGCCGAGGCCATCGACCGCCTGGGCCTGCTCGGGCCCTCGGGCAAACAGTACCTCTTCTTGCCCCTCGCCCACAGCTTCGCGAAGGTGCTGGAGTGTGGGTTTATCCGTGTGGGTATGCCCACCGTCGTCGATGGGGATCTCGACAGCCTCGTGCCCAACCTCCAGGCCACCCAGCCCACGGTCATGGGCGCGGTGCCCCGCATCTTCGAGAAGGTCTACAACAAGGT
Organism: Myxococcota bacterium; assembly: GCA_023150775.1. Classification (GTDB taxonomy): domain Bacteria; phylum Myxococcota_A; class UBA796; order UBA796; family CAJQPC01; genus JADKFE01. The sequence continues at coordinate 26,253 of JAKLKE010000017.1, forward strand.
CGTGAGCGGCGCCAAAGAGGGCGGCGGCATCAAGTACGCCATCTTTAAGTGGGCCATCGGCGTGGGCGGCGAGGTCTCCCGGCTGCGCCAAGGGGGCCAAGAGCCTTCAGGCCTGCTCGCGCTCAAACACAAGCTCGCCGACAAGCTCGTGTTCTCCAAGCTCAAGGCGCTGTTTGGCGGGCGCATCAAGTACTTCGTCTCCGGCGGCGCCCCGCTCTCCAAAGAGATCGCCGAGTTCTTACACGCCGCCGACATCCTGGTCTTGGAGGGCTACGGCCTCACCGAGTCCTCTGCGGCGAGCTTCGTGAACCGCCCCGACCAGTTTAAGTTCGGCACCGTCGGCGTGGCCTTGCCCGGCGTGAAGGCGAAGATCGCCAGCGACGGCGAGATCCTGCTCTCCGGTCGTGGGGTGATGCGCGGCTACTTCAACCGCCCCGAAGACACGAAGGAGGTGCTCAGCGACGACGGCTGGCTGCACACCGGCGACATCGGCGCCCTCGACGCTGAAGGTTTCCTCAAGATCACCGACCGCAAAAAAGACATCATCGTCACCGCGGGCGGCAAAAACATCGCGCCCCAAGAGATCGAGAACAAGCTCAAGACCCGCACGGCTTACGTCTCCCAGATCGTCATGCACGGCGACAAACGCAACTTCTGCGTCGCGCTCATCACGATCAACCAGGAGCAGGTGGCGAAGTGGGCCGCGGCCCAAGGCCACGCCTGGGCGAGCGGCAGCTACGCCGAGCTCTCCGCCAAGAAGGAGGTCCACGACCTGATCATGGCGGACGTCGCTGAGCTGAACAAGACCATCGCCAGCTACGAGACGATCAAGTACATCCACCTGCTCGACCACGAGCTGAGCATCGACAGCGGCGAGCTGACCCCGAAGATGTCGATCAAGCGCCGCGTCGTCGAGAAGAACTACTGGGACATCCTGGAGAACTTCTACAAGGGCGCGGGCGACTCGACCCTCTGATTCGGCTGTTTGGGCCTCGGCCTAGAGGCTGAGGCCTAGAGGCTGAGGCCCCACACCGCCCCGGCGCCTGCGTCAGCGCCGGTAGCGCCCAAGAAGAAGGTCTCGGCGTCGCCGCTCACGCTGCTGCCGGCCTTCGCCCCGGCCTCGGGGCCGAGCCACAGCGCACCGTCGTCAAAGCTGCGGCTGCCGCTGTGGGGGCCGTAGATCAACGAGAAGGCCCCGGCGTCAACGCCGCCGCCGTCGTGGCGGGTCGCGCCGACCCACAGCTCACCGTAGCCGTCGCCGTCGAGATCTCCGGCGCTGTGCACCGAGAAGCCGACGCGGTCTCCGGCGGCGCCAGCGACGACCACGGCCATCGTGTCGTCACGGTCTAGGCGACCTCGGGCGGCGCCAGAGAGAAGCCACACCTCACCGCCGGGCTCGGCCTCCATCACCCCCGTCGCCCAGTCGTTCAGCCCGTCGCCGTCGAGGTCACCCCCGGCGGTCATGGACTTGCCGAGCTGGTCGTTCGCCCCGCGGCCCACGAGCCTGGCGTCGGCGTCGGCGCTCACCGTGTCCCCTTTGGGCGGGTCCAAGAAGACATAGGCCACGCCGGACGCGGCGGCCTCGCCGTCTTCGCCCATGGCGCCGATGATGAGGTCTACGGCGCCGTCCCCGTCGAGATCCGTCGCGGCGCCGGAGGAGCCGAACCAGCCCAGCTTCTGGGCCCCGGAGAGCCGGGTGGTGGCGTCGTTGACGTCTAAGGCGCCCTTGAGGCCCTCAACGCCGAAGCCGAAGACCGCGCCGGAGTCCTGCTCGGCGCCGTCCTGGGCCATGCCGAGGGCCCACAAGGTCTCCTCCGAGCCGCTGCCGGTGACGAAGAGGCCGTTTCCGAGCTGGGCGTCGGACTCCCCGAAGATCGACGCGGTGGGGCTGGAGGCGCTTAAGGCGTCCGTGTACAGATCGACACGGCCGGCCCGGGTGCCGCCCGTGGGCTCCCAGAAGGCCGAGACGGCGAGGCCGCCGTCTGAGAGCGCGGCGAGGCCGATGCCGAAGTAGCCGCCGCTGCTGGTGAGCACGGCGTCGGCGCCCTCGGCCAGGAGCTCACCTTCGGGGGCGACAAACAGGAGCACGGCCCCGACGCCGCCGCCTCGGGTGGCCGCGCCGATGGCCCAGGCGTCGCCGACCCGGGCGGCGGAGGTGCCCACGGCGTCACCCGCCGCGCCCCGGGCCACGGTCGGCACGGTGTCGAGGCTGAGCGCTCCTTCGACGCGTCCGGTGTCGCCGGTCTCGCCGCCCGTCTCCCCGCCAGTCTCCCCGCCAGTCTCCCGTCCGGTCTCCTCCGAGTCCACAAGCGGCCCCGACCCGGTCTCTGCGGTGTCGACGACACGAGGTGCCTTGTGTGGGCCGCAGCCGCAGAGGGTGAGGGTGACAAGGAGCAGGGGAGTTCGCATCGCCCTTGTGTACCACACCCGCTGATGCCTTGCGCAGAGGTCAAGAGGGCGCTAACCACGCCCCGTATGAGCTCCCGCATCCCCGGATTCTACAAGCTGCTGCCCCAGGGGCGCCTCGACGCCTTGGAGACGCACCTCGGCGTCGACACCGCTGGGTTCCTCAGCGACGGGCTGCCTTTAGAGACCGCGGACCTCATGGTGGAGAACGTCGTCTCCACCTTCCCGCTGCCGCTCTCCGTCGCCATCAACCTCCTGTTGAACGGCCAAGACATCGCCGTGCCGATGGTCGTCGAGGAGCCCTCCGTCGTCGCCGCCGTCTCCAACATGGCCCGGCTCACCCGCCGCGCCGGGGGCGTGTTCGCTGAGGCCGACGACGGCGTGATGACCGGGCAGCTCCAGGTCATTCCCAAAAGGGACGCTGAGGCCTGCGCCGCCCTGATTCGGGCCGAGCTGCCCTCGCTCCTCGCCGCGGCCACGGGGGTTCACCCCAAGCTAGACGAGCGCGGCGGGGGCCTGCGCGGCATCGACGTGCGCCTCGTCACCTACGACGAGCCCGGCTCTCCCGTCGAACGTTACGTCGTGCTCCACGTGCACCTCGACTGTGTCGACGCCATGGGCGCGAACATGGTCAACACCTTGGTGGAGCGTCTGGCGCCTTTGGTGGAGGCGATCACCGGCGAGCGTGTGGGCCTGCGTATCCTCACGAACCTCGCCGACCGCCGCCTCGCCCGCGCCCGGGTGAGCCTGCGCCCGGAGCACCTCGACCCCGAGGGCGGGACCGGCGCTGAGGTCGCCGAGGGCATCGCCGCCGCCTGGCGTTTTGCTTGGGCCGACCCCTACCGCGCCGCCACCCACAACAAGGGCGTGATGAACGGCGTAGACCCCGTCGCCATCGCCACGGGCAACGACTGGCGCGCCATCGAGGCCGGGGCCCACGCCTACGCCGCCCGCGACGGCCAGTACCGCCCCCTCACCCGCTGGGTCGTCGACGCCGAGGGCACGCTGCAAGGCACCATCGAGCTGCCGCTGCAGGTGGGCACCGTCGGCGGCCCCATCCGTGTTCACCCCCGGGTGAAGGCGAACTTGGCGCTTCTGGGCAACCCCCGGGCGCGGCAGCTCGCCGGGGTGATCGCCGCCGTGGGCCTCATCCAGAACCTCGGCGCCTTACGCGCCTTGGCCACGGAGGGCATCCAGCAGGGCCACATGCGGATGCACGCCCGCAGCGTCGCGGCCATGGTCGGGGCCACCGGGGCCGAGGCCCTCGTCGTGGCGGCGAAGCTCCACAGCTTGGGCGACTTCTCTGAAGAGACCGCACGACGGGTGCTCGCCGGGCTGCGCGCGCCGTGAGCGCCTCTTTCACCGGGCGCGCCCCAGGCAAGCTCATCCTCTTGGGTGAGCACAGCGTCGTCGTCGGCCACCTCGCCATCGCCGCCGCCGTCTCTCGGGGCACCACCGTCACGCTCACCGACGTAGAGGGCCCTACCCGGCTCGGCGAGTCCTCCATTCAAGACGACCGCCTGATGACCGCGCTGCGCGCCGTGCTCCCCGCCGAGGGCCTCCAGGTCGATATCTCTACCGACCTGCCCGTCGGCCGCGGCATGGGCAGCTCGGCGGCCTTGGCCATCGCGCTCCTGCGCGCGCGCGCCGCGAGAGAGGGCCGCACCCCAGACTTCGCCGAGCTTCACCACGACGGCTTCATCGTCGAGCGTGTCTTTCACGGGAACCCCTCGGGCCTCGATCACTGCGTCGTGGCCATGGGCGGGGCGGTGCTCTACCGCCGAGGAGAGGCCCCCGCGCCGCTCCAGATGCCGTCCTACCCCGTCGTTGTGCTCGACAGCGGGGTCGCCGGAGACACGGGGCAGCTCGTCGCCGGGGTCGCGTCTCGGCGGCCTGGGGTGAACCCCGCCCTTGACCGCCTCGGCCAGCTTGTGGAGCTCGCGCTCCTCTCGCTCCACGATCCTCACGCCTTGGGCGGGATCATGAACGAGGCCCACGCGCGGCTAGGCGAGATCGGCGTCTCTACGCCAGACCTCGATGAGATGTGCGCTCTGGCGCTCCAGAACGGCGCTCTCGGCGCCAAGCTCTCCGGCGCGGGCGGAGGCGGCGTCGTGCTCGCCTTGTGCCCCGATGGCGGAGAGGGTCTTGTCCAAGCCGCCGCGCGTCGTAAGATCCCGGCGTTTGCTTGTCGGCTCCCGGAGGCATGATGGCAACGGCGATAGCTCACCCCAACATCGCGCTGGTCAAGTACTGGGGCAAACGAGACGTAGACCTCAACCTGCCGTCGACCAGCTCGATCTCGGTGACCCTCGACTCGTTTCAGACCCAGACGACGGTTCGTTGGGACTCCCCCCGCGACGTGGCTTGGGTAGATGGCAAACCCGCCACCCCGGCGGACGCCAAGAAGATCTTCAAACACCTCGACCTCATCACCCCCGGCCGTCCCACGGCGCGGGTGATCACCAAGTCGAACTTCCCCGTCGCCGCCGGGCTCGCCTCGTCGTCGTCCGCCTTCGCCGCGCTCACCATCGCCGCCGCCGACGCCGCCGGGGAGCGCTTCTCGCCCGAGGAGCTCTCGTGTCTGGCCCGCCAAGGCTCGGGCTCGGCCTGCCGGTCGTTGTGGGGCGGCTTCGTGGAGTGGCGCCGGGGCCTGCTCAACGACGGCAGCGACTCCCACGGCCTGCACCTCGCCCCGCGTGACCACTGGGATCTGCGGATCGTCGTCGCGATCATCGACGGCGGCCAGAAGAAGATGCCGTCCACCAAAGGCATGATCCACACCATGGAGACCTCGCCGATGTACCAGGCCTGGACCTTGTCGTCCGACCGGGACGTGAGCGAGGCCCGGCACGCGATCATGGAGCGGGATCTGGAGAGCCTCGGCCAGGCCATGGAGCGCTCGACGCTCAAGATGCACGCCACGATGATGACCGCCGACCCGCCGATCCGGTACTGGAAGTCAACCTCGGTGTGGGCGATGGACGCCGTGGAGGATCTGCGCCGCCAAGGCATCTCCGCGTGGTGGACGATGGACGCGGGCCCCAACGTGAAGATCCTCTGCGAGGCCGAGCACGCCGAGCACATCGCCCAGCGCCTCCGTGTGCTCGTGGACGAGGTGCTCGTGCTCAAGATCGGCGAGGGCCCCCAGCGTGTGCCCGATGACGAGGAGGCCCTTGCCCGTTTTGTCGTCCGCTGATGCCGCGCTAAAGGTCTTGGCGCCGGGCAAGCTCGTGCTCGTCGGGGAGTACGCCGTGCTCGACGGCGCCCCGGCGATCGTCGCCGCCGTGGATCGTGGGGTGCGCTGCGTGGTGAGCCCCGGCGACGCCGTCGAGACCCCCGCCGATGACCGCTTCGCCCGCGCCGCTCTGGAGGCCGTCGGCGCCCCGGCGCGACGTTACGTCTTCTCTGACTGGAACCCGGTCTCGCTGCGAGAGGGCAAGGCCGGCTTCGGCGGGAGCGCCGCGGCCTGCGTCGCCGCTGTTGTCGCGGGGCGCCTCGCCGCTGGGTTGGCCCCCAAGGCGGACGACGCGGCCCTGGCCCGGCGGGTGCACCACGAGGTGCAGGGCTCGGGCTCGGGGGTAGACGTGCTGGCCTCGTGGTTTGGTGGGGTGCGGAGGTTTGAGGGCCTCGGCCACCGCCCGCTCCCGGCGCGGCGCCTCGTCGCGGTGTACTCCGGCCAGTCGGCCTCCACGGGCCCCCGGGTGCAACGATACCTCCAGTGGTCGGGCCGTGAGGCCTTCGCCGTGGAGTCCGCCGCGCTCTGTGATCTCTTCACCGTTGATCCCCTCGCCGCGCTCCGTGAGGGGTTCATGCTGCTCTGCAACATGGCCCAGGCGGCGGGCTTGGCGTATGAGACCCCTGGCCTGCGGCGCATCGTGGACCTCGCGGCGTCCTATGGAGGCGCCGCGAAGCCCTCGGGCGCTGGCGGCGGAGACGTCGCCGTGGCGATGTTCCCCGAGCCCGAGGCCGAGGCCGCGTTCTGCGCCGCCTGCGCGGCGGAGAGCCTGCCCCCGATCCCCGTGACGATCGCCCCTGGCGCCGCCGCCAGCGCCCTCTCGGAGCCCTGATGCCCCCCGACAGCCACGACGCCCCCGCGCCCATCTCGTCCCGCAAAGCCGAACACATCGCGCTCTGCGAGACAGACGACGTGGCCTTTCGCGGCCAGACGAACCTGCTCGACGAGGTACAGCTCGTCCACGACGCCTTGCCTGAGCTGGCCCTGGAGGACGTTGACCTCAGCGTGTCCTTCTGCGGCAAGACGCTCAAGGCCCCGCTCATCATCGCCGCGATGACCGGCGGCACCGCCCAAGCCGAAGGCATCAACCGGACCTTGGCGGACGTGGCCCAGCGACACGGCCTGGGCTTCGGCTTTGGCTCCCAGCGCCCCCTGCTCTCGGGGGTGACCGAGGGCTACGCCGTGCGGGACGTGGCCCCCGACGCGCTGATCTTGGGCAACCTCGGCCTCGTCCAGGCCCGGGAGACGCCCACCGCCGCCATCGAGCGCCTCATCACCACCTGCGGCGCCGACGCCCTCTGCCTGCACCTCAACCCAGCGATGGAGGTGATTCAGCCCGGCGGAGACGTCGACTTCCGCGACGGCCTCAAGACCATCGCCCGCCTCGTTCAAGAGCTCTCCGTGCCCGTCGTCGTCAAAGAGACCGGCTGCGGGCTCTCCCGCGGCGTCGGCCTCCGCCTTGTGGACGTCGGCGTTCGTTGGGTCGACACCTCCGGCGCCGGGGGCACGTCGTGGGTCGGCGTCGAGACCCTGCGGGCCAAGGCTGACCAGCGGGCCTTGGGAGAGCGGTTCTGGGACTGGGGCATCCCCACGGCGGGCTCGGTGGCGCAGCTCGCGGACCTGGGCCTCGGCATCTGCGCGACGGGCGGTGTGGCCGATGGCTTGGCCGCCGCCCACGCCGTCGCCCTGGGCGCCACCGCCGCTGGGGTCGCCCGGCCCTTCTTGCAGGCCCTCGCCCAAGGGGGCCCTGAAGGTTTAGAGCGCCGGGTGAAGCAGGTGATCGACGAGCTTCGGTTCGCGCACTTTTTGTCCGGCGCCCGCACCCCCGCCGCGCTGCAAGAGAAGCCGATCCTCATCGGGCCGCGCCTCGCCCGCTGGATCCCCAAGGCGAGCCCCCTGCGTGAGCGAGGGATGCTGTAGGCAAGCGCCTAGAATCCCGGTTATCCACAGGGGAAAAGGACGACCCATGAACGCCGGACAGCTCCTCCATCGGCTCCCCGAGCCGGTCAAGCAGGCCATCAAGGACAAGGTCTACCCCCAGCTCCTCCTCGAAGGGGAGACGGTGCCCGAGTGGCACCTGCAGTCCTGGGACGGCGCCTGGTTCCGCCACAACAACAACAAGTGGACCGTGCTCATGGTCTACCCCGGCGACGACACCCCGGGCTGCACGGCGCAGCTCCAGGACATGCAGGCCCACTACGCCCGCTTCAAGGAGCTCGGCGCCGAGATCTACGGGATCAACCCGGCCGAGGCGCCCTCCCACAAAGCCTTCGCCGAGAAGAACGGCTTCACCTTCCCCCTGCTCACCGACCGAGGCGGCGTGGTGGCCCGGCAGCTCCGCGCCGCGGTGCAGCTCCCCCTCAAGACGGTCATCTTACGCACGGTCTACCTCGTGAACCCCGAGCGGAAGATCCGCCTCGCCAACCGCGGCGCGCCGCCGGCGTCGGCGATTATCCGGTCCATCGAGGCGCTCCAGCAGGCGACGCGGGCGGGGATGTAGTCGGAGGATGGGCGGGGAGGCCGAGGGATTATCGGTCTTTTGGCGTGAAAAGTCTTGACGGCGGAAGCGTTCGGAAACGATCGCTTTTTAATGATAAACCCTAAGAAACGATCGTTTCTCTACTTCCCGCGTTAAGTAACGATCGTTTCTCATCCGCCAACGTTAAGAAACGATCGCTTCTCATCCGCCAACGTTAAGAAACGATCGTTTCTCACCCGCCGACGTTCAGCAACGATCGTTTCTTAACGAGCCGCTCTCAGCGACGATCGCCCCTCCACCCCCCGTGACAATCTCCGCGTCACGACGACGCTCGTGCCCCCAGAGACCTGATGCGCCGCGTCACTGGCCAGTTCGACCGCTGCACCGCCACGGACGAGGTGGTTCGTGCCTTCGTCCCCTACCCGCTGCCGCCTCAAGACCCGCCGTTGGCCTTGGACGGGAGGGTCGGTGAGCTCCTCACACGCGCGAACGCGCGGCTGCGTGAGCTTGAGCTCGCGGGCGACCTCGTCCCCTCCATCGAGTGGTTCGTCTACGCCTTCGTGCGCAAAGAGGCCATCCTCTCGGCGCAGATCGAGGGCACCCAAGCGACGCTGATGGATCTCCTGGAGGTAGAGGCCTCCAGCGAGGCCGCCGTAGACGCGGACGTGGAGGAGGTCTGCGGCTACCTCGCCGCCATCGGCTACGCCTGGGACCAAATCGTCGCCGACAATGGGCTGCCGATCTCCATGCGCCTCTTGTCCCAGACCCACCTGCGCCTGCTCCGGGGGGCGCGCGGCGCGCACAAGCAGCCCGGCGAGGTGCGCCGCTCGCAGAACTGGATCGGCGGGACACGCCCCGGCAACGCCGCGTTTGTGCCGCCCCCTCCGCATCGGCTGCCAGCGCTCCTCAGCGAGTTTGAGCGGGCCATTCACGACGAGAGCGACCTCCCGCCGCTCATTCGTGTGGGCTGCCTCCACGTGCAGTTCGAGACCCTGCACCCCTACCTCGACGGCAACGGGCGCCTGGGGCGCCTCTTGATCACCCTGCTGCTGCGCCACTGGGGCCTGCTCACGCGCCCGCTGCTCTACTTGAGCCTGTACCTCAAGCGGCACCGGAGCGAGTATTACCGCCGCCTCAGCGCCGTGCGCTCTGACGGAGACTGGGAAGGGTGGCTGGAGTTCTTCTTGGAGGGTGTGGCCGAGGTCGCTGAAGAGACCGTCGCCACGGCGCGCGCCCTGCACGCTGTGGTCGAGCAGGGCCGCAAGCGGCTCCTCGGCAGCGACGACGTCACCGTGCTCAGCCTGCGCCTGTTTGAGCTGTTGCCCAAGAACCCGATCCTCTCCGTGAACCGGGTGATGGAGCTCTTGAGCTGCTCTCGCCCCGCCGCCGCGAAGGCCCTGGACGCCTTGGAGTCCGCCGAGATTATGCTCCCCCGCGATCACCAACGACGCAACCGCGTGACCGTGTTCGACGAGTACCTCTCCCACCTCCGACAAGACACCGAGCTGGGCGTTTAGCCGGCGTCAGGGCTCCTGAGCGGGCTCGGGCGGCGCCTCGCTCGGCGCGGCGGGCACGTCGGCGAGCAGGAAGGTCGTGAGGTCCAGCTCCGCGCGGTAGAGCTTCAGCGCCGAGGCCGGCGACAAGGAGCGTTGGCGCACGGTGCCGTCCTCCTCGACGAGCAGCGCGACGATCTCCTGAAACTCAAGCTCCGTGCGCGCCTGGTACTTCCCGGCGACGAGGCCCACGGCGCCGAGCTCGTAGGTCAGATCCCCGCCGGTGTTGACGCTGAACCAGACCTTCACGAGCTCCGGGCTGCGGCGGCGATCGTTCGACTGGCGCACCACCTCGACCCGCACGTCCCGGGCGGGGGCGATGCGCTGCAGCTCCAGGTAGAGGAGGTCCTGAAGGCGGTCGGCGTCGGGGGGCGTCACGGGCACGTCCCCGCCGATGGCGATCCGCATGGCGTTGAGGCGCGCGTCATCCCCTGGGCGCGGCGCAGGCGGCGGCGTCTCGGTCGCCTCGACGGCCTCAGCGCCGGGAGGGGTCGGCGTCTCGGGGTCGGCGACGGCGCCCGCCGGGCGCGTTGGCGCCGGGGTGTAGCCCGCCAACGAGTCCACATAGGCCGTGAAGCCCCAGATCGAGAGCCCGGCGACGGCGAACAGCAGGGGGTAAACGAGCCAACGGAAGGAGAGGCGCGGCCCGGCGACCAAGGGCGGGGCGGGCGGGCCCGGCTCACGCTCAAGCGGGCGCGACGGGGTGCCGCGGCCGCGCTCGGAGGAGGAGGGCTCGGTCTTGGGGACCGGGCTCTTTCCTGCGGGGAACCGGATCACCTGGCCTCGGCCTACGGCGCCGCCGCCCGCCGCGAGCCGGGTGACCACGGGCAAGGGCTCCACCGAGGCCAAGGGCAGCTCAATGATGGGCTCGTCGATGGGCTCCAGGGCCTCCACAGACAAGGGCTCGGGCGGAGGCAAGGCCGCCGCGCGCGACGGCGGCCGGGGCGCTGGGGCCTTCGTCACGCTCGGCTTCGTGGGCGGAGACGGAGGGGTAGGCGGCGGGCTGACCGGCGGGCTGACCGGCGGAGCCTTCACCAAGCTCGGCTTCGTGGGGGCCTTCGGCGGTGGCGTCGCGACCGGCATCACCGGCACCGCCACCACGGGCACGTCCTCGGGGATCAGCTCCGTCACGACCACCGGCGGCCGAGGCGCGCGGTCGCCCGTCGTCTTCACCTGAAGGCTGTCGGCGGGGAGCGGCGGCGCGGCGGGCTTGGCCTCGTCGTCTTCACCGTCCCAGGCGTCCCAGAGGTCCACGTCAAAACACCCGGCCAAGGCGGGTAACGCGTCCGCCCGCTGCCAAGGGCCGCCATCGACGCTCACCGGATCATCACGGCGCACGACGCCGATTCGGGAGAGCCTACGCAGCTCCTCCACGTCGTCGATCTGCCTCTGGCCGTCAGCGGTCCTGACCTGAAACCGCGGCATCTGGCCGCCTCTGGGGACCCCCTCACAATGGCACCGCATGGGGCCTTCGTCAACGGGGGGAGGCCGTGGCGCTGGGAGAGGCGCGAGGATAGGAGGGCGACCCCTCTGCGGAGAGCACATGCCCCACGTTGCGGTCATCCCTGGTGATGGGATCGGGCGGGAGGTCCTCGACGAGGGCCTCAAGGTTCTGCGGGCGCTCGACGCGCGCCACGGCCTGAACCTACGCTTCACCCACCTGCCCTACGGCGCCGATCGGTACCTCGCTACGGGGCTCACGATCACCCCCGAGGAGATGTCCGGGCTGCGCGACTACGACGCGGTCTACCTCGGCGCGCTGGGCGATCCCCGGGTGCCGTCGAACGTCCACGCCAAAGACATCCTCCTCGGGATGCGCTTTCAGCTCGACCTGTACATCAACCTGCGGCCCTGTGTGCTCCTGGATGCGCGGTATTGCCCGCTCAAGGATCGCCGCCCCGAGGACGTGCGTTTTACCGTCTTCCGCGAGAACACCGAGGGCCTGTACACCGGCATCGGCGGCCAGTTTAAGCGTGACACGGCGGACGAGGTGGCCATCGAGGCCGAGCTCAACACCCGCAAAGGTGTGGAGCGCATCATCCGTGCCGCCTTTGAGCACGCCCGCGCCCGGGGCCTGGGCCGGGTGTGTATGTCCGACAAGTCAAACGCCATGCGCCACGGCCACGACCTCTGGCAGCGCGTGTTTAAGTCCGTCGCCGCCGAGTACCCCGAGATCCATGCGAGCCACCTCTACGTCGACGCCCTGGTCATGGAGATGGTGCGCGCCCCCGACCGCTTCGACGTCATCGTCACCAACAACCTCTTCGGCGACATCGTCACCGACCTGGGCGCCCAGATTCAGGGCGGCATCGGCCTCGCGGCTTCAGGAAACCTCAACCCCGGCGCCGGCATCGGGATGTTTGAGCCTGTGCACGGCTCCGCGCCGGACATCGCCGGTCAAGGCCTCGCGAACCCCCTCGCCGCGGTGCTCAGCGCGGGCATGATGTTGTCCTGGCTCGGCCACGTCGAGCTAGAGCGCCAGATCGAGGACGCCGTGCGTGTGGCGCTCAACGACGGCCTCGTCACCCGTGAGCTGGGCGGAAACCTCTCCACCAGCCAGGTCGGCGACGCCATCGTGGCGATCCTCTCCCGCTGACCCTTACGCCCCTCGGAGCCCAAGATGTCGTCTCATCCGCCCATCGTCTTCCTCGGCGCCAAGCGCACCCCCTTCGGCGCCTTCAACGGCGCGCTCGCCGACGTGAGCGCGACGGAGCTGGGCGTCATCGCCTCCAAGGCCGCCTTGGCCCAGGCTGGGGTAAACGCTGAGGACGTTGACCACGTCATCTTCGGCAACGTCATGCAGACGAGCGCCGACGCGATCTACCTCGCCCGGCACATCGGCCTCAAGGTCGGCGCCCCGGTGGCCACCCCGGCGGTCACCGTGAACCGCCTCTGCGGCTCGGGCTTCGAGTCCCTTGTGCAAGGCGCGCACCGCCTGCTCTTGGGCGAGAGCACGATGATCCTCGCCGGCGGCACCGAGAACATGAGCCAGGCCCCCCACACGATGCGTGGGCTGCGGAAGGGCCTCAAGCTCGGCGGCGCGCAGATGGGCGACTCGTTGCAAGAGGCGCTCTTTGACACCTACGTCGGCGCTCCGATGGCGATCACCGCCGAGAACCTCGCCGAGGTCTACAAGATCAGCCGCGAAGACGCCGACGACTACGGCTTCCGCTCCCAGACGGCATGGCTCGCCGCCCACAACGAGGGCCGCTACGCCCAGGAGCTCACCCCCGTCGTCGTCAAGGACCGCAAGGGCGAGATCACCGTCAGCGTCGATGAGCACCCCCAGCTCTCGCCGCTCGCGCCCGAGAAAAACCGCGCCCGCTTCTCCCGGGAGGCCATGGCGAAGCTCCCGGCGATCTTTAAGAAGGACGGCACGGTCACCGCGGCGAACGCCTCGGGCATCAACGACGGCGCCGCGGCCCTGGTGTTGACCACCGAGCCCCACGCTGACGCCCGTGGCCTCAGCCCCATCGGCCGCCTCGTCGCCTGGGGTGTGGCCGGGGTCGAGCCCAAACACATGGGCATCGGCCCGGTCTACGCCATCCAGCGCGCGCTGGAGATGGCGAAGATGACCTTAGGTCAGATGGAGCTGGTGGAGATCAACGAGGCCTTCTCTTCGCAGTACCTCGCCTGCGAGCGGGCCTTGGGCCTCAGCCGCGACGTCACCAACGTGGACTCCGGCGGCGTCGCCGTCGGTCACCCCTTGGCCGCGTCTGGCGCCCGCATCACCGCGCACCTGCTCTATGAGCTCAAGCGGCGCGGCGCGCGCTATGGTGTAGGCAGCGCCTGCATCGGCGGCGGCCAGGGCATCGCCGTGATCATCGAGGCCCTCTGAGCCAAGCGCCCTCTTCTCCAGAGCCCAACGCGGAGCCCCAGCCAATGTCCGAGACGACCCACGCCGAGCCCCTGAACGACGGCAGCCTCATCTACGACTGGAACACCCAAGGCGACCGCGTGTCGCCGCCGATGCGCCGCGTCGCCTACTTCGACGAGACGCTGCGCGACGGCATCCAGTGCCCCTCGGTGGTCGATCCCCCCATCGAGGCGAAGATGCAGATGATCCGCCTCATGGACCAGCTCGGCGTTCACCACGTCGACATCGGCCTGCCCGGCGCCGGGGCCCGGGCCGTCGCCGACTGCACCGTGCTCGCCGAGATGATCCGCGACGAGCGCCTCAGCATCAAGGCGGCCTGCGCGGCCCGCACCCACCCCAACGACATCCGTCCCGTCATCGAGATCTCCCAGAAGGTCGGCCTGCCGATTGAGGTCATGGCCTTCTTGGGCACCTCGCCGATGCGCCTCTACGCCGAGTCTTGGACGGCGGAGGTCTTGGAGGAGCGCACCCGCGACTCCGTGAGAATGGCGAAGGGCGCGGGCCTGCCCTGCACCTTCGTCACTGAAGACACCGTGCGCTCCCAGCCCGCCCTGCTCAGCCGCCTGTTCCGGGGCGCCATCGCTGAAGGCGCCGACGGCCTCTGCCTCTGCGACACCGTCGGCCACGCCACCCCCGACGGCGTGTTCAACCTCATCCACTTCACCAAGAACCTGATCCGCGCTGAAGGCACGACCACCCGGGTGGACTGGCACGGCCACAACGACCGCGGCCACGGCCTGCCCAACGCGCTCATCGCCGTGGAGGCCGGGGCCGACCGCGTTCACGGCACGGTCTTGGGCATGGGTGAGCGTGTGGGCAACACCCAGCTCGACCTGTTCTTGGTGAACATGAAGCTGCTCAACGTCGAAGACGCCGAGCTGCACCTGCTCAGCGACCTCGTTCAGCTCGCGTCAGAGGCCTGCCACGTCCCGATCCCCGTGAGTTACCCCGTGTTTGGCCGCGACGCCTTCCGCACGGGCACCGGGGTTCACGCCGCGGCGGTGATCAAGGCCCAAAAACGTGGCGAAGACTGGCTCGCCGACCGCATCTACTCCGGCGTGCCCGCGGGCTGGTTCGGCCGCCGCCAAGAGATCGAGGTCGGCCACTACAGCGGCCAATCCAACGTCGTGGCGTGGCTGGTCACCCGGAACATCGAGCCCAAAGACTCCTTGGTCCAGGCGATCTTCGAGCAGGCCAAGGCCGGAAACCGCCTCTTGGACGAGCAAGAGATCCTCAGCATCGTCCGGGCGCACGCGGCCTGAGCGGCGCTGAAGCCGCCGGCTACTTGACCATGAGCCCGATGGCGACCGCCGCCGCCGGGCCCGCGGGCTCGTTAAAGCGCCGACGCCAGCGGGAACGTTTGGAGTGCTCGGCCTGGGCGGCGATGGCGGCCTGGGCGACGGGCTCGGTGACCTGCACCAGGCGCACCCCGGCGAAGTAGTCCATCGTCGGCACACCCGAGAAGACCAACGAGGCGTTCGCGCCCGTGGCCTCGGACTTCATGATCAGGTTGCCGCGCAGGTCGTAGAGCACGATGCTGATCAGCTCAACGCCGACGTCTCCGCAGGCGACGAGCTGGTACTCAATGTCGGACTGAAGGCTCACCAGCATGTATTGGGAGCTGCCCTCGTCGATGTCCCAGGAGGCGTTGGCCTTGAGCCGCCAACGATCCTCTTGGGCGTCCTCGATCATGCCGTTGGTGCAGATTCGCGCCGCGAGCTGGTCGGCGTGGGCCTCACCGAGGCCGACGAGCCCCACGCCGAGGGTCATCGACAGGAGGGACGCCGCCCAATGCACTGCTGAGCTCACGCGCGAAGACGACGGCCTCAAGGGTTCTCTCCCTTCAGACGACGGAGCAGCTCGGCCCGCCGGGGATCCTCTTGGGGCGTCTCGGCGCGCGACAGCTCGCGCAGAGCGGCGGTCAGGCGGCGATTGTTCAGCAGGATGTGCCACACGAGCAGACCAGCGAGGAGCAGGTTGATGACACGAAGGGGCCCCTGAAACTCAGGGACGCCATAACTCACCAGGAAGCAGGCCCCCAAGAGGTTGAGGACCTGAACCGACCAGAACAGACGACGCCGAGTGTACCAGCCCTCGCCGAGATGCACGGCGCGATTGATCGCCAGCAGGGCAAAGACGCTCAGAAGTACGACCGCGCTCAGATCCACGGGACCGCCATGTTGTCGATGAGCCGCGTTCTCCCGATCCATCCCGCGACCAAGACGCGCGCCGGGCGGTCTAGGGTGGCGAGCGGCGCGAGGGTGCCGGGGTCTACGATCTCAAAGTAATCGAGGCGGTCGACCTCCAGCGCGGCGCGGCCCGCGGCGCGTAGGGTGTCGACCTCACGCTCCCCCGCCGTCGCCGCGTTGACCACGGCGCGCAGGGCGGCGGAGAGGCTCAGGGCCCGGCGACGCTCTTCAGCGCTGAGGTAGGTGTTGCGCGACGACATCGCCAAGCCGTCGGGATCCCGGATGAGCGGCCCGCCGACGATCTCCACCGGCAAGCCCAGGTCTGTCGTCATGCGCCGGATCACCGCGAGCTGCTGGAAGTCTTTCTCCCCAAACACCGCGAGCTGGGGCTGAACCACGCCGAACAGCCGCGCGACCACGGTGGTGACCCCGTCGAAGTGCCCTGGCCGCGCCGCGCCGCAGAGGCCCTCGGTGAGCCCGGCGACGGAGACGGTGGTGGCGCGATCCGGCGGGTAGAAGTCTGTCGGCGCGAAGACCACATCGACCCCCTCCGCCGCGCAGAGCCGCTCGTCCCCAGCGAGGTCGCGGGGGTACCGCGAGAGATCCTCGTTGGGGCCAAACTGCAGGGGGTTCACGAAGATCGACACCACGAGCCGATCACAGCGAGGCCGGGCCAAGGCCATGAGCGAGGCGTGCCCGGCGTGTAAGAAGCCCATCGTCGGCACAAAACCGACGCTGAGCCCGGCGGTCTGCCAAGCGCGC
>JAKLKE010000180.1 GCA_023150775.1 Myxococcota bacterium
GCTCACCGCTCGCGTAACGAAGGAGCTCCACCCCCTCGGAGAGCTTCATCGGGTCCAGAGAGATGACCTTGAGGGCCGTGGGCGCCACGTCCATCAGCCGCACCTGCTGGGGCACGACGCGGCCCCGCAGCGCGCCGCCGGGCGGGCGGAGGAGCAGCGGCACCCGCACGGACTCCTCGTAGAGCCCGTGGTGGTGGAACTGGATGCCGTGCTCGCCGAGCTGCTCGCCGTGGTCGGCGGTGACGATGATGAGGGTGCGCTCATCGGCCCCGGCCGCGGCCAAGGTCTCCAAGAGCTGGCCCACCAAGGCGTCCACACGCTCGACCTCCAAGGCGTAGAGGCGGCGCAGCTCGGCGGCCTCGGCCTCGGTGTAGACGTGGCCGGGGTTCGTGAGCAGCGCGCGGTGGTCTACGGCGGCGCCGGGGGCCTCGTAGGGCGCGTGGGGCTCAAAGAGGTGAACCCAAGCGAACCACGGGCGCTCCCCTCGGCCGGAGATCCAGCGCCCGGCGAGGTCGATGGTGCGCGCCCCGTCTCGCTCCAAGAGCCGCGGCGCGAGGTGGGGCAGCCCGGCGGCGAAGAGGATCTTCACGGCGTAGCGGGCCAAGGTGAGCTGGCCCAGGCCCCGGGGGGTGGTGAAGAAGTCGTCGTCGTAGAGCTCAAAGCCTTGGTCTAAGCCGGTCTGGTGGTTCACGGCGTAAGACGAGACGAAGGCGGCGGTGGCGTACCCCTCCTCCTCCAGGCGCTCGGCGAGGGTGACGTGGCCCTCCTCCAAGCTGTCGCCGTTGGAGAGCACCTTGTGCCGCAGGGTGTGCAGGCTGGTGAACAGGGTGGCGTGGGCGGGGGCGGTCTCGGGGGTCGGCGTCACGGCGTCTAAGAACAGCACCCCGGCGTCGGCGAGCTTGTCGAGGTTGGGCGTCTTGGCGAGGCCCGCGCCGTAGGCCCCGACGTGGTCGCGGCGTAAGGTGTCGATGGTGATGAGCAGGACGTTGGGATCACCGGCCAAGGCCCGAGACGAGCCATAGCTGCGCTGGCTGCTCATCCCCGCGCTGATGAGGCACAAGACCAAGGCCCCCGCCGCCGAGACCCCGAGCCAGCTTCCCCGCGCCGGCCGCCCGAGCTCCTCTTTGCGGAAGAGATAGCTGGCGTTTGTCCAGACCATGCCCGCGAAGCCGATGGGCGTGCCCAACATCGCCAGGGCCCCGGGCAGCCGCCCGACCTCCAGGAGCTCAAAGACCGTCTGGAGGATGTAGACCAAAGCCACGGCGAAGGTCGTGAGCCCCATGCTCGCCGCGAACACCCGGGAGTCCAGCCAGCGGCGCCCGATGAGCTGCAGGCCCAGGCCGATGACCGCGCCGATGGGGGCGGCGAGGAGCGCGCCCAAGCCGCAGCCGCAGATCCCGACGAGCAGGGCCTCCACGAAGGTCAGATCGAGGGCGCTCGTGACCCCGCGCTGGGCGGCCTCAACCCCCCCTGCGAGGAGCCCGACGCCGAGCCCGAGGGAGGCGGCGCGCAGCCAACGAAACGACGGGCGAAGGAGGAGACTCACAGGCGGACCCCAGAGCGCAGCGTTCGCCGGGAGGGTAACCCGGCGAACGGCAGGCTGGCCGCGTGAGCCGCCGTGGCTCACATCGCCGCGGCGAGGTCCTTGAGGCGGGCGACGCGGTCCTCGGTGAGCGGATGGGTGCGGAACAGCTTGGTCATGCCGTGGAGGCCGCCCAAGGGGTTGATGATGAACAGGTGGCTCGTGGCCGGGTTCACATCGACGGGGTGGCCTTGGGCGATGCGGTCGAGCTTGTTCAGGGCCCGGGCCAAGGCGAGGGGCTGGCCGGAGATCTGCGCGCCCATGGCGTCGGCGCCGTACTCGCGGCTGCGGCTCACCGCCATCTGGAGCACCATCGCCGCCATGGGCGCGACGATCATCGCGCCGATGAGCACGATGGGGTTGGGGCTGTCTTCATCCCGGCTGCCGCCGCCAAAAAAGAGGCCCATGCGGGCGACCATCGCGATGGCCCCGGCCATGGTCGCCGCGACGGTGGAGATGAGCGTGTCGCGGTTCTTGACGTGGGCGAGCTCATGGGCCATCACCCCGGCGAGCTCGTCGCGATCGAGGATTCGGAGCAGGCCCGCCGTGGCAGCCACGACGGCGTTCTCGGGGTTACGCCCGGTGGCGAAGGCGTTGGGGGTCTCCTCAGGGATGATCGCCACACGCGGCATGGGCATCCCCGCGCGCTGGGTCAGCTCACGCACGATCCCGACGAGCTCCGGGGCCTCGTCTTCAGTCACGATCTTGGCCGAGTACATCGCGAGCACGATGCGGTCGGAGAACCACCAGCTCCCGACGTTCATCACGCCCGCCATCACGAGCGCGATCATCATGCCGCTCTGGCCGCCGACGAGCTCGCCGATGAGCATGAGCAGCCCGGTCATGCCGGCCATCAACAGGAAGGTCTTGACGGTGTTCACGAGGTCCTCCACAGGCGCCGGAGGGCGCCCGTGCCGCTTTAGATAAGCGCGGCCGGGGCGGCGGCTATGGTGAGGCTCCGCTATACTCCCCGCTGAACCTCTGGCCTTGAAGGCTCCTCGGCATGACGCGACGCTGGCTCTGGCTGGCCCTGATGATGGGCTGCGGCGGCGAAGAGACCTATGTTCCTGAGGAGCCGGAGCCCTTCGGCGGCGGGATCGAGGTGCCCGACACCCAGCTCTCCGACGACGACCTGCCCTGCTCCAGCAGCTCTGGCGCCGCCGCCACCCTGGCGATCCAGAACCCCCTCGCCGAGACCGTCGAGATCTATTGGCGAGACAGCGCGTGTGAAGAGCGGCTGTACAACACGCTCGGCCCCGGCGAAGGCTACAGCCAAGGCACCTTCACCACCCACGTCTGGGTCGCCCGGCGCGTGTCGATGGGCGGGCGCTTCGACCACCACGTCGTCACCGGGCCCACCGAGACCTGGAGCGTGACCCCATGAGCCAGGCCAACCGGAGCCGCGCCACCCTGGGCCTCCTCCTCCTCGGCGCCTGCTCGGGCATTCAGCCGATGCCCGCCGACCAGCCCTGCCGCGAGGCGGGCTACGCCAGCGCCGCCCGCACCTTCGCCTGCACTGAAGACGCCGAGCTCTCAAACGCCCGCTACGAACGTTTTGAGGCCGAGTATGTCTGCGTGCCCATCGATCTTGCCGAGGCCCCGGAGAACCCCGCGAACTTCCCCGAGGACGACTACTTCCACTGCGCCTACGCCATCGACGGGCTCTCTTGTGACGAGGTGCTCCGGCGCGGGGACGACCTCGACGCCTGGTTACGCGCCTCCAACGCCTGCCCCTACGTCGTGCAGCGCAGAGACGGCGCGGCGTACTGGGCCACGGACGGATCGGACACCGGCCAAGACACCGGCGGCGCGCCATGACCGCCGCTTGGCTCCTCCTGACGGGCTTGGCCTGGGCCCAGAACCAGGGCGGCTTCATCTACGGCACCCCCGGCACCCGCAACGACTGCGAGGGCAACGCGCCGATCGCCGGAACGTCGGGTTACCGCAACGCCCGGGCGGCGATCACCACGAACAGCCAGGTGTTCTCCGCCGCCACCTTCGCCGAGCGTGAGCTGTTCCCGCTCTTGTCCCAGGCCGCCCAGGCCGACACCGACGGCCGCTTCGCCGTCACGCTCTACGAGCAGGCCGCCACCTTCGGCGTCACCGACGTGCCCACGGTGGAGACGAGCTACCCCTTCGGGAGCTGCCCCGGAGAGTACCGCCTCGCCATGCGGCCCCTCGACCTGGGCGCCGGGGCCTTGGGCATCGCCGGGCGTGTCGGTCGGTTTGGCTACTTTTATTCCGCCTCTGTGGCGTTCTCGGCGACGGGCTTCGGCGGGCCCTACACCCGGGCGATGATGTCGGCGACCTACATGGTCTACCTCCCCGCCGCGGTGGCTGTGGCGCCGCTGAACTGGGACGAAGACTTCGGGGTGAGCAGCATCAGCTCCGACTTTATCGCCGGCGCCAGCTACAACGGCGCCTTGGGCTCGGTCTACGCGGGCTATGTGAGCGGTCGCGGCGGTTACCTGCACTTCGGCGAAGATCGCCTCGGCGGCTTCGCTTCAGCCCTGGCCGACCGGGGGCTTGATGAGCGACCCGCCTACCTGAGCGCAGGCCTCAAGGGGGTGCAGACGCCGGTGGGGCGCACGGCGCTCTACGGGCGAAAGCTGCCGATCACCGCGCCCCCTGGCTACGCGGAGCGGCCGATCATCGACGAGGACGGCTACGAGTCCACCGCCGTGCAGCCCATCGAGGCCGAGCCGCCTCGGGTGCCGTTCCGCACGGTCCATGTGCAGCAGCACGACCTCTTCGGGCGCCTCGACGTCGTCACGGCGATCTCGTGGAGCCCCGAGCCCATCGTGCACGAGGCGATGCTCGGCCTACACAGCGCCGGCTTTGGCGAGGCGGCGGCGGGCTGGTCGCTGCGCGCGGGCACTGTCGCCTTGCCCGATATGTACTACTTTGGCGTCGAGGGCGGGAACTACGCCTCGGTGCGGGCGGAGTTTTATGGGAGCATCGACGACGGCGGCAGCGGCGTCGGCGGCGGGACCTCTCGGTTTGAGGCCTCGATCCTGTACAACGACGCTGAGCAGCTCTCGCTCTACCCCTACGCCCGGGGCGCGCTCTCGGCGAACCTTAGAATCGCCGGGAGCTACTGAGCGCCTCAACCGGTGAGCGCCCCGCGGCGATCTTCGACGCCGAGGCGGCGCTCGCCCACAAGCTCGGAGCGCCTGGCGTGATCGACCTCTCTCCGCTTCGCCTTCGGGACTGAACGATGCACAACCTCGCTGGCCTCGTGCTGGAGAACTTAGACCGGGCCCCCGAGGCCGTGGCCTTGGGGGAGCCCGATGGCCGCGTCTTGACGCGCGGCGCGCTGCGCCAGCGGGTGGACGTCGTCGCCGAGGCCCTCGCGGAGGCGGGCTTCGCCGCCGGTGACCGCGCCGTGGTGCAGATCCCCCCCGGCGCCGAGCTCCTCGCCACCACCCTCGCCGTGATCGCCTTGGGCGGCGTGCCGGTGCTGCTGGAGGCGGGCCTCGGCGACGCGGTGTACCTCAGCCGCGTGGCCGCCGCCGAGCCGCGCTGGCTCATCATCCACCCTCTGCTCAAGCGTCTTGGGTCGCTCCGCCTGCTCCGGGGGGTCGCTGGGCGTCTGGGTCTGCCCCCGGCGCCGCCCACGGCGAAGCTGCTCATGGTCTCTCGGGGCAGCGTCGACGCGCGGCTCAAGCGGGGGTCACCGCCGCGCCTCACGCTCACGCCGCGGGCGCCTGAAGACGCGGCCATCGTCGTCTACACCGGCGGCACGACGAGCGCGCCCAAAGGGGTGCAGCACACCCACAAGAGCCTGCGCGGCTTCATGGAGAGCGTGCGGGGCCTGTTCTTGATCGACGGTTTTGAGCGGCTGGTGGTGGACACCTTGCCCCAGGCGCTCTACGGCATCTACCTCGGCTTGGAGGCCCACCTCGCCCACGGTCGGGGCCATCGCCGGGCGGATCGGGTCGAGGCGCTGTTGAGGAGCGGGCGCGCCCAGGGCTACTTCGGGGCGCCGTACCTCTGGCGGGAGATCATGCGGCGCTCGACGGCGGGGCCCTTGCCGGACACCGTGCGCTGTGTGGTCTTGGGCAGCGCGCCGGTTCGCCCGAGGTTTTTGCAGGCGCTCCAGGGCTTCTTGTCGCCGAGCACCCAGGTGACCTCCCTCTACGGCATGACCGAGGCCGGGCCGATCTGCCACGCCAGCCTTGAGGAGAAGCTCGCCTGGATAGGGGCCGGAGACCTGGTGGGCCGCCCCGTGCCAGGGGTCGTGTTGACGATTGACGGTCCTGAAGGAGAGGTCGGTGAGGTGCTGCTCGACGGGCCCTCGGTGACCCCGGGTTACCTCGGCCAGCCGCCCCGCGCCGAGCCCCTACGAACCGGCGATCTCGGCCAGCTCGTGCCCACGCCGACGGGCCTCGTGCTCACCCTGCACGGCCGCCGCAAAGAGATGATCATCCGCCGGGGCGTGAACCTGTACCCGGGCACCTTGGAGGGGCCGATCCTCGCCGAGTCCCTGCGCCGGGGCCTCGCTGTAGAGGACTGCGCGCTTGTGGGCGACTGGGACGAGCACAGCCAAGACGAGCGCCTGACCCTGATCGTCGCCGGGCCGCCGGGCTTGGACCTCGCGGCCGTGGCCGCGGCGGCGCGGGCTTCGGCGGGCCCGGACGGGGCGCCCGACGAGGTGCAGCGCCTCGACAGCTTCCCGGTGAAGGGCCGCCAGAACAAGCGGGATCTCGCCGCGCTCAAGGCCTTGGTCGCCGCCCGGCACCTCCCGCCCCGGTCGCGCCGTGTTGAGGACCTGGTGCTGCCCTTCGGTGTCAGCCAGCTCGCCCGCCGGGTTCAGGACCGCATCACCCAGAGCCCCGGCCGCGCCCTGGGAGAGCTGGCCTTACGCCTGGGGCTCTGGTCGGTCTCCCAGGCGACCTGGGCCCTGGATGAGCTTCTGGCGCCGGGCTGGCGGGAGGCCCAGGGCCGGGGGCCGCTGTTTATCGTCGGGCACCAGCGCTCGGGCACCACAGCCCTGCACCGCCTGCTCGCGGCGGACGAAGCCCACGCCCGGGCGCTCACCTTGGGGGAGATGCTGCTGCCGGCGGTGTCCGCCGCGCCCCTTCGCGCCGCCGTCGCCGGGCTCGACCGGGCCCTGGGCGGCGCGCTCTCCCGCCTTGAGGACCGGATCTTCGGCCCCATCGACGCCTTACACCGCCTGCGCCTGGGTGAGGTCGAGGAGGACGAGTTTGTGCTCTGGGCCGTCTTCGCCTCGATCATGTGCGCGAACGACGACCCGGTGAGCGTCGAGCGCCGCCAGCTCGACAGCCTGCGGCACTTCGACCAGTGGCCCGCCGCGCGCCAGGCCCGGGTGCTCGGCTTCTATCGGGACGTGTTGACCCGGCGTCTGCACCGCGACGGCGACACCCCGGCGAACGAGCGCTGGATCGTGGCCAAGAACCCGGCGTTCACCCAGAAGATCCCCGCCCTCGCCCGGCTCTTCCCCGACGCGCGCTTCATCTACCTCGTCCGGGATCCCCTCAAGGCCATCCCCTCCCGCCTCGCCTTGCTGCGGGCCATCTGGCGGCTCCGCGCCCCGGAGGTGCCGTCGCTCACCCCGACCCAGGTAGACGTGATCGTCGAGGACAGCGTGCGCAGCTACCTCTGCGCCGAGCGTGACCTGCCGACCTTGCCCGAACATCGCCGCTTGGTCGTGCGCCACGACGCCTTACACGCCGACCCAGACGCCACGATTCAGCGCATCTACCAGCACTTTGAGCTGCCCGGCCCCGCGCCCCAGGCCAGGGTCAAGGCGCCGCCGCCCCGGGTGGTGGACTTGCAGGGGCTCCGCTTGGACGAGGCGCGGCTGCGGCGGATCTTGGCTCCGGTCTTTGAGCGTTATGGCTTCTGAGCCAAGAGACGCTCGCCCTGCTCCCGCGCGTGGCGCAAGAGCCTCGCGATGATGGCCTCGGTGACCCGCTCGGGCATCATCGCGCGCAGCGCCGCACGAAGCCCCGTGCTCGGCCCGATGGGGGTTCGTAGGGGAGGGTGGGGGTCGCTCAGCGCCCGCACGATCACCTCGGCCACCTCCGCCGGGTCTCTCGCCACGCGGTCTACGAAGGAGGCGAAGACCTTGTCCATCCCGGCGACCCAGGGCGCGTAGACCCCCGGCGCGCTCACGCCCCGGCTGATCTGGCGGTTTCGGCCGAAGATGTCGGTGCGGTAGGCGCCGGGCTCGATGAGCACCACCCGCACCCCAAAGAGCGCCAGCTCGTGCCGCCAGGCCTCGCTGAGCCCCTCCAAGGCGAACTTGCTCGCGGCGTAGGCCCCCAAGCCGGGGATGGCCATACGCCCCGAGGCTGAAGAGACCATCACCACGGTGCTCGGCGCCTGCGCGCGCAGGTGCGGCAAGGCCAGGCGCGTGAGGGCCCAGGCGCCGAAGAGGTTGGTCTCGAAGATGGCGCGAAGCTCGTCCTCCTCCACCAGCTCCAAGAAGCCGCCGAGGGCCTGGCCGGCGTTGTTCACCAGGGCGTCTAAGCGGCCGGTCTCACGGATGATCTGGGCGATGGCCTGCGCTCGCTCTCCGGCGGAGGTCACATCCAGAACGATGGGCCGCACGTCTAGACCGGCGGTGGCCTCCCCCAGGGCGTCGCCGTGCTCTAGGGCCCGCAGCCCCGCGTAGACCGTCCAGCCCGCCCGCCCGGCGGCGGCGGCGGTGAGCAGGCCGAAGCCTGAGCGGCAGCCGGTGATGAGCACGACGCGGGACATACGGCGCATCCTAACGCGGCGCTCGCCCTCCGACCTGTCAACCTAGGCCGGTCCCTGCGGGCGCGACGGCCCGCACCACGTTACGCGGTGGCCCCGCAAGCGCCCGGAGCCGTCATGGACCACCCGCCGCAGGATTCAGCCCCCCTCGTCGGGGTCATCATGGGCAGCCGCTCCGACTGGCCGACGATGAAGGGCGCCTCGGACACCCTGCGGGCCCTCGGCGTGCCCCACGAGCTGCGGGTGATCTCGGCCCACCGCACGCCGGACCTGCTCTTCTCGTACTGTGAAGAGGCCGAGGGTCGTGGCCTGCAGGTGATCATCGCCGGAGCCGGCGGCGCGGCGCACCTGCCGGGCATGGCCGCGGCGAAGACGATCCTCCCCGTGCTCGGCGTGCCGGTGCAGTCCAAGGCGCTCAGCGGCCTGGACTCGCTGTTGAGCATCGTGCAGATGCCCAAGGGTGTGCCCGTGGGCACCTTGGCCATCGGCGAGGCCGGGGCGGTGAACGCGGCGCTCTTGGCGGTGGCCTTTCTGGCCCGGCACGATCCGGCCCTGCGGGATCGCCTCGCGGCCTTCCGCGCCGAGCAGACCCAGAAGGTGCTTGAGGAGCCCCTTTGAGCGCCCTTCGCCCCTTGGGCCCCGGCGCCACCGTGGGTGTGCTGGGCGGCGGGCAGCTCGCCCGGATGATGGCCTTGGAGGCCCGACACCTCGGCCTGCGGGTGATCGTGCTCGACCCCAACCCCCGCTGCGGCGCCGCCCAGGTCGCCGATGGCCTCGTGCTGGGCCACTTCTCCGACGCGGACGCCGCCTGCCGCCTCGCCGCCCAGGTGGACGTGGTCACCGTAGACACCGAGCATGTGCCCGCCGAGGTGCTGCGCGCTGTGGAGGCCGTCGCCCCCTGCGCCCCGGGCAGCGAGGCCTTGGCGCTCATCCAAGACCGCCTCGCCCAGCGCCGCCTGCTCCACGCCCTGCGCCTGCCCCAGACCCGCTGGGCTGAGGTCCACGACGAGCCTAGCCTTCGCGCGGGCCTCGCTGAAGTCGGCCTGCCCGCCGTGCTCAAGACCCGCCGCGGCGGCTACGACGGCAAGGGCCAGGCGCGCATCCAGCGTGAGGATCACCTGCTCGCCGGCTGGGAGTCTCTGGGCCGCGCGCCCTGTGTCATCGAGGCCTATGTGCCCTTTGACCGCGAGGTCTCGGCGGTGATGGCCCGCGCCGCCGACGGCTCCACCCGTCATTGGCCCTTGGCCGAGAACGAGCACCGCCGCCACGTCCTGCACACCACCCTCACCCCCGCCCGCGCCGAGCCGAAGGTGGGCCCCAAGGCCCGCGCCTTGGCCGAGGCCGTCGCCGCCCGCCTGGACCACGTCGGCGTCTTGTGCCTAGAGCTGTTTCTGCTCAGCGACGGCCAGCTCTTGGTGAACGAGATCGCGCCCCGTGTTCACAACAGCGGCCACCCGAGCCTCGGCGCCTCCGTCACCAGCCAGTTTGAGCAGCACCTCCGCGCCGTCTGTGGCCTGCCCTTGGGCGACACCACCCAGGCCCGGCCCGCCGTGATGCTCAACCTCTTGGGCGACCTCTGGCGCGACGGCCCGCCGCCTCTGGAGCGTGTCTTCGCCCTGCCTCACGCCAAGCTGCATCTGTACGGCAAAGACGAGGCCCGCCCAGGCCGAAAGGTGGGGCATGTGCTGATTCTGGGCGACGATCCGGCGCGACTGTTGGACGAGGCTGAGGCGCTGTATCGGGCGCTGGGGGGCAAGTGAACGAGGCTGCGCTTGGGGTGTGGGACCGACCGATCCGTGACGCTGAGGAGGGGCTCAGCCGTCTGCGCTGGCTTCTGGCCGAAGGTGCTCTCTTCGCTGGAGATCGTCGGTTTGAGCCTGTTGAGGCCGAGCTTTACCTGCACGGCCCGGGGCACCTCGACCCCACTGTGCATCAACACCCTGAGCAGGGGGAGCCTGGGCGCTTCTACCTTCACCGGGTTGGGCGCGGGTTTAAGGGCGGGAGCTACAAGGGCCTGGATCTGAGCTGGGGCGGTGATGGGGCCTTTGGCGGGGCGCTGATTCGGGGGCTGCGGGAGGAGGACGGGGGGATCGTCTCTGGGCCTTCGTTGTGTGTAGACGCGCTCTTAGCGGCGTGTGGGATGCCCGACTGTGCGAGTCTGCATCGGTGTGTGGTGGGGCGGCCGGTGTACGCTGCGGGGGCGCTGCGTCTGGGGCTGCGACCAACACCGGAGCCGCGTGTGCCGCTTTTGACGGCGCGGGTGGGGTTGCCGATGGGGGACGGTGGGCCAACGCGGCGCTGGGCGGCCGCCGCTTTGTATCGGATGACGACTTATCCCGAGCTGCCCAAGGGGCGGGCGGAGAGCCTCGCGGCGATGGTGGCGGCCGGAGTCAGCGATGAGGAGATCATGGCGCGGCTGGGGGTGCGGGCGGCGACGGTGGCGCGGGTGAGGGCGGGGTTGGCCTCGGGCTAAATGAGCGGATCGTGTCGTTGGGATACAGTCTCGACCTTGGGGCGCGGGTGAGGCTCTGGGGTGCTGGATGGGCGTTGTGGCGACGACGGCGGGTGAGGGGTCAGCTAGGGGGACGTTGTGGAGCTCTGTGTTGGGCTCTCGGTGGGATCGCGCGGCGTTGAGCGTCGTGGCGACAACTGCGCGCTGGAGTCGCCCCCTGATCGTGTGGGTTCCGTGCCGCCTCTCCCGGGACCGCTCGCCCCGCCCCGTCCAGGGGCGGGGGTCGCTGCGCTTACGGCCCCCTCTCGCGCATCACGCGCTCCGCGAATTTCAAGCACCAAGGTTCATACGGCACTTTCACGAGTTGTGCCCGAAGCTGTGCCCAGCCGTCGACGCTTGCGCGGGCACACCGAGCGCCTCTCCCAGTCCGGCCTTGGCGACGCCCGCGTTGCGGTCTTCTTGGGTGACGCGGCGG
>JAKLKE010000181.1:0-316 GCA_023150775.1 Myxococcota bacterium
CCCTCTTGTTCGGGCACCTTCACCAAGAGGCGGCGGCCGACGTCGTAACGTTTACGTTCGGTGGCCTGCACCGTCGGCACCGCCTCGCCGATGTAGCCGGGCATGGTGATCGAGAGATCGTAGGGGCCAGGCGTACACTCAAAAGCGAACTTGCCCGCGTCGTCGGTGTGCGCCTCACACAGGCTGCCGACGGCGCCGATCCGGGCGCCAACGACGGGAGAGCCCGCGGCGTCGACGACCTCACCGTCGATGGCCATCTTGCCGCAGGCGGTGAAGACGCCCAAGCTGAGCGTGGTGAGGACCATCGAGAGAGCGG
>JAKLKE010000181.1:326-11182 GCA_023150775.1 Myxococcota bacterium
GCCGCGGCCGTCTAGCCAGCGGGTGACGCGCATCGTGACGCCGCCCTCGCGGGAGACCACCTGGCCGACCACGGCGGAGACGCCCTCGGGGGCGTGGCGGTCGGGGCCGGTGAGGACGAAGAGGGGGGTGCGGAGGAACGCCGTGACCATCATGTTTTTGTGCCTTTGAGACAAGGATCCGAGCCTATTCGGTTGTGTGCCACCCCGCCACGCCCGGGGTTTGACGGGGCCTTCACGACGGGTGAGTGTGCAGAGCTCAAGCCCATCTCGGGCCAAGGAGGACCTCATGCGTCTCATCCCCCTCGTGTTGTTCGCCCTCGCGGCCTGCGGGCCCGATCCAGAGCTGGTCAAAGAGAAGGACGCCCTCGCCCAGCAGGTCGGGCAGCTCACCCAAGAGAAGGAGCGGGTGGAGCGTGAGCGCGACGCCTTACGCACCCGGGCCGAGCGCCTGCAGCGTGAGCTGGACGATCACAAACGCCGCGAGATCTACACCAAGCTCAAGATCACCGAAGGCCAGAAGCTCACGGCGACCTTAGACACCACCCTGGGCCTGGTCACCTGCGAGCTGTGGCCGGAGAAGTCGCCCAAGACCGTGCTCAACTTCGTGGAGCTCGCCGAGGGCACCCGGGAGTGGACCGAGCCCAAGACCGGCGAGAAGGTCAAGCGCCCGCTATACGACGGCACGATCTTCCACCGCATCATGAAGGGCTTCATGATTCAGGGCGGCGATCCCCTGGGCACCGGCATGGGGGATCCGGGCTACCGCTTTGAGGACGAGGTCGACAACGGCCTGCAGTTTGACCAGCCGGGGCTTCTGGCGATGGCGAACTCGGGGCCGAACACGAACGGCTCGCAGTTCTTCATCACCGACTCCACCCCGGATCACCTCAACGGCAAACACACGATCTTCGGGAAGTGTGCGCCGACCGAGACGATCAAGACGATCATCAGCGTCGAGGTCGGCCCCCGGAACAAGCCGGTCACCGACGTGGTGCTCAAGAAGGTCACGATTCAGCGGGGCTGAGCCGATTAGACCAGCGGTCTAGCGTCGGCGATGGGATCGTCACCATCGCCGACGCCAGAGGCGCCCTCCTCAGAAGGCGACGCCGAGGCCGACGCGGCCATAGAGCTGCTGGTCGGAGAGCTCACCCAAGGTGACGCCGGAGGTGGCGGCGACGATCACCATCTCTCGGGAGGTCAGCCCGAAGCCCGCCGAGGCGGTGAGCGGGCCGACGACGGTCACGTCGAGATCGAGGCCGAGGTTCTTGGAGTAGGGGTTGACTCCGAAGAAGCCCTGCATGTACTCAACGCGGGCGTAGACGAGGTCGTTGAGCTCGTAGCTGAGCTCGACGCCGACGTCGAAGCCCGGCAGGCTCATCGCCGCCCACTCGACCTGGTTCTGGGTCTCGCCGTTCTGCCAGGTCATGAAGTCAGCGTAGAAGAAGCCGGCCTTGGCGCCGATCGCCACGCGTTGGCTGCCGCCCGCGAGGGTGATGGGGTAACGACCCATGATGTGCGCCGCGCCTTGGGGCAAGGCGTTGCGGATCTCCGCGTCCGCGCCGGGCCACTGCACGGTGTAGCTCGGCAGACGGAAGCGGACCTCGGCGCCGACGTAGTCCATCACCCAGACGCTGGCGTCGAGGTTGCCGCCGACCAGACCCGCGCCGGGGTTGCCGTCGCGGCCCAAGGAGACCTTGTCGTCCCAGAGGGGGCCGTCCTCGGTGAGGGGGTTCTGGGTGTAGGCGTAGCGGCCGCCGACGAAGGTGAGCCGGGCGCGGATGTCCTTGAAGTCACCTGAGGCGCGCGGCGCCTTGGGCTCCTTCGGGGGCTTGGGCTCCTTGGGCGGCTTCTCAGGCGTGGTCTCGGTGGGGTTGAGCCCCACCGTCGCCGTGTCGGTGGGGGTGGTCGTGGGGCCCGTCGTCGAGGTCGTCGCCGGGTCGGTCGGCGTAGGCGTCGTGGGGCCCGTGGTCGGCGTGACGCCCCAGGCCGGCGCGTCTACGGGGATGTTGAGCGCCTTCGCCACGGAGCCGTCGGCGGTGGTGACCATCAGGGTGGCCTCACCCGTGGCCGTCGCCGTGGCGGTGACCGTGGCCTCATAGGCGCCGTTGCCGAGATCCCGCAGCGGCGAGACCGAGGCGTTGGAGGCCAAGAGCTTCATCGCCTCGCCGCCGACGCCGCGGCTCTGGGCGTCTTTGGCGTCGATACGCACGGTGACCGTGCCGCCGGGGACGACCCGGGCGGGCATGGCGCTCAGGGTCAAGGAGCTCACCGGGCCCGCCTTGGAGGACTCGTTGGGCGCGGCCACGCCGGCCACCCCTTGGCGGGGCACGACCAGCTCACGCACGAGCTTGGAGGCGGCGACCCGGGCGGCGACGAGCTCCGCCGAGCCCGACTCGGGCAGATCCACCCCAGCGGCCACCCCAGCGGGCACCTGCAAGAGGGCGGCGGCGCCGCCGACGTCACCCGCCTGGGCGCGCACGGTGACGAGCCCAGCGGCCTTCCCGGCGGTGTAGTACACCGTCGCGACGCCCCGATCGTCCGTGGTCACCTGCTTGATGAGCTGGCCGTCGCCGGAGAGCTTGAGGGTGACCGGCACCTGGGGCACGGCGTAGCCGAACTCATCGACGGAGAGGAGGGTCAGCGCCACTTGGCTGCGGCTGTCGTTGGGCAGGCGCTCTTCAGAGGGCAGCACGAGGACGTGACGCAGGCGGTTGCCGCTCACCGGCGCCGCGGCCACGGCCACGACCCGCACGGCGTCGCCGCTGTTGGTCACGAAGAGCGTCTCGTAGTCGCCGCCCTTGAGGTCTTTTGAGGCGGCCTGGGGCCGGGCCGCGCCGCTCACATACATCACCTCACGACCGGGCAGGCCCGTGCCGTCGAGGGCGTTGAGCTTGGTGAACACCTTAAAGCCCGTGGCGCCCGCGGGGAGGCTCGTCGGGTCGGCGGTGACGCTGAGGCTGCCGGGGCGCAGCGGCGCGAGCAGGATCTCCAGGGTGTCGGTCTGCACGGCCGCGCCGCCGTCGAGGGTGACGGTGAGGTTCGCTTTGCCGCCCGCTGGCATCGCCGCCGGGGTCCACATCGCCTCATAGACGCCGTTGCCGACGTGTTTGGCCTCGCCGACCATACCCACGCTCACCGCGAACTTCACCTTGGCCGCCGCGTCGGGCTGGCCGCCGGGGGTGACGACGAAGGCGCGCACGGGCACGGAGGCTTTGGGATCTCCCGGGACCGCCGCTTGGGTGGGGAAGAGGGCGACGCGGCGGGTCTCGGGCACCTTGAGGTCGAGGGGGGCCTCGGTGGTCTGGCCGTTCACGACGGTGATGAGCTTGGCCGTGGTCATGCCCGGGGGCACCTTGATCGGCACCTTCGCCGCGCCCGAGGCGTCGGTGGGGTAGGGGCCGAAGTCGCGGCCGTCGATGCGCACGATGACCGTGGCGTTGGGCACGGAGCGCACGGGGAAGCCCGGCGTCTGGCCCGAGAGCCGCACGGCGTAGGCGCCGTAGGTGGAGGACGGCGCGCGCTCATCGACGACGGTGACGAGGCCCACCTGGGGGAAGTTGACGGCGGGCGGGGTGTAACGCCCGGTGAACACGCCGTTGCCGATGTAGGTGAGGCTCTCGACGGTGCCGACCGACGAACGAATGAGGAGCTTGGCCCCAACCTCGGGCTGCCCCGCGCCGCCCGCGAGGGTGACGCTGAACGAGGCTGAAGGATCCTGACCCAGGACAAGCTCTGGGGGGTTCGCCGTCACGGTCATGCTGCGGGCCATGGGCGGCACCACGGGAACCGACCAAGAGCGCTCAAGGGGCGCCTTGTCGGCGGTCTTGCCCTTCAAGGTGAAGGTGACGTCGGCGGCGGTGGTGCGGGAGGGGGGCACCCAGGTGAAGCTGTAGAGCCCGGCGCCGAGGTCGTTCCAGCCCTCTACTTTGCCCTCGGCGGCGGTGACCTTGGGCTTCTGGCCCACCGACGGGCTGCCGTCGGGGTTGAGGATCAAGACGTGGAGCGTGACGGGCGTGGCGCCGTCCGCCGCGATCTGGCCGACGGGCAATGGCTCGATGAGCCCCGCCGCGCCGAAGATCGCCCCGCCTTGCTGCGCGTGGGCCACCCCAGGCACAACCAGGGCGGAGATGGGGGCCAGGGCCAGGAGGAGGATCAGGGAGGCGGCGGGCCGCAGCGTCAAGTTCGGCATCCGAGGGGTGCTCCGGAGAGGGACTGGGGCGTGTCTTAGCGAATGGGCAATATAGCGCCACCGCGTGTCCGCGCGTTGTCAACTCCGCTCGACAACCATGCCCCCCGCGCAGAGACCGCAAAGCGCTTGGCCGTCGCGGGCGCTTGTGGCATGATGAGGCCGCAACAGGAACACCCGATGCGCCTTCGTGAAGAGATCCTCGCCGCTGGGATGACCCCGGCCGTCGCCCGACGCTTCGCGGAGTCTCTGCGAGACGTCGCGCTCTCCGATGGCCGCATGGGCTCGGCGGAGCTCGTCGCCGTCGAGAGCCTCATCGACTCGATCACCGCCGCAGACGACGACGTCGCCCCCGCGCCGATCGACGCCTTGATGCCGTATCGAGAGCTGTTTCTGCGCACCTGCATCTACCTCTGCGTCGTGGACGGCGCGTATGGCGTCGAGGAGGCCCGGGCGGTCTCTGAGCTCGCCCATCGCCTCGGGCTCTCGTCCCACCGCCTCGCGTCCGTCGAAGAGGAGGTCTTTCAGGCGCTCACGGCGCTGGCGGCCGGCCGGTAAATCGCCCGCCCCAGCTTGGGTTCCGGTCTTGTGTCTGGACTCTGCCGTTTGTTGGTCACCCCCTCGACGCTGCCCGAATCCGTCGCTAGGGTAGGGGCTATGGATCGCACCCCGCAAGCGTTCGCCACCCTTGTCGGCCTGTTCGACGACATGGCGCCCGCCACCGACACCGTCGAGATGTCCCCCGCCACGACGGTGCTCTATGGGCGCTACGAGGTGGTTGGGCTCCTGGGCGCGGGCGGGATGGGCGTGGTGTACAAGGCGCGGGATCTCGCCCTGGACGAGGTCGTCGCGCTCAAGATCCTCCGCCCCGAGCTGTCGAGCTCCGCCGAGCGGGTGGCGCGTTTCCGCCAAGAGGTGCGCCTCGCTCGCCGCGTGAACCACCCGAACATCGTGCGCACCTTCGACCTCGGCGAACAAGACGGCGATCTTTTCCTCACGATGGAGCTCGCCTCGGGGCGCTCGTTGGCCCGGCTGCTCGCTGAGGAGGGCCCGCCGCCCTTGGAGCGCACCTTGGGCCTCGCCCGGCAGCTCTTGGCGGGCATCGCCGCGGCGCACCAGGTCGGCGTGCTGCACTGTGATCTCAAGCCCGACAACCTCATCGTCTGCTCCCAAGATCGCCTGCTCATCACCGACTTCGGCATCGCCAGAGCGGCGGGGGCGGATGAGGGCAGCGTCATCGGCACCCCGGCCTACATGGCGCCGGAGCAGGTGGAGGGCCTGCCCCTCGACGGTCGCGCGGATCTTTACGCCTTCGGCGCCGTGCTCTTTGAGCTGCTCACCGGGCGGGTGGCCTGGACGGGCCCAGACGCCAAAGCCGTGGCCCGGGCCCGGCTGGTGAGCCCGCCGCCGGATCCCTCGTCGTTTGTGCCGCTGCCCGAGGCCCTCGTTGAGCTGGTGCGGCGGTGTATGGCGCGGGAGCTGGGCGAGCGTCCCGCCGACGCCACGGCGGCGTTGGAGCTGTTAAACAGCGTTCATCTCACGCCGAGCCGGGCCTTCACCCCCCAGACGACCCTCGACCGCAGCATGCCCACCACCTCGGCGCTCTCCGTCGCGGTGCTGCCGCTGCGGGCCATCGGCGAGGGGACCGACGCCCACCTCGCTGAAGGGCTCACCGAGGAGCTCATCGACGCCTTGGCCACCACCCGGGGCCTGCGTGTTCGGCCGCTCTCGGCGGTCTTGGCCCTGCCTCCCCAGGCCGACGCCGCCGCCCAAGGGCGCCTGCTCGGCGTGCGCGCCGTGGCCGAGGGCAACCTCGCGCTGCGCGGCGACAAGCTGCACCTCAAGATCCGCCTCATCGGCGTCGAGGACGGCTACCAGCTCTGGTCCAAACGGTTCATCTTGCCCGCTGAAGAGGCCCTCTCGGCCTGTGATGAGGTGGCCCAGGCCCTCGCCGGGGCCCTCGCCGTCGAGCTTCAGCCCCAGGCCCGGGCGGCGCCGGTCTCGGTGCAGGCCCTCGACAAGCTCATGCGAGGCCGCGCCATCCTGCGCACCCACTGGGATGAGGGTCTGGGCGACGCCATTGAGCTCTTGGGCCGGGCGGAGGAGGAGGCCCCTGAAGACGTCGGCATCGCGTCGAGCCTCGCCATCAGCCTCGCGCGCCAAGGCTTCTTGACCTGGAGCGCCGGCGGCGGGGAGGCCACGCTCCGGCGCGCGCGCCTGATCGCCGAGCGGGCGCTGCGGCTCAACGCCGAGAGCGGCGAGGCCCAGCTCGCCTTGGCCCATGTGCGCCTGTATTCGTCAGATGTCGCCGGGGCCGCGGAGTCTCTGCGCGCCACCTTGGCCCGCAGCCCCGGCCTCGCCCGGGCCCAAGAGATGCTGGGCAACATCGCCTTAGAGGTCGGGCTCATCGACGAGGGCATCACCCGGCTTCAGGCGGCGCTCACCTTAGATCCCGGCGCTTACCGCGCGCGGCTCGATCTCGCCCGGGGCTATGCGCTCTTGGGCCGCTGGGACAAGGCCGATGAGCTCTTGGCGTACCCCAACGAGAGCCTCGCCGGGCGCGCGGCGCGGTACATCCTCGCCTGCCGGTTCACGGGCTGGGCGCCGAGGCCGATGCCCACGGACGAGCTCGTGGAGCTGCCGCCGGGCCGCTCTCGGGACCTCGCGACCTTCGTGCGGGGCCTGTATGAGCGGGTCGCCGCCGGAGCCAGCGCGCCGGAGCTGGTGAACATCGCCAACCTCTCGCCGATTCTTGGCCTTCACCCGCTGCTCCGGGCGGTTCGTGGCCAGTCCGCCTCCGAGGTCTCGACGCTCTTGGGCGATCCAGACTCGGGCATGTCGGCGCTTCGTTTCGCTGTTGAGGCCGAGCTGCACGACATCTCGTGGATGGACCACTGCGCCGCGCTCGTACCGCTCCGGTCGCTCCCGGGCTGGGCGGAGGAGCGCGGGAAGGTCGCCGCCCGCGCAGAGGCCATCGCCCGGGCGATCCGCGGCTAAGTCGCCCCCGACGTGCTCAGCGCGGGGCGAAGACGGAGGGCAAGCCCTGGGGCGTGACCGTGGCCCGCAGGCCCTTGGCGGCCTCGATGAGCTGGGGGTCGTCGGGGTTTCGCGCCAGGGCGCGGTCCAAGGTGGCCTGGGCGCGGCGCAGATCCCCTCGGACGCGGTAGACCTCAACCAGGGTGAGGGCCATCGCCGGGTCGTCAGGGCCTAAGGCGAACGCGCGCTCGCCCCAGATCGTCGCCTCGTCTAGGCGACCGGCCTTGAGATAGGCCCGACAAAGGCGCGCGGCGGCCTCTGCGCTGCCGAGCTCGGCGGCGCGTTTGAGCGTGGTGACGCTCTCTTCAGCCCGGCGCGCCGTGGCGTAGGCGTCGCTCAGGCGCAGCAGATCGTCGACCTGGGGCGGGCGCTGGGCGGCGATGAGGGTCTCTAAGGCGACGAGGCGCCGGGGCTCGTCGTTGATCGCCGCGGCGGCGCCGACGAGCTGCCTGGCGATCTCGGCGCGCGCGGCGGCGCGGTCCTCATCGGAGAGGCTCGCCTCGCTCGCGAGGGCCACGCCGGCGCTCGTGGCGTCTAAGGCGTAGGGCGAAGAGCGTAGCGCGCGCTCCAGATAGGGGATCGCCCGGGCGGGCTCGTCGAGGCGCAGAAAGGCCTCGCCGACGGCGCGGCAGGGGGCGCCTTGGGCGGGGTCGAGGGCGAAGGCCTGTAAGGCGTAGAGCAGGGCGCGCTCGTGGTCGCCTCGGGAGGCCAAGGTCTGCGCCCGGGCGAAGAAGAGGTCGCGGGCGCCCCCCTCGACGGTGAGGCCGCCGTCGAGGCCAAGCGCCGTCTCGACCGCGACCTGGGCCGCGGGCTCATCCCCGATGAGCAAGAGCGCGGCGGCGACCCGCAGCAGCACGTCGAGCTGCTCCGGGGCCTGGGCTTGGGCCTGCAGCGCGAGATCCCGGGCCCCGCTGACGTCTCCGGCGCGGGCCAAGGCGTAGGCGCGCTGGGCGGCGACGGCGGCGTCATCGGCGGCCAGAGGCAGCAGCAGGAGCGAGGCGGCGTGGGCCTCGCCGGTAGAGAGCGCGGCGTCGGCGGCGGCGAGGCGTAAGGCGCGGTCGTCAACGCCCCGGGCCAGGGCGTCTTGGGCGATGGTGTGGGCCTCGGCGGCGCGGCCCACCTCGACGAGGGCCTGCACCTGGGGCCCCTCGCAGGCGTGCGCCTCCAGGCGGCAGGCCTCCTGCGCGGCGACCAGGGCACGATCGGGCTCACCCGAGGCGAGCAGGGCCTCGGCGAGCTTTCGCTGCGCGTCACCCCAGCCAGGCTTGCGGCTCACCGCCTCACCATAGGCGCGGGCGGCGGCGTCGTACCGCGCCCGGCTCATGTAATCGTCGCCGTCACGAACCTTGCCCCGGGCGCCGCCGCAGCCCAAGGCCAAGGTGGTGAAGAGCAGGGCCCCCGCGCTCATCTTGAGCCCGGAAAACATCGGCACGACTCCGCGCTAAGGGGTGGTGATCCCGCCGCCGCCGACCACCCAGTAGGGTGAGCTGGCGAGCTGGACCTTGATCTCGGCGACCTCGCTCGGGTGCAGCTCGAAGGTCTCGGGCTGGCGGGTCTGGGGGTTCACCTGGGTGGCGAACCAGCGGTCGCCCACCTTGGTCTTGTGGAGCACCAGGCCGCGCGGGTCTTGGTAGACGATCTCCAGATCTTTCGCGGTGAGGCGCTGGCCGGGTTTTGGCGCCTCGGGCGGGGGCTCGGGCGGCGGCGGCGGGGCGGCTTTGGGGGCGGGTTTTGGCGGCGCGGTGCGCTCCAAGACCTCCTCAATCTCCCACTTCACCTCTAAGACTTGGCCCTTCCCGGCGTTCTCGATGAGCTCTCGGGCGCCGACGCCCCCAGGGCCCTTGATCAGCTCCACGAGCCGACCTTTGATCTCCTCACGCTCGTCGTCATCAGCGGCCAGTAGGCGCCCGACGAGGGCCTCGATCTCCTGCTCCACGGCGATCCTCCACGAATGCTCGAAGTTTATCGAAAATGTGCGCCTCGGGGGGCGATTCGTTTTTCAACGGCGGCGAGGGTAGGGGTCAAAGAGGCAGAACCCCAAGAGAATCCGGAGACGATGATGACCGCCCGAAACCTCCTCGCGCCGCTCGTGTTGATCGCCAGCCTCACCGCCTGCACCGCCAGCCCGGCGGACCGGCTCGCGGGGGTGCTTCCCGATGAGCGCGTGCTGATCAACATGCCCACCCAGAGCGCCTCCGCCAAGGCGGAGGGCGAAGATGAGCGCGAGTGGTCCGAGGCCTACCTGTTCACCGCGCAGATCACCGACGACGTGAACGGGCTCATCGGCGGCGTGCTCGGGCTGGCCTCGACGATCGTGGAGTACCCGCCGACGACGGTGGGCGAGGACGGCACCGAGGCGGTCTGGGGCCCCTGGGCGGATGCCTTGGACCCCGTCGAGACGAGCCTCTACGTGCGTGAGGAGGCCGACGGCGGCTACACCTGGGTGTTCTTGCAGCGCCCGCGCGGGGCGGGTGACGACGCGGACGAGATCGTCATCGGCGGCGAGGTGGACGCGGGCTCGACGGACGCGGCCTACTCCGGGCGCTTCGCGGTGAACTTCACCCTGCTCCACGAGCTGAACCCGAACGAGGACGCGGTCGGCATGTTCTACAGCGACTACGTCGTGGACGAGGTGGGCGCGACGGCCACGGCGGCCTTTGAGGGCTTCGGCGACGCCGGCGGCGAGACCGTAGACGCGCTCTACGCCTATGACCAAGAGCACAGCGGCCCCGGCCAGATGGACCTCGCCTGGCTCGCGGACATCGACGGCGAAGGCACGGACGAGGCCTGGATCGTGCGCTCCCGCTGGACGCCTGAGGGCGAGGGCCGCTCCGACGCGGTGCTCACCGGGGGCTCGTTGGGCGGGCTCACGGCCCTGGCCAGCGAGTGCTGGGACACGAGCTTCGCCGAGGTCTGGTACCAGAACAACGTCGGCGACCCCGAGCGCGGTGACGTCGCCGCCTGCGCCTACGCCGAGGCCTCTTACCCCGAGTGATCGGCACCGGCGCACCGAGGGCGGGTGAGGGCGTTATGACACGACATCATGTCGCTGTTCACGCTCCTCAACGCTGAGTCCCGCGAGCGCCTTGAGCGCCTCGCCGAGCGCGCCGTCGTGCCCGCTCGGTCGCGCATCATCCGGCGCGGGGACGCCGGGGGCGACATCTACCGGGTCGAGCGCGGCAGCGTTGAGGTCGTCGACTCCCGCAGCCGCCCCGAGGTGATCCTCGACGTGCTCGGCCCGGGCGCCGTGGTCGGTGAGCTGAGCTTCCTCGCCGGGGAGCCCCGCTCCGCCGACGTTCGCGCCTTTGAGGAGACCCTCCTCTCCCGCTGGCCCGAGGCCACCCTCCGCGCCGCCTTAGACGAAGACCCTGCCTTGGCCCGGGACTTTTTCAGGGCGCTGGCGCTGATGCTCGCCGCGCGTCTGGGCAAAGGTGGGCGCGTCAACCCCAGCGCCTCCCGGGCCCCGGGCGCCTCGATCGCGGGGCTCAGCGCCCGGCCCGGCCATGAGCTCGCCGAGCTGTTTAAGGCCGAGCTTCTGGCCTTGGAGGCGCCCCTTCGCCGCGAGGACCGCGCCGTGGGCGTGCGCCTCATGGGCGAGGCCTGGGACCGTTTTATGGAGGCCGCCAGGCAGACC
>JAKLKE010000182.1 GCA_023150775.1 Myxococcota bacterium
AACCAGCTCGGCCCCAATGGCCTCAAAGGCGGCTACTCCTTGGCCGAGTACGCTGAAGAGTTCGGCATCGACGGCGGCGAGTTCTTGACCCGCCGCGGCGTGCGGTCTTTGGCCGAGCTCTCCCCGGCCCCCGCCGCGCCGGTGAAGGCCCCGACGCCGCTCCCCCACCAAGACGATCTCTCCCAAGACCTGATCAGCGTCGGCGCGGACGTCGATCTGCCTTCAGAGGACATGGCCGAGGCCAACGACGATCTAGAGCTCCTCGACACGCCCACCTCCCCCGGCGACGAGGCCCAAGATCCCGTTGAGGAGCTGACCCCCGAGGCCATCGAGGCCGTGGCGCCCATCGACGCCGCGCTTCAGGCCGAGCTGGAGGCCGCCATGGAGCTCGTCAGCGCGAGCTACAGCGGCCAAGACGAGCCCCTCGCCGTGAGCCGCCTGCGCGCGCTCATCGTGCAGCGTGA
Source organism: Myxococcota bacterium (assembly GCA_023150775.1). Lineage (GTDB taxonomy): Bacteria > Myxococcota_A > UBA796 > UBA796 > CAJQPC01 > JADKFE01. Next base: position 465 of record JAKLKE010000182.1, read on the forward strand.
TCACGCCACGCTGCGGGCGCAGGTGAGCGACATCTGGAACGAGCTGATTCAGCACTACCAGCAACGAAAGAACGTGCGCCCGCCCCACGCGGTCATTCGGGCCATCAACAACATCCACAGCGCCTTACGCCGCGCTTGATCCCGGGCGAGCCGCCCCGTTCAGGCGCTTGTTGGCGCTCTGCTGACAGGGTGGCGCTTGCGCAACGGCGCTTCGCTCCCTATGCTGTGCGGCGTGTCTGGCTCACCGTCGGAGGTGCTCATGCGCCGCCTTGTTCGCCCCGTCGCCGCGATCCTCTCCCTCTTCACGCTGCCGCTCGTCGGCGGCTGCAACCAGTACGAGCTGTTTCGCCTCGCTGGTTACCAGCAGGAGAGCTTCTCCAACAAAGCCGACGTGGTGTTCATCGTCGACAACTCGAACTCGATGGAGGACGAGGCTGAAGACCTCGCCCTCAACTTCGACTCGTTCATCAACAACCTGACGAGCGCCGACGGCTCCGGCGTGCAGACCGACGATCTCGCCGACGCGGTGAACAACTACATCACCTACGTCTCCGATCGTGGCCGCATCCTCGACTACCAGCTCGCCATCACCACCACCTCGGTCGAGCCCCAGTACAAGTCCGACGGCACCCAGGTGCCCGGCGGTTATGGCGGCTTGGTGGGCACGGGCGTGGTCACCGACGACGCTGAAGACGTCGCGGGCACCTTCCGCGCCAACCTGCTCTGCGAGGCGACCTGCTGGTCCGAGGCCACGATGCCCTCCGACCCAGGCTACGAGTGTGGCACCCCCCCGGATCAGGTCACCCAAGAGTTCTTAGACTGTGAGTGCGGCTTTGAGGCCTGGGAAGACAACTGCGGCGCGGGCAACGAGGAGCACCTTGAGGCCATCCACCTCGCGATGTGCCGCATGGTGGACGACCCTCCCGAGTCTTGCCTCGACGGCTCGACGCTCTTCACCGAGGCCGACATCGGCAGCAACGCGGAGCTTGTCCGCGAGAACGGCACCCTCATCTTCGTCGTCGTGAGCGACGAGGGCGACGGCTCCCGCCGCATGACCTCCGGCGACAACGACCCGGCGGTCTACCTCGACCTCTTCGCCGAGTTCGGCCTTCGTTACCGTGTGGCCGTCATCGGCCCGGCCTACGATCCCGACACCAGCGACTTCTCCTGCAACTCCGGCGGGGCGACCACCTGGGGCTCGGTGCGCCTGCGCTCCGTGGCCGAGGCGACGGGCGGGTTCTACAACCCCATCGCCGAGCAGGGCAGCGGCGGCGACTGCGAGAACAGCGACTTCTCCGTTCACTTGGACGACCTCGGCGCCCTGCTCCAAGGGCTCCAGACGTCGTTCCCGCTCCAGGCCGTGCCCGACGTCGCCACGATCATCGTCTACATCAACGGCGAGGCCGTGCCCATGTGCCCGACTACAACTCCGACGTGCAGATCTACTACCGGCCGCTTGAGGGCAACCCCCGCACGCTGCCGTTCTGATCTACCCCCTCTGGGCTCGCCGTCCCGACCTCCCGCCTGTTCGCCCGCTCCGCTGAGGACCTGATGAAGCGCCTGCTTGCCGTGCTGCTCGCCGCGATCACCGCCGCCCCGGCTCTCGCCCAGGAGACCGTCGACCTCGGCACTCTCCGTAAGGATGAGGTGCTCGTCGTCCAGAAGATCCTCTACCCGAAGGAGGACCGCCTGGAGGTCGGCGGGGCGCTCGGCGTCATCGTCTTCGACCCCTACATGGTCGCCCCCAAGCTCCAGCTCGTCGCGGGCAAACACCTCTCCGAGCAGCTCTCCGTCGAGGGCCAGCTCGGCGCGGGCTACGGCCTCGGCACCGGGGTCTGGCGTGAGCTGGGCAGCCCGGCCTACGGCGTGCGCCCCGAGGTCTACCGTTACCTGGGCAGCGTGACCGGCGGCGTCACCTTCTCGCCGATCTACGCCAAGATGAACTTCATGGGCAAACAGGTCATCCACCACGACGTGTACATCCCCGTCGTGGGCGGCGTCACCTTCGAGCAGCTCGCCTGGGGCGAGAAATACCTCGCCGTGTCGCCCACCTTGGGCCTCGGCGTCGGCGTGCGTGTGTTCCAGGCGGGCGGCGGCGCCGTCCGGATTGAGCTGCGCGACGACATGCTCATCCAGAACCGCAAGCAGTCGGGCACGACGGCCTTCAAGCAGAACGTCGGCCTCACCATCGGCTACTCGGCCCTCGTGGAGAACTGATGCGCCACGCCGCCCTGGTCCCCGGCCTCCTGCTCCTCGCCTTGTCGTTCTCTGCGGCCTGGGCCGGTGGTCCCAAAAAAGGGGGCGGCACCCCCGCCACACCTCCGCCCGCCGCGCCGGTCGATCCCGTCGCCGCCCTAACCGAGGAGGACATCAACAAGGCCCTGGAGCCCTACTTCGCGGCGGCGATGAAGGGTGACCGCGACGCCGCGCTCGACGCCCTCATCGTCATCCTGGACGACCCGGCGCAGTCGGTGTACCACGGCGTCGCTTACGCCCGCCTCGCCGACAGCGTGCGCGACTTAGAGCAGCCCTACGCCGCGCTCATCGCCGCGGGCCAGGCCATCAGCCTCGACCCCACCCGCGGCGCGGGCCAGGTGAAGCCCTCGCTCAAGATCGCCGATGAGGTTCATGATCTGGCGTACTTAGAGGGCGTTTTCGCCAAGAACGTCGGCTTAGACGTCGACGCCGAGACCCGCGCCGAGCTCGCCTGGCTCGCCGCCCGCGGCGCTTACGCCGACGGCCAGCTCTCGACCGCCTTGGGCATCTTGGCCTTGGTGGGCAAAGACAACCCCTACTACGCCAAGGGCCAGGCCCTCAAGGGCGTCATCCTCAACCGCCAAGGCAAGTACAGCGAGGCCATGGCGGCCCTGCTCATCGCCGAGTCTCTGTCTTCAGGCGACCCTGAGCTGCAAGACGTCGTTCGCCTGAACCTCGCCCGCACCTACTACGCGGCGGAGAACTACACCCGGTCCATCGAGTACTACGCGATGGTCTCCCGGGCCTCAGCGGCCTGGCCCGACGCCCAGTTTGAGCGCGCCTGGGCGCACTTCCGCTTCAACGACACGAACGGCGCCTTGGGCCTGCTCCAGAACCACGTGAGCCCGTTCTACACCGAGTGGTACTTCCCCGAGGCCCAGCTCCTGCGGACGTACAGCCTGTTCTTGATGTGTAAGTTCCCCGAGGCGAGCAAACAGATCGACGAGTTCCAGGCCACCTGGAAGCCCGTCCGGGAGAACCTCCGCGCCACCTTAGGCGCCATGGACGAGGCCGCCGCCTTCGCCGACGCCCGCGCTTACGTCAACGGTGAGCCCACGAAGCTCCCCGGCATGGTGCTGCGCGCCTATGGGTCGGATGAGCGCCTCGCCGAGGCCATCAAGGCCGTCGCCGTGGCCGACCGAGAGCTTGAGAAGCTCAACCAGCGCGGCACGTCTTGGGCAAAACACCTCGCGCCCTTGGTGAAGGCCCGCCGGGATGAGCTCGTGAAGACCGAAGGCGCCCGGGTGATGGCCTCGGTGCAGGCGAAGATTGATGAGCTCGGCCAGATGATCTCCGACACCGAGATCTCCCGCCTCGACATGCTCAACTTAGAGAAGCGCCTCTATGAGCAGGCCGCCGCCTCCGGCGAGATGGCCGAGACCCGCAAGATGGCCCAGCGTGAGGTGAAGATCCGCAAGGGCTACGTCTCTTGGCCTTACGAGGGTGAGTACTGGGCCGATGAGGTCGGGTACTACCGGGTGAACGCCGTGGCGGAGTGCCCCCAAGGGCTCACCGTAGGCGGCGGGCAGTAGGCGTTTTTCGCCGAGGATCGAGACAGATCGGCCGCTCGGGCCATGTGGGGTCAGGAGGCCCAACATGGCGACCGTAGAGCAGCGCATCAACGACCACCTCACCGCGCTGAACCTGAGCCCCGAGGAGCGTGCGCGCGCCAAAGCCGCGGCGAACGAGCTCAACGTGCTCTTGCGGCGAGACTTTGACCCCCAAGGCGAGGTGCGCCAAGGCGGCAGCCTTCAGCGGGGCACGGCGATCAAGCCGCTCAAAGACGTGGACCTGCTCGTCGTGCTCTCGGAGAAGAACTTCCCGACGCTGCGCAGCCTGAGCCCGGACGAGGTGATGCGGGCGATTCAGGCGAAGCTCTCGGCCCTGTCGCTCCCGGCGCGTGTTCAGAACCGCAGCCTCGGGCTCAACTTCAAGAACATCCCCTTTGATCTGGTGCTTTGTTGGCGTGACTCACCGGAGAGTCACGTTCTGCGGCTGCCCGATCTGGGGCGCAACAGCTGGCTCAAGACGAACCCGGCGGAGCACAACCGCCTCGGGGATGAGCGCGACAAGGCCTGCAACCAGCGCCTCCGCCCCCTCATCCGGGGCATGAAGGCCTGGAACGTCGCCCACGGCAAGCCCCTGCGCAGCTTCCACATCGAGGTGATGATGTGGGAGGTGTGGAAGGATGGAGCCCCGAAGACCTGGGCCGAGGGGCTGCAGCTCTCGTTCTCTCGCCTCGCCGACCGGGTGCTGCGCCAGACGGCGGACCCCGCCGGGAAGGGCCCCAAGGTTGATGAAGACGTCACCGACGCCCAGCGCGCCCACGCCTCCCGCCTGCTCCACGCGGCCGCCGCCCTCGCCGGAACCTTGCCCGCCGTCCCCGATCCCCAGGCCGTGCTCAACCGCCTGCTCGGGACCAAGCCCGCCTGATTGTCGCGTTTTTGGGACAGTCCGTCGTGATCTTGGGGCCGTCGCGGTCGCCCAAGAAGGGGGCTAAAGTGCCGTCGCGCCCTCTCGCGCCCCCAGGAAGACCCATGACCCGACTGTCCCTGAGCCTGCTCCTCGCCTTGACCGCCTGCGGCGACAAAGACACCGACGACACCGCCACCACCGACGACACCGCGTCTGAGGTTGTGAGCTATGCCAACGACGTGTGGCCGATCCTGGAGCGTGATTGCAAGAGCTGCCACGCCGACGACTCCTACCACCCCGGCTTTAAGCTCCTCGACGCGGCGTCGGCCTACGACGTGCTGCTCACCGACCCCCCCGACGACGCCAGCCGGGGCTTCAACGCCTACGTCGTGCCGGGCGACGCCGACGCCTCGCTCCTCGTGCACAAGATCGAGGCCGACCCGAGCTTCGGCGCCCAGATGCCCCTCGCCGCCGACTACACCACGGTGATGCCGATGTCCGACGCCGACATCCAGCTCATCCGCGACTGGGTGGCCGCGGGCGCCGAGAACAACTGAGCCCGGCCCGGCCTACTCCCCGATGCGCGGCAACGGATACTGCGCGTCGGGGTCTAAGGGCGTCGCGTAGCCGCTCGTGAGCAGGGCCTCAAAGAGCTGGTCGAGGCGCTCGGCGAAGGGCGCGCCGTCTACGATGAGGCCGACGTTTCGCCCCTCGTGAAAGTAGCCCCACGACCAGTTCGACGTGCCGAGCCAGGCCACGCGGCCATCGACGGTGAGGTACTTCGCGTGAATCACCCGGGCGAAGGGGATGAACCCCGCCTCGGCCTGGGGGATGGTGACGAGGTGAACCTCAACGCCGGTCTCTCGTTTGAGCGCCTGGAGCTCCTCGATGAGCCCGGGTCGCTGGGACCAGTCGGCCAACATCAGCTCGACGTGAACCCCTCGGGCGGCGGCCCGGCGGATGGCGCCCTCCAGCGCCTCCATACGGCGCCCCTCACGGTCTTGCAGGTCCATGTTGAGGAGCTGCACCCGCACCTGGCGCCGGGCGTGATCGATGAGCGACACGAGGCGGGGCTCGTCCCAGAGCTGCTCATCGGGCAGCCAGCCCGGCGCGGAGAACACCGGGGTCACCTGGAGCGCCTTGGGGCCCTGGCCGATGGCCTCGGGGAAGCCGTAGCCGCCCGGGGGAGGGGAGGCGCGAAAGGCCAGGTCTCCGCCGCAGATCGCCCAGTCGGTGTTGTAGAGGTCTACGAAGGCCCGGGCCACGCCGGGGGCGTCGATGAGCAGGCCGAGCTCGTGGATGTGCTCAAGGCTCCGCCAGTCAAAGTTCTGGCTGCCGAGCACCACCCGGGCCCCATCGACGATGAAGTACTTCGCGTGGTGTACGCCGCCCATGTGCGCCTGGCCGTCAAAACGCCGCACGGAGACGCCGGGCGTGGCCGAGAGCTGATCGACGAGGGTGGGGTAGGTGGCGTAGAACTTCTCATCGGTGATGAGGCGCACGGCCACCCCGCGGCCCGCCGCGTCGAGCACGGCGTCGATCACCGGGGTGAGGCGGCTGGGGGGCTCGTCCACGAGGTAAAAGTGCGCGAGATCGAGGCTCGTCTGGGCGCTTTGGATCTGGGCCAACCACAGGACGTCGGCGTCGGGGAGGTCGGCCTGGGCGAGAGAGGTGCCCGTGGGGGCGGTCTCAAACAGCGTGAGGCTGCTCATCGTCGTCGCCTCCCCGGCGCTCTGGGGCGGGACGCAGGCCGGGCCGAGGAGGGCGGCCAGAAGGAGCGGTGCGGAGCGGCTCGGCAGGGGGAGATTCGTCACGCCTCAGAGCCTACCGCGTCTTGGGCCCGGCGGCGCCGCGCCCCCCGACGCGGCGCTCAGATCGCCGAGGTGTTCAGCCGCAGACCGTCCACCAGCAGCTCTCCCGAGCCTTGGGGCACGTCGATGCACAGCCGCGCCCGGCCGGCGCCTTTGGGCGGGGTCACGATCTCTTGGATCGCCTTGCGGGGCGTGTTGCCGGAGGCGTGGGCGATGGGCGTCGCCAGCACCCCGTCGAGGCCGCGGCCCGCCTCGTCCATCCAGCGCAGGCTCACCCGGGCGCCGCCGAACTCTTTGGAGATCGCCGTGAGCTTCCAGAAGCCCTTCACCCGCACCGGACCCGACACCGCGACACGCTCCACGGCGCAGACCTGGTAGGCGTCTTGGTCGGCGCGCAGGCGCAGGCCTTGGGCGGTGAAGTCAACGCGCTGGGCGGCGGTGGAGGGCAAGACCATCCAGGCGCTGGCGCTGTTGGCGTCGAGCAGTCGATCGATGGCCGTCTCGACGGGCGCGGCGGCGGGGGCGGCGGCGCCGGTGGTCTTGGGCTGCGGCGCGGGCAGAGAGTAGAGCGCGATGGTGGGGGAGACGACGGGGCGACCGACGGGCCAGGCCCCGGCGCCGAGGCGCAGCGTGGTCTCGGCCTCGCTCATCCAGGCCAAGGTCGCGGCCACGCCGTCCGCGCCTTCAGAGACGAGCAGGCTCGGGCTGCCCACGGCGTACCGGGCGCCTTCAGCGGCCCAGACCTCGGGGCCGCCGTCGCGGAGGCTCACCATCTTCACGTTGAGGCCCGCGAGCTCGCTCGGGGCGAGGTCCAGCTCGACGGGGACGGCGATGACCGCGCCGCCGACGTGCTGGGCGCGCACCTGGCTGAGCAGGACGGTGCGGCTGTCCTCAGGGCGCTGCACACGCTCGACGAGCTCAGGCAGGACCAGGGCGCCGGGCGAGAGCAGGGCGGCCCAAGAGACGATGCGCAGCGCCGAGCCCGCGACGGGGCCCTCAAGCTGGCGCCAGAGTCCACGAAGCACGCTCACGCCGCCGATGGCCGCGAGCAGGCAGAGGCTCGGCAGGCCGGGCAAGAGCGCGGTGACGTCGTCGGCGTCGTGGCCGGCGGCCCAGAAGACCGTGGCCGCGGGCAGCGCGACGGTGAGCAGGGCGGCGCCACGATCGGCCCGGGCTAGGAGCGCGAGGCCCACCGGGGCGAGGAGCGCCCAGAAGGGCAAGGCCTCGGTGAACAGCACGAAGAGCGCGCCGACGAGGCCCTCGGGGCGGGCGGCGGCGGGGGTGGCGGCGACGGCGTCGGGCAGGAGGCTCAGCGGCGACACCGCCAGGGCGGCGACGGCGGCGGCGGTGAACCCGGCGATGCGCCGGGCGTCGAAGGCCAAGAGGCACAGGGCCGCGACGGCTAGCACGACGAGGGCGGCCTCGGGGGCGGGCTCAAAGGTGAGGCGGACGCTCGCCGGGGTGAGCGCGAGGATGAGCCCGGCGACGAGGCCCTCACGGCGACCGACGAGGCGGGCCCCGGCGACGGAGACCCCAGCGGCGCTGACCACACCCAAGAGCGCCACGACGAGGCGGGCCTTCAGCGCGGCGGCGGGGTCGGCGACGAGGGCGCCGCTGGCCTCCTGGGCGCTCCAGGCGTAAGGCAGGCCCGCGCCGATGGCCGGGAGCCGCGTGAGCGCGGCGAGCAGGGCGGGGAGGCCGAAGAGGCTGGCCGGGTGGTCCAAGAGCGCGTTCGCGCGCTCCATCCAAGGGCTCAAGGCCGGCTCGTTCGGTGTGTCGTTCTCAAGGGCGCGCACGGTGAACTCCTTGAGGACCGTGTCCGCGCCGCACAAGCTGGCGTGGGTTCGCTCCTCACCCCTCCTAAGACTCCAACATCCGCCGAGCGGATCACCCAAGCGGGACCATCTTCAAAGTTGCGGGTCGAGCCCGCCCGGGGGGAGGCGGGGCCGACCGAGCAGCGATCGTCCTTAAGACGGAATCCGCTTGGTTCAAAACCGCTTTAACCGCGGAGACCGAGCACGTCCACCATGTCGTAGAGGCCCGGAGGCCGGGCGACGACCCAACGCGCCGCGCGTAAGGCGCCGGCCGCGAAGGCCTCGCGTGAGGTCGAGAGGTGGCCGAGCACCAGGCGCTCACCGGCCCCCGCGAGGTAGACGGTGTGCTCCCCGGCGATGTCCCCACCCCGGAGGGCGTGCAGGCCGATCTGTGAGGGCTCCCGAGGCCCGAGCATCCCGTGGCGCCCGTAGACCGCGTGGGAGTCGAACACCTCGCCCCGACCCGTCGCCACGGCCTGCCCCAAGGACAAGGCCGTGCCCGAGGGCGCGTCACGTTTGTGACGGTGGTGCATCTCGACGATCTCGACGTCGTAGTCGGGCAAGAGTTGGGCCGCCCGGGCGACGAGGCCCATGAGCAGGTTCACCCCCGTCGAGAAGTTTGACGCGAGCACCACCGGCGCCCGTTTGCCGTGGGCCTGCACCCCGGCGAGCTGCTCCGGGCTGAGCCCCGTGGTGCCCATGACCAAGGCCTGCTCGCCCAAGGCGCCGAGCAGCTCGCTTGAGCCCTCCGCCAAGGAGAAGTCGACCACGACGTCGGCGTCGTCGTAGATGCCCGGCCGCGGGGCGTCGAGCGCGATGCCCGTCGTCCACTTGCCGCAGAGCTGCCCGGCGTCGGCGCCGCGGTTGGGGTGGCTCGGGCGATCCGTCGCTGCGACGAGCTTGAGGCCCTCGTCAAGCAGCACTCCGGCGAGCACCATGCGGCCCATGCGGCCCGCGGCGCCGTTCACGGCGATCCGGGTCATCGAACGCTCTTGGGACATCGTGTCGCTCCTCGCTCACGCCTTGACGTCGGCCAACAGCGCCGCTGCGGGCGACGCTCCAGGGGCCAAGGGCAGGCGCAGCTCGTTCTTGCACAGGCCGAGGCTTCCGAGCGCGGCCTTGCAGGGCACAGGGTTGGAGTCGGAGAACAGAAAGCGGGTGAGGGGCATCAGGGCGTGATGCAGGGCGCGGGCGTCGTCCCAGCGGCCCTCCTCGACGGCCCGGGAGAGCGCCACGCAGCGCGTCGGATCGACGTTGGAGAGCACGGAGATGACGCCGCGCCCGCCGACACTCAGGAGCGGCAGCCAGGTGAAGTCGTCGCCGGAGAGCACGCTCACCGACGTGGCGGCGATGAGATCCGAGCCGAGCTGCAGATCCCCCGTGGCCTCTTTGCAGGCGATGACGCCGGGCATCCCGCACAGCTCGGCGAGCAGGCTCAGCGAGAGCCGCTGCCCCGTGCGCCCGGGGACGTGGTAGACGACCACGGGCAGGCCAACGTCGAGGGCGGCCTGGAGGTGGGCCTTGTGCCCGGCGGGGTTCGGCTTGTTGTAGTAGGGCAAGACGATGAGCGCGGCGTTCGCGCCCAAAGCGGCGGCGCGCTCGACGTTCTTCACCGTGGAGCGGGTGCTGTTGGTGCCGCAGCCCGCGGTGACAAAGGCCCGGCCACGGCCCAGGGCCACGGCGCGGGAGATGACGAGCTCCCACTCGGCGGGCTCTAAGGTGACGGACTCGCCCGTCGTGCCGCAGGGCACCAGGCCATCGACGCCCGCGCGGAGCTGCCGCTCGATGAGCGTGTCCAGCGCGGCCTCATCGACGGCGTCGTTCACGAAGGGGGTGACCAGCGCCGTGTGGACTCCGCGCATCACAGACCTCGGCGGCGAGACCGCGTAGGAGAAAGCTCAGAAGGTGAAGGTGCCGTACAGACGACCGCCGACGGCGGGGTTGCCGAAGCCCCCGCCGAGCTCAGCGCTCTCGTACTGCGAGAAGTAGCTGCCCGGCAGGAACAGCGCGCCGGTGCCCTTGAGGTAGAAGTTCTCGACGGGCTGGTAGCGCAGGTTCACATCGAGCTCGACGCCGTAGTTGGGCCGGGCCTCCTCGACGCTCGACGGCCGCGCCATGCGGGCGCCGAAGATCGACAGGTCACCGCTCAGCTCGTCGGTGAGCAGGTAGCCGATCTTGGGGTTGAGGTACATGGCGTTGGAGATGCCCTCACCCGTGCGCACCGCGCCCAG
>JAKLKE010000183.1 GCA_023150775.1 Myxococcota bacterium
AGCTCCAGGGCGAGGTTGGGTGGGGGTCGAACGTCGCTGAGAGACGACATTCTGGGCGGTTTGGCCGCCTCGCGCAAGCCCGCTGGGGCCCCACGCCGGACGGATAAGCGCGGTCTTCCCCAAGAGATCCGTTATCTTGAGAGGGCCCAAACCACCTACCCCCATCGAGGTGCATGATGCGCGGATCCCTCTTGACCTTCTCGCTCCTGGCGCTCCTGGCCTGCAAAGACGACAGCTCGGACTCGACCGACACCGGCGTGCCCGTGGGCCTGCCTGACGAAGACGGCGACGGTTTTGACCAAGAGTCTGACTGCGACGACGGCGACGCCACGGTGAACCCCGAGGCCGCCGAGCTCTGCGACGGCGTAGACAACAACTGCGACGGGGTGGTCGACACCGACGCCAGCGACCAGAGCACCTGGTACCAAGACGCGGATGGCGACAGCTACGGGTTCGCCGAGGTGGAGATCCTCGCCTGCAGCCAGCCCGAGGGCGCCGTCGCCAACGCTGAAGACTGCGACGACTCCACCGCCGACACCTACCCCGGCGCGCCGGAGAGCTGCGAGGAGGAGATCGACCGCAACTGTGATGGATCCGTAGGTTACGCCGACAACGACGGCGACGGCTGGGCCGCCTGCCAAGAGTGTGACGACGGCGAGGCCGCGGTGAACCCCGACGCCCAAGAGGTCTGCAACGGCGTCGATGACGACTGTGACGGGGCGATGGACGACAACGACGACAGCCTCGATCTCAGCTCGGCGACGACCTATTACCAAGACGCCGACTCCGACGGCTACGGCGATCTCGACTTCACCACCCAGAGCTGTCTGGCCCCCGCCGGCTACGTCGCCGACGCCACGGACTGTGAAGACGCCGACACGACCATCAACCCCGCCGCCACCGAGCTGTGCGACGGCCTGGACAACAACTGCGACGGCAGCGTAGACGAGGCCAGCGCCGCTGATGCCTCCACCTGGTACGCCGACACCGACCAAGACGGCTACGGCGACGCCGACTACGGCACCAGCGCCTGTGAGCAGCCCACGGGGTATGTCAGCGAGGCCACGGACTGTGACGACGGCGACGCCGCGGTGAGCCCCGCCGGGACCGAGCTGTGTGACGGCCAAGACAACAACTGTGATGGATCCGTCGATGAGTCCAGCGCCGCCGACGCCCCCACCTGGTACGGTGACGCCGATGGCGACGGCTACGGCGACCCGGGCAGCGCCAGCCGCGCCTGCAGCCAGCCCTCGGGCAGCGTGGCCGACGACGCCGACTGCGATGACGGCGCGCGCGCCGTGAACCCCGCCGCCACGGAGCTCTGCGACAGCATCGACAACAACTGTGATGGGTCCATCGACGAGTCCAGCGCCGCCGACGCCGCCACCTGGTACAGCGACGCCGACAACGACGGCTTCGGCGACGCCTCCAGCACCACCCGGGCCTGCTCCGCCCCCGCCAGCACCGTCGCCGACTCCTCGGACTGTGACGACAGCGACGGCACGGCCTACCCCTCCGCCGTCGAGATCTGCGACGGTGACGACGAGAACTGCGACGGCAGCGTAGACGACCCGGCGGACCTTCTAGGCTCCGGCGCGGCCTGCGGGGCGATCAACTGCAACGACATCCTCTCGACCCGCACCAGCGCCCCCGACGGCGAGTATTGGGTGGACTGGGACGGCAGCGCCATGGAGGTCTTCTGTGACATGACCACCTCCGGCGGCGGCTGGACGGTGATTCACCCCGACAACATCGGCAGCCTCGGCGCCCTGGACGACATGCGCGACGAGATGGATCGGGTGATGGCCTACCTGCGCACCACCTCCGGCGTTCAGTACACCACCGAGCTTGAGCAGCTCCCGGCGTTCAACCTCTACAACGTGACGGCGGAGGACATCAACACGACCACCTTCCGCTTCACGTTTATCCCCCGCAGCGTGGCGGCCGTCGCTGGGATGACCCAAGGAATGCGCTCAAACGGCAAAGACCTCAGCTTCACGAACTGCGACGCCAACCCCAACAGCTACATCGAGTTCTGGAAGACCGGCACGAGCTACACCTTCAACGCCGACTACACGATGTCGAAGTATTGGCGTGACTCCAAGGTGGCGGCGACGGTCACCGTGCCCGATGACTACTTCACCTTCACGGCGATCCACTTCGGCGGCTGCGGCACCCACAGCACCAGCCCCTACTGGAGCGCCTACGACGGGATGCAGGACGCGGCCTTCGCCGTGCGCTAAGGGCGGCCGCGGTCAGCCGTCCGTGACGCGCACCGTCATGGACAGGCTGCCGATGGCCAAGGGGCTGTTTAAGCAGTCCGGCAGATCGAGGAGCAGCTCGTCATGGTCAACGCTCACCCAGGTGTTCGCGTCGTGGGTGAGCGTGGTGGCCTGGGTCCAGGCCCCGGCGTCGTCGTCATAGGCCCAGAGCTCGCGGCTGGTCTCGGAGCTGAACACCAGGCCCACGGTGAGGCTGGAGGCCACAAACTGGATGTCGTCGCCGAGCGTCGCGGCGCAGCCGTCCGAGGTGCTCATCACCGGGCCGGCATACACCCGATCGCAGCTCGTGCAGCCGAGATCGCTCGACGCCTTGGGCAAGACCGTAGAGGCCGAGGTGACGCAGCTATCGAAGTAGTAGGCGATGGAGGTGTCGCTGTTGATCTGGCACTCCACCTCCCCATACGCCGTGAGCGTGGCCTCCAGATCGACCTGAATCGCGCTGGGCCAGATGCAGGTGAGCTCGGCGTCGCAGTCGGGATCGTCGCAGTCGGTGAGGGTGTCTAAGTCCTCATCGACGCCGTCTTCACAAGACGTCTCGGTGTCGGGGGCGAGGCAGACCGGGTCCGCGGCGCAGTCGTCGTCGTCGCAGTCGATGAGGCCGTCGACGTCGTCGTCTTGGTTGTTGGTGCAGGAGGTCTCGACCCGCTCCACGGCGCTGTCATCGACCTTGTCCCCGTCGTCCCCGCCGCTGCACGCGCCGAGGGCGACGAGCAGGCCGAGGCTCAAACAAAGGGGAGGGGACGCGGCGCGCATGAGAGGCTCGATGGCAGGGGACCCCCAGCATATCCTCACCCTCGCGCCGCTGTCATCCTCAGGATCGGCGCCCTGAGGATTGGGGACAGCGGGCGAGGCGCGGCCGCCGGGCGCTCAGTTGTCGGTGAAGTCAAAGGTGGCGGTGAGCTGGCCGACGTCGATGGGGCTGTTGTCGCACTCGTCCACGGGCACGGTCACGCGGTCTGAAGTGCTGTAGCTCCAGGTGCTGCCGCTGAGCGTGAGGTCGATGGCCTTGGACCACACGCCGGAGGTGTCGTCTTTGCCCCACAGCTCGCGGCTGTTCTCCGAGGTGAAGACGAAGCCGAAGGTGAAGCTCGTCGGCGCGGGGCTGCCGCCGTCGCCGAACTGGTCGGTGCAGGAGTCGGCGAGCACGGTGACGGGGCCGCTGAACACCCGATCGCAGGCCGTGCAGCCCTGCTTGTCGCTCGTCTCAGCCAAGGCCGAGGTGAGGGTGGTCAGGCAGTCGGAGACCTCCTCCTCAAAGTCGCCGAGGAAGGTCTCACACACCGCGGTCTGGCCGTCGAAGGCGAAGCGGGCGCTCATGTTCATGGACTTGGGCCAGGTGCAAGGCGCGAAGCTGGTGGCGCAGTCGCTGTCGTCGCAGTCGATGGCGCCGTCGCCGTCGTCGTCGGTGCCGTCGTCGCAGAGCAGCTCGGGCTCGGGCTCATCGCTGTCGCCGCCGCTGCCGTCGCAGGCCGGGGCCTCGGCGCAGTCGTCGTCGTCGCAGTCGGTGACGCCGTCCTCGTCGTTGTCGACGTCGTCGTTGCAGTTCGCCTCGGGGTAGGCGGTGGGGTCGGTGCCGTCCTTGTCGCCGCAGGCGACCAGAGCGAGGGGGACGAAGGAGAGCGCGAGGAGGAGACGGGCCATTGGGGGCTCCACAGGTGGGGGGCCATGAAGTCTACAACAAGACGCGGGGGAGCGGAGTGACCCCCGCCATAAAAAACGCGCCGCGCCAGTCGGGGCGCGGCGGCTCACTTGATGCGGTAGCCCTCCATCTCGTTGTTGAAGATCCAGGCCACGACCTCTCCCAGCTCAAAACGGTCGCTCATGAACGAGCGCACCGTGGCGGCGGCGCTGCCCTCTTGGCGCAGATCCGAGCGCGCCCGGGTCATCTTGCTGATGCGCTCCCGCCAGCGGGTGATGTTCGCCGGGCGCAGGTCCACCCAGCCTTTTTTGGCCCAGGCGTCGCGCTCGGCGGCGCTCACGGTGACCTGGGTGCGGTGGCCGATCACCTCGGGCACGTTCACCCGGGGGCCACGCAGGAGCGTCTGGCCGTCGGGGAGCAGGATGGGGATGCCGATGGACGGCGCGAGGCGATCCACCCGGGCGCCGGGCAAGGCGCCGGCGAGGTCTTCAGCCACGGCCTCGGCGGGCCGGGCGTCGCGCAGGATCGACGCCATGTCGCCATAGACCTCACGCAGAAGCGCGGCCTCAAACAAGAGCTTCGAGAGCTCCGGCGGCCCCAGGCGACCCAGCGCGATGGAGGGCTCGGCGAGGCCGCTGTCGATGGCCTCGTCCTCGACGGCCTGGAGGTCGCGCAGGGCCACGCCGCGCACGAGGCCGGCCTTGTACGTCGGGTTGAGCACGGAGGCGTCTAAGGCGGAGATCACGTCTTTGCCGGAGTTGGCCCCGCGAATCTCGGCGACGACGGTGTGGGCGATCTCCTCGGGCGTGATGTACTCCATCTGGCCCAAGGCGGTGATCGCCGAGAACTCGCCCCGGGTGAAGAGCCCGTTCTCGCCGGTGTCCACAACCGCCACCCGCAGCTCTCCGGCCCGGGCGTACACGCCGGCGTCCTCGCGGAGGTCCAAGGTGGCGCCCTCACCGAGCGCCGTGGCCTTGGGGGCGAAGAGCTCGGAGTTGTTGTGTTTGTCGGTGACCTTCCGCACCTGCACGGCGCGGTAGCCGATCATCGCCGCGGGCTTGACCTCCTTCACGATGGGGGCGCCGGGGGTGCGCGCCATCAAGAACAAGAGGCCGGTGTGGGCGAAGGCCACCTCGGTCTTGGCGAGGAGCTTCTTGGAGGGGCGATCTTCGCTGTGGGTGTAGGGGATGTTGAGGCCCATGCCGCCGGTGCCCGTCGTGCCCACCTTGAGGTAGACCCGGGTGCCGTACTCGCTCGTCGCCCGGTGCAAGAAGCCGACGTGGCGCACGAGCTGGGGCGAAGACTGGCTCAACAAGAAGGCGTCGAGGTCGGGGATGCCGGCCTTATCATAGCCCTCGGCGCCGATCCACGAGCGCACCTTGGCCACGCCGTCGAACACGTCCTGGTAAGAGATGCCCGTCGCCGTGTTCACCGAGTCGATGATCACCTCGGGGCGGTGCTGCCGGATGAGGCGCACCATGTGGTTCTCGCGGTAGGCGCCCTCAAAGTCGCCATACACCGCGTCGAGGAGCCTCGCGCGCAGGGCCGGGTCGCCCAAGATGGCGCTGCGGGGCAGATCGGCGAGCTCTGAAGGCACGAAGAGGTTGCCCCAGGCGGGCACGAAGCTCACGCCGTCGCCGAACTCGGCCTCTAAGCCTTCGCAGGCCTGCCGCGCCTCGGCCTCGGTCAACGAGGCGACGACGATCCGGCGGGGGGCGATGTGTGGGCTCTTGACGAGGTGCCGCACGACCTGGGTGCCGACGAGCCCGGCGCCGCCGAAGAGCAAGAAGTCATGGATCATAGGAGCCTCCGAGGGGTGCCTTCACGCTTGGCAGTGAAGCGTTGTTAGCACGTTCCCCCGGCGCTCCGGGACCGCCGCGACCCCCCTTTGACGGGATGATTACGCCCCGCGCCTCAGCGGCCGCCGGGCGCGCGGCTGAGGCTGGGCTCGGGCGGGCGCTCGGCCAAGGTGACGCTGAGCTCTTGGGGGACGCCGCCGCGCTGCACAATCAGCTTGACCACCTCTCCCGGCGGCAGGCTGCCGATGGCGCGCACCAAGGAGCGGCTGTCGACCACCGCGACGCCGTTGAGCTGGGTCACCAGATCCCCCGGCTTGAGCCCGGCTTTGCCCGCCGGGGTGTCGGCGAAGACCTCGGCGACGATCACCCCGCCGTCTTGGGCGTCCCCGAGCCCCACGCCCATCCAGCCCCGGGCCACGCGCCCCTCGCTCTGGAGCTGCCCGAGCATGTCGCTGACCATGTTGGAGGGGATGGCGAAGCCGATGCCGTTCGCCGAGTTGAGGATCGCCGTGTTCACGCCGACCACCCGGCCCTCCAGATCAAACAGGGGCCCGCCGGAGTTGCCGGGGTTGATCGCCGCGTCGGTCTGTAAGAAGTCGTCGTAGGGCCCCGCGCCCAGGCTGCGCCCTTTGCCGGAGACGATGCCCGCGGTGACCGTGTGCCCCAGGCCGTAGGGGTTGCCGATGGCGACCACCCAGTCGCCCACCTCGATGGCGTCGGAGTCGGCGAACTCTAAGAAGGGGTGCGCGTCGCCTTCGATGTCCAAGAGCGCCACGTCGGTGCGCTCGTCCCAGCCGACCAGCTTGGCGGGGAAGGTCTCGCCCCCGGCGAAGGTCACGGACACGCTCGCCGCGTCCTTCACGACGTGGTGGTTCGTGAGGATCGCCCCGTCCGCCGAGATCACGAAGCCCGAGCCTTGGCCCTGCAGGGCGGGGTGCCCCGGCGGGATGCTGCGCCCGAACATGCCCGAGCCGAGGCTCTCAGGAGACTGCTCGACGTCAATCGACACCACCGCCGGAGACAGGCGCTTCACCAGCGGCGCGAGGCTCGGCGCGGGCAGGCCGAGGGCCTGGGCGTTCGCGGCCACGACGGGGCTGGGCGCGGAGGGGGCGGCGGGCACGGCGGGCACGGGCGTCTGCGTGGCCTGCCCGGCGTGGGGGTTGGCGGTCGGGGTGAGCGTCGGCGTCTTCGCCTCGGGGGCGGCGCAGGCCGTGAGCGCGGCGAGGGCGAAGACGAGGGGGGACAGGCGGGACATCAGGCGCCTCCAGTGTGACCTCTCCCTCTACGGCGGGGCGGTCGCCGTTGTTGCGTAGTCACGGCCCCACGCGCCGGGAAGGCGCTCTGGCGGTGACCGCGTTAACGGGCGGGGATGCTACAGCTCGCCGGAATCGCAGTAGACGCCGTCTCCGTGGGGGGGCTGGAGACCTGTATTCAGCTCCCGGGGTACGACCTGGCCATCGACATCGGGCGCTGCCCCCGAAGCTCGGTCTACAAAGACACCATCCTCATCACCCATGGCCACATGGACCACATCGGCGGCATCTGTTACCACGCCGCCACCCGGGGGATGATGGGCTTAGAGCCGCCCACTTACGTCGTCGGCCCGGAGTACACCAAAGCCGTCAGCGACCTGTTCAACGCCTACCGTCGCCTCGACCGCTCGGCCTTAAACCACAAGCTCGTGACCATCGGCCCCGGCGACGAGCTCCCGCTGACCGGCGGCCGCGTGGCCCGGCCTTTCCGCTCGATCCACCGCATCCCCTGCCAGGGCTACGGCATCTGGTCCACGAAAAAGAAGCTCCGCGCCGAGTACATGGGCCTCCCGGGCCTTGAGCTGCGCGACCTGCGCCTCTCTGGCGTCGAGATCAGCGACACCGTCGAGGCCCCGGAGCTCGCCTTCACCGGCGACACCTTGATCGAGGTCGTCGAGCGGGAGGAGGTGGTGCGTAAGGCCCGCCTGCTCATCATGGAGGTCACCTTCGTCGATGACCGGGTGACCGTCGAGCAATGCCGCAGCAAGGGCCACATTCCCCTGGACGAGGTCGCCGAGCGCGCGGATCTGTTCGAGAACGAGGCCATCTTGTTCACGCACTTCTCTGGCCGTTATCGTGGCTGGGAGATCCGCGAGGCCCTGCGCAAACGCCTGCCCGAGCGCCTCTTGAGCCGCGTCACCCCGCTGCTCGGCTCGCATGAGTGAGCAGCCCGCCCGGCCGCTGCGGCCGCACCTGCGCCTGGGGCTGTATCTCAGCTTCAACACGCTCACGGTGCTGGGCGCCCTGTGGCTCGCGCCGCCGACGTTTGAGCTGATCCTCGTCGCGCTCTGCTCGTACTACGTCCGGATGTTCGCGGTCACCGCCGTCTATCACCGTCTGTTCGCCCACCGCAGCTACACCCCACGCAACCGTGTCGTTCAGTTTGTCCTCGCGCTCTGGGCCCTGACCTCCGCCCAGCGCGGGCCGATCTGGTGGGCCACCACCCACCGCTGGCATCACCGCCACGCGGACACGCCTCTGGACTTGCACAGTCCCCGCCAACAAGGGCTCTGGGAGAGCCACATCCTCTGGGTGTTTACGCACCGCTCAAACCCTCTGTATCAGCCTCCGCCGCCCACGGACCTCCTACGTTTTCCCGAGCTGGTGTGGCTGGACCGCCTCGACATCTTGGGGCCGGTGGGGCTCGGCGCCATGCTCTACGGCCTGGGTGGGCTGCCGTATGTGCTCTGGGGGCTGGGTGTGGCGACTGTGCTGCTTTGGCATGGATCTTCCAGCATCAACTCTCTGGGGCACACCTGGGGGGATCAGGCCTATGACACGGGGGATCAGAGCCGGAACAACCTCTGGCTCTTGCCGGTGACCTTGGGGGAGAACTGGCACAACAACCACCATGCGTATCCCGGCGCGGCACGGCACGGTCACCGGCCTGGGGAGTGGGACCCGACGGGGGCGCTGATCACGCTGTGGTGGCGCCTGGGCCTGGTGAGTCGGGTGAACCCGGGGCCGACGGGGTGAGCGGGGCGGCTCGTCGAGGTGGGGTGGTGATCGTGGTGTGATCGTGGGCGGTGTCTCTTCGAGGCGTTGTGGCGCTCTGTGTTGGGCTCTCGGTGGTGTCTCGGGGCGTGATCGTGCGGCGTCTCGTCGAGGCGTTGTGGCGCTCTGTGTTGGGCTCTCGGTGGTGTCTCGGGGCGGTGAGCGTCGTGGCGATCTCAACGCGCCTGGGTCGGCCCCTGATCGTGTTGGCGCTCGGGGTGCCTCTCACGGGACCGCTCACCAAAATCCGTCTCGGATTTTGGCTCGCTGCCATCCGGAGCCCTCTCGCCCGTCAGGGGCTCCGGGCTCCTCCTGAGCTCCCGTGAGAGACACCCGCTCGCCGCCACACGCGGGGCCGACCCATGCGCTGGTTGTGGGGTTTCGGGCTCGGAGGGCGGCGGGGCGGAGGGTGCGGCGTTGAGCGGGGGGCGGCGGGGTGAGCGGGGGACCGAGGCGGCGCGGCGCGTCACGCCCTGCGCCACCCCGGGCCGTTGTGGCGCTTGGGGTTTTGGCTCCCGGAGGGGGGTCGGGCGTCTCGCCTCGCCGAGCGTCACGCCCTGCGCCACCCCGGGCCGCTGTGGCGCTTGGAGTTTTGGCTCCCGGTGAGGCCGCAGGCGTCTCGCCTCGCCGAGCGTCACGCCCTGCGCTTCCCCGGGCCGCTGTGGCGTCAAGGATTTTGGCTCGCTGCCGTCCTGAGCCCGCTCGCTCATCCTCGGCTAGGGCTCCTCCAAAACTCCCGCGAGAGGCGACCCCAGCGCGGGTCGGCGTGGCCTCGGGCTCGGGGGGCCGGTGGAGCCGGGGAGCGTGGCGGCCAGAGTCGGCGACGACCCCAGCACCACGACGCCAGGACGGGGCGCGGCGTTGAGCGCCCTGGCGACAGCGACGCGCTGGGGTCGCCCCGTGATCGTGTGGATTCCGCGCCATCGCTCACGGGACCGCTCGCCCGCCCCGTCCGGGGCCGGGGGTCACCGGAGAGTGAGGGAAGGCGCGCGTCCGCGCTTAGAGGCCCGTACAAGATCGGACGGGAGAGGGTTAGGATTGATCCTCCCAATCCGCATGAGCGCTCATGGCCCCCGCAGCCACCGATCCCCCGCCGGTCGCCCTCTCCGACGCGCTACGCCGCCAGCTCGCGCCGCTCCGCGAGCTGCTGCACGGCTCCATCCCCAACGCGGTGGTCCCCTTTGTGGGCTCAGGGCTCTCGCGCGGGCTGAAGTCTTGGACGGAGCTGCTCGATGAGCTGGTCAACTTCCTCCCGCAGGCGGAGCAGGCCGATGCGCGCGCGGTCCTCGCGCAGGGGAAGCACGTCGACGTCGCGGGTCTGCTTGAGGGGTCACCCTCGGCGGGGCCGGCTCGTATTCAGACGGCGATAGTTCGCGCCTTCAAGGCGCCGAACGAGCCCGCACCTCCGATCTACGCGGAGGTGGCGGGCCTCCCCACCCGCCATTTCATCACCACCAACTTTGACCCCTGGCTCAAGAACGCGGTCGGTCGCCGCTTGGATCAGACGCTCAACGTCCTGCTCCCCAGCGATGCAGCCGCGCTCGGGCACCTCGACGGCGAGCACGCCTGGGTCTTTCACCTTCACGGAGACGCCGACAAGCCCGACACCTGCGTGCTCACCGCTTCTGCCTATCGCAGCCTGCTCAGCGGCACGCCCGCGTGGCGGCACGCCGTGCAGTCCCTCCTGAGCACCCGGCACCTCCTGTTCTTGGGGACCTCTCTCTCGGAGCCTCACCTCGACGTCCTCCTCGGGGAGTTTGAGCAGACATTCCAGGCCATTGGCGGGCTGCGACGCCACTGGTGGCTGGGCCGCCCAGCAAACGTCGTCGAGAGACGCCGGCTCGAAAGGCTGGGCATTGAGGTCGTGGACTACGGCGACCACGCGCTGCTCTCGCCCATCCTCGCGTGGCTGGCCCAGCCCGATCCCACGACCAGCCGCGCGCCGCGTCACGCCCCACCGCCCGCCCCAGCCACAGGCCCCCGCAGCAACCTGCCTCGGCAAGCGCCCTTCTTCGGCCGCGCCGACGCCCTTGAGAAGATCGCCCGCTGGCTCGACCCCAGCGACCGGAGCTGGGGCGTACACATCGACGGCCCCGGCGGCATCGGCAAGAGCGCCCTCGCCCTTGAAGCCGCGCACCGCGCCCCCGCCGAGCGTTACCCGCTCAAGCTCTGGGTGTCCGCCAAGACCCGAGAGCTTCACCCCGAGGGCGAGCGTAAGCTCGAAG
>JAKLKE010000184.1 GCA_023150775.1 Myxococcota bacterium
TCGGCCTCCAAGAGCGCCGCGAGCTCTTCTTCGGGCACGACGTGCAGGAGCCCGTCCGTGGCGATGATGAAGACGTCCTCGGGCTGCAGGTAGAGCCGATCCAAAAAGAGCGCGTGGCGCACCTGACCGCCCATGCCGACATAGGCCGCGAGGCCACGCCCGCGCACCTGCTTCGGCGTGAGGCGGCTGAGCTTGCCCTTCTGCCAGCGGTAGACCGCCGTGTCTCCGAGGCAGAACACCCTGCCCTGCCCTGCGCTCATCCACAGGCCCGCCAAGGTGCAGGCTGACGAGGTCGTCAGGCGCACCTGGGCGTCGGCGCTCTCGATCAGATCGATGAGCAGCTCTTCGCTCGCGGCGCGTGAGCTGGTGAACAGCTCGGCGAGGGCCTCACAGGCCAGCTCAGCGGCGGCGAAGCCGTTCCCGGCGGAGGTGACGCCGTCGGCGGCGGCGTAGATCACGCCGCGCCCCGCCTCACGCACGACGAGGTTTCGCGCGTCGAGGAGCGCATAGCGGTCGTCGTTGAGGGCGTGGCCCGCGCCGCGACGGGTAATCGCGAGGGCGAGCCCCGCGCCGGTGCGGGGGGCGATCATGTGCGGGAGGATACCTCGGTTCGACGCCCGCCGAGCGCCCTCTCTGCGACCCGCCCCAAGATGCGCGGGGATGACGGACAGGCTGAGGGCAACACGCGGAACCGAATAGTATAGACTCTCTTCGACACGTTGGGCGCCCCGCGGTCTGCACCCCCCGCAAGGCGCCAGGATCGAACCGGAGCGCGTATGCCTAGCCCGTTGAGCGAGTCCCTGCGTAGAGCCCTCCAGTCCCTCAATCAGCCCCAGCGCGGCGACACGGACCCCCCAAAACACAGCTCGACGGATCTTGGCCAAGGCGCCGACTACATCGTCGGCATCGGATCGGCGGGCGGCGCGCAAAACGAAGCTGAAGACGACATCACCACGCTTCGTGAAGGATCCTACGAGGAGCAAGGCGAAGACTCCGACGACGAGCCCACGAACACCAACGTGGGCTTTGAGGCCACCCCGGCGCGCCCCCTCGCCTCACGTTTTGTGGACGCCCCCAGGGCCTTCGAGCCCCAGCGGGTGGCCGAGGCGCCGCGCCCGGTGATCAGCCTGCCCGTCTCCGGCCGCTTCCGGCCGCCCGAGCCCAAGACCTTAGAGGAGGCCGGCTTAGAGCCCGAGTTTGTTCAGGGGCTCATGGTGAAGTACCTCCTCGACCACCCCGGCGCGTCGGGCCGCACCATCGCCGGGGCGCTGGAGCTTCACCACCCCGCGCTCGCCGAGAGCTTTCAAGAGCTCAAGGACCGCAAGCTCGTCGTGCACAAGGGCTCCGCCGGGGTGGGCGACTTCCGCTACGACCTCTCTGAAGAGGGCCGCCGCATGGCCCAAGACCTGCGAAAGGTCAGCCGCTACGTCGGCCCGGCGCCGGTCACCTTCGAGCAGTACAAGCTCAGCGTTCACGAGCAGTCCATCAGCCGCGAGGTGCCCCGGCTCTCCGACCTGCGCCGCGCGTTCGCCGATCTGCTCGTCTCCGACACCATGCTCCACCAGCTTGGCCCGGCGATCACATCAGGCAAGGGCATGTTCCTCTTCGGGCCCCCGGGCAACGGCAAGACCTCCCTCGCCGAGCGCATCACCCGCGCCTTCGGCACGGCGGTGTACCTGCCCCACGCCATCTTGATCGAGGGCATGATCGTCAAGGTCTTCGACCCGATGGTGCACGAGCGCATCGAGGAGGACGACGGCCGCAGCGCCAAAGATCGCGCCGATGGCCGCTGGGTGAAGTGCCGCCGCCCCACGGTGGTCGTCGGCGGTGAGCTGACGATGGACTCCTTGGAGATGGACTACAACGAGAACACGGGCATCTGCGAGGCGCCGATTCAGGTGAAGGCCAACTGCGGCACCCTGGTGATCGACGACTTCGGGCGCCAGCGCATCGACCCGGCCACTCTGCTCAACCGCTGGATCGTGCCCTTGGAGAGCCGCTTCGACTTCCAGCGGATGCCAGACGGCCGCAAGATCCGCATCGCCTTCGACCCCCTGCTCATCTTCTCGACCAACCTCGATCCCAAAGACCTCTGCGACGAGGCCTTCTTGCGGCGTATCCCCTACAAGGTGAGCGTCGAAGATCCCGACGAGGGCGCGTTCCGGGCGCTTCTGCACCACCAGTCGAGCCACATGGGCATGGAGCCCGACGAGGAGGTCTTTGACCACCTCATCTACACCTACTACCACCAGACCGGCCGCGGCTTCAGGTATTGTCATCCGCGTGACCTTCTGCTCCAGGTGCAGAACCAGTGCATCTTCCGCGAGACCCCTCTGCGCTTGAGTCACGAGGCCATCGACGAGGCCGCGCTGCTCTATTTCACCTTGCTGTGAGCGCCCTGGTGTGGGGGGCGGCGCTCTTCGCCGCCGCGCCCGCCGCCTACGCCCAAGACACCTGCGAGGTCGACTGCCCGCGCACGCCCTGGTATTTCCGCGTCTACCCCGACGACGCCGCGCCTCGAAACCCGAGGATCTACCTGGGCACCCTCCCGATTGACGAGCCCGACCCAACCCCCAGGCTCTACAGCGTCTTTGACAGCGCCACCTGGCCCGGCAGCCTGGAGGTGCTCGAAGGCGGCGGCCAGAAGGCCCTGTTTTACACCCCAGACGACACCCTGACCGCCGACGCCAACTACGGCGTCGAGGTCGGGGACGACGTCTACCGCTTTCTGACCGGCGCCGAGGTTGACACCAGCCCGCCCACAGGCGGCGCGCTGACCCAGCTCCGGGCGTATCACCACGAGGGCCCCTGCACCGACGGCCCCCAGCTCAGCCTGCTCGCCGAGATGAGCCTCGGCGTCGATGACGGCGGCCTCACGCTCTACGAGATCGAGCTGACCCGCGAAGACGACGTCGTAGAGCGTCTCGTGACCTTACGCTCCATCGTGTACCTCGGCGAGGGGGACTGCGTGGAGAACCTGCCGCTGAGCCCCGGGGAGCGCCTGAGCGCCCGGAGCCGCGCCTTGGACTACGCCGGGGGCGTGAGCGCCTGGAGCGAGACCTTTGAGGTGCGGGTGCCCCGAAGCGCCTGCGCCGCCGCCCCCGCCGCGCCGTCTCTTGGCGCCCTGGCCGTCGTCTTGGCGATGTCGCTCCGCCGCCGACGCCCCGAATGAGCGCCGCGTCCCCTCCCCGTCACGCCCTGGTCGTCGGCGGCGCCCGGGGCGTTGGCGCCGGGATCAGCGCGGCGCTGCTCGACCTAGACTGGCGTGTCACCCTCGCCGGTCGTGCCCATCAAAACGCCGATCTGGAGGCCCGGGGGGCCCTCTGGCGCCGCTGCGACGCCGCCGATCCAGACGAGGCCCAGGCCCTGCTCACCGCCGCCGCGCCCTACGACGCGCTGATCATCGCCGCTGGGAGCTACTCCCGCCGTGGCCTGTTCGACGAGACTGCCGAGGGCTACCGCGCCCAGCTCCGCGACAACCTAGACGTCGCCTTTCACCTCCTGCGCCTCGGCCTGCCGCCGCTCATGGCCCAAGGCTGGGGCCGGGTGTTGACCTTCACCCTGTCCACGACCCACCGCCTGCAGCCGAGCCCTCGCCTGCCCGCCCACGCCGCCGCCAAGGCCGCCTTGCTCTCATTGACGCGCAGCGCCGCCTACGAGGCCGGCCCGCACGGCGTCACGGTGAACGCCTTGGCCTTGGGCCACATCCAGACCGAGCACCAAGACGCCGATGAGCGCGCCCAGCGGGGGCCCGCCCGTCGCCTGGGCACGGTGCGAGAGGTCGTGGCCGCCGCGCTCTTCCTGTTGAGCGACGAGGCGAGCTACATCAACGGCGCGGAGCTGCCCGTGAGCGGGGGCTACGGGGTCTGAGGGCCCTCACCGAGGCTCCGCCAGAAGCGCCCCGTGGCCGCGTCATACGCCCAGACCGGGCGGCCACCGACGAGCACACGCGCCGGGCCTAGGGCCACGAGGGGCGGCTCACCGGAGATCGGCCGTGCGCCGCGTCGCCCCAAGGGGTGGCTCATCCGCCCCCCGAGCGCCCCATCCGGACGCACAAAGCCGAAGCCGTCGAGGAGCTCGACGACGAGGCCCCCGGCGATGGGGATCAGCGAGGGCCGGAGCGGCGCGGCGCCGGGCAGGCTCAGCAGTCCGTCGCCGAGGCCGCCGAGGGTGTAGCGGTCACCCGCCTCTAAGCCCACGGTGACCCGGCGCCCGCCGAGGTTCACCACGCCGAGGGTCTGCAGGCCGTGGGGGCGCTCCACCGGGCCGAGGCCCCTCGACCAAGACCGCAGGGCGCCATCGACGACGAGCCACAAGGTCTCTCCCACCCAGGCCGCGTCCGTCACCCGGGCGCCGAGGCGCTCCACGAGGCCGCGCTCTTTGAGCAAGACGGCGTCATCCCAGGCGGGGTCCAGCACGGCCAGGGCGGGGCCAGGCCTCACCCGCGCGCCCGTAGACGCGACGAGGCCCGGCAGCGCCCACGACGCGTTGGGCCGCCACACACGCTCGGCGCCGAGGCGCAAGAGGCCGTCCGGGAGCCACAGGCAGGGGCCCACGACGCCGTCATCGCCGACCGCCGCGCCCCCGACGCCGTGGCGTAGGCCATCAAAGGTGGCGAGCTGGGCGCCATCGGGGGAGAGCGCGACCCCAGACCCACGCCCCGACCACAGCCGCTCGCCGCCCTCGACGTCATAGACCGCGGCGACGCCGCCCTCCCAGGCCACCGCGGCGCGCGAACCGTCCGCCGACGCGGCGAGGCTCAGCGGGCGGGGCAGATCTGGCTTGAGCCCGACGAGGCCCAAGAACCAGTCCTGGAGGCCCATCAGGCCCCAGGCGGCGGGTCGGCGGCGATGGTGGCGAGGACCTTGCCCGTCGCCACCCGCTGCCCGTCCACCTCTGCGCGGCAGTCAAACCGCCACACCCGCATCTTCTCGGCCTCTTTGACGACCTTGAGGCGCAGGGTGTCCCCAGGCATCACCGGGCGGCGGAACCGCAGCTCATCGAGGCCCATGAGGTAGACCTTGCCCCCGGCCGCCTCGGGGTGGGCGGCCAGGGCCACGACGGCGGCGACCTGGGCGAAGGCCTCAGCGATGAGCACGCCGGGCATGATCGGCTGACCGGGGAAATGACCGGCGAAGTGGGGCTCGTTGACGCTCACACACTTCACGCCGACGGCGGACACCCCCGGCTCAAGCTCCTCCACCCGGTCGATCATCAGAAAGGGGTAACGGTGGGGCAGAAGGCGCATGATCGCGTGAATGTCGAGGGTCAAGCTCACTCCTTCGTCTCGGTCTCGATCTTGGCTTGGGGCGCGGCCTGGGCCTCTATCGCCTCTACCCGGGCCTGGAGCTGGCGCAGGGCGCGGCTCAGCTCGGGCAGCTCTTCAGCCTCGCGGGAGGCGCGTAACCAGCGGCGGTGGTCATAGGCGGGCACCCCGGCGAGCTTGGCTCCGGCGGGGGCGTCTTGGGCGACCATGCTGTGCGCGGCCACGGTGACGCCGTCGCCGATCTCCAGGTGCCCCAAGATCGAGCTGCGCGCGGCCACGGTGACCCCGACGCCGAGGCGTGTGGAGCCCGCGACGCCCGAATACGCGACGAGCACGTTGTGGGGGCCGATGGTGGCGCCGTGGCCGACCTGGCAGAGGTTGTCGAGCTTCGCGCCTCTGCCCACCGTCGTGACGCCCAAGGCCGCGCGGTCTACGCAGGTGTTCGCGCCGAGCTCGACGTCATCCTCGATGACCACGCCGCCGACCTGGGGGATCTTGACGAGGCCCTCGCGGCTGGGCGCGAAGCCGAACCCTTCGCCGCCGACGACGGCGCCGGGGTTGAGCCACACCCGCGCGCCCAATACGCAGCCCTCCATCACGACCGCCCCCGGCATCAGGCGGCAGCCTGGGCCGAGGCTGGCCCCCGCGCCGACGTAGGCCCCGGCCTGCAGCCAGCTCCCAGCGCCGATCACCGCCCCCTCGCCGACAAACACGAAGGGCTCGATGGTGACGTCTTCGCCGAGGCTCGCCAAGGGGGAGACCGCCGCCCGACCATCAACGCCCGGCGCGGGCCAGCGCGGCGGAGAGAACAAGGCCAAGGCCCGTGCGAAGGCTAGGTAGGGATCGTCTACACGGATGAGCGTGACGCCGGGGGCGCTCACGTCCCGCTCAACGAGCACCGCCCCGGCGCGGGTGGCGCCGAGGTGCTTGCGGTAGCGCCGGTTGGCGACGAAGGCCAGCTCATCGGGCCCCGCCTCACGAAGATCGGCGACGCCGCGCAGAACAGCGTCGCCCGGGCCGATCAGCTCACCGCCCAAGCGGAGCGCGAGCTGGGCGACGGTCACTTCTTGACGGGGTGCGCCGCGTTGTAGCGCTTGACGACCTCTTCAGTGATGTCTGTGCCGGGCTTGGCGTACAGCACCGTGCCTTGGCTCACCTCCAAGATGAGGTCGAGGTTCTTCTCTTTGCCGACCTGCTCGGCGGTGACCTTGAGGCCGGTCATCAGCCCCTCCATCGCCGAGAGGTAGGCCTCTTGCATCGCCATCTCGCTCGACTGGTAGAGCTGCTGGTACTTGGCGTTCATCTCGTACAGGCGGCGCTCGTAGTCTTGGCGCGCGGTGTCGGAGAGCACCGCCGCTTTGGACTGGTACTCCTGCTGGAGCGAACGAAGATCAGCCTCAAGCTGCTCGATCTCCGCACGTTTGCCCTCCAACATCTTGTCGAGCCGCGCCTGGGCTTGTTTGCCCTCTTCGATCTCCTGGATCGCGCGGTTGTAGTCGATGGTCGCGACCTTGAAGTCGGCGGCCCAAGACGCAGGCGCGAAGGTCATCATCGCGACGAAGACAGCCATCAGGAGGCGGGTCAGCATGAAGGAGATCCTCTGAGCAGGATGAATCGGCATTGATTAGCTCAGCGAGCGAGCCCTCGCCAGCGAGAAGACGACCCACCTCCCGGGCGGGATCTTCCGCCGGGGCCCGGATATGTCCTTGAGATGCTCCTCTCCTTCGCGCTCATCGTCCTCGGCCTCGCCGCCCTCGCCCAAGGCGGCGACTCCCTCATCGACGGCGCCACGGGCCTCGCCCGCCGCGTCGGCGTCTCGCCGCTGGTGATCGGCCTCACCGTCGTGGCCTTCGGCACCTCGGCGCCGGAGCTCACCGCGGGCCTGCTCTCCGCCCGGCGGGGTCAGGCGGAGCTGGCGTTTGGCAACGCCGTGGGCTCCAACACGTTCAACCTGCTCGGCGTGCTGGGCCTCGCCGCCGTGCTGCACCCCATCGCCTTTGACGCGCGGTTCTTCAGGGTGGACCTGCCCCTCAACCTGGTCGTCGCGCTCTTGCCCTTGGTGTTCTTGGCCACCGGAGGTCGTCTGAGCCGACCGGTGGGCGGGCTCATGGTGGCGGCTTGGGCGGGCTGGACGGCTTGGCTCGTCGCTGAAGAGCTCGGCGCGGTTTGAGCCCTAGAAGAAGGTGCCGATGGAGAAGTCAAACACCTGCTTCCGCTCATCCTCATACGGGTTGATGGGGATGCCCAGCTCAAACCGCAGGGGGCCCATCGGCGAGAACCAGCGGATGCCCGCGCCATAAGAGAAGCGCAGGTCGGTGAGGTTGATGTTGCCCTCGCCGTAGGGATCTCCGAAGGCGTTGCCCGCGTCGAAGAACACCACCGCCGAGATGCCCGCGGCCTTCACGATGGGCGCCTCGATCTCGAAGTTGTTCACCCAGGTCTGGGTGCCGCCGACGATGAGGCGGTCGTCGGCGTGGATCGGGTCTTCGCTCTGCAGGTTGCGGATGGACGGCCCGAGGCTGAACCAGTTGTAGCCGCGCAGAGAGTTGATGCCGCCCGCCCGGTACAGATGGATGAAGGGCACCACGCTGCCATCGGTGGAGCGGATCGAGCCGATGGAGCTGTTGAACCGGAAGATGAGCACATCTTTGCCGGGGATGATCGGCTGGTAGATGCGCAGGTTCGCCCGGTTCTCCCAGAGGTTGAACTCGCCGCCGAGCAGGTTCAGCACCGTGTCTTCGTTCACCCGGAAGCCGCCGGAGAGCTCCGTGGACGCCGAGAAGAAGAAGCCTTGGGTGGGGCTGATGCGGTTGTTGCGTTTGTCGACCGTGAGCGACAGGCCCAAGGTGGACGTGATGCCCGAGGTGTACAGCTCACCGCCGAAGAGCCGCTCTTGGTAGGCCGTGACGGTCGTGAGGCCGACGTCCTCCAGGGTGTAGTCCAAGGTGAGGCGGATGTCGTCGCGGCGGTCGAGGTAACGGCCGATGGCCACGCCGCCGCCGCGCTGGTACTGGTCTTGGATGAACTGCTGCTGCAGCGAGAAGCCGTCGATCTGCAGCGTCCAGCGTGAGTCCAAGAAGTAGGGATCGGCGAAGGAGACGTTCCACTGCTGGCGGAGCTGGCTGATGTTCAACGAGGCGCTCATCAGGTAGCCCAAGCCCAAGAAGTTGTTCTTGGAGATGGACCCGGTGAGCACAAAGTTCTCCAGGTTGGAGAAGCCCATGCCCACGGAGAAGCTGCCCGTGGGGCGCTCGACCACGTCGATGTCCACGTCGAGCACGTCGCCGCCGCTGCCGCGGGGGGTGTTGATGCGGGTGGTCTCGAAGTAGCCCAGGCGCTCGATGCGCATCCGGGCCTCACGAAGGCCGGAGCCGCCGGCCGATGGTGTATTTTTCGCCCTTCGCCACGTCAAAGGTGATGTCTACGACGCCGGTGTCGGGATCGGCCTCGGTGAGCGGGACCACGTTGACGAAGGCGTAGCCCTGGTCGCGGTAGAGATCCCCGATGCGCTCCATCGTGGCCTGGACTTCGGTGAGCTTGAAGTAGTCGCCCGTCTCTAAGGGCACGCCGGGCTGCTCGTTCGCCAAGGTGCGGCGCAGCCAGCCTGTGCCGCGGCCGTCGGGGTTCTCGGCGACCTGCAGCGCCGTCTCACCAGCCACCACACGGTCAATCGCCGCCGCCGTGAGGCCCTCGGCGGGCACCTCGTCGCCACGGCTGCGGATGTGCCCGATCTTGTAGCGGGTGCCCTCCTCGACGTGGATGGTGATGTAGATGTAGCGTTTGTCCGGCGAGAGGTAGACCTTGGGCTCGCCGACCTTCACATCGACGTAGCCCTCCTCCAAGAAGACCGACTGCACGATGTACAGGTCGTTCTCTAGGTTCTCCTTCTTGAAGGCGCCGGACGAGCTGAGCCAAGGCAAGAGGCCGCCGGGCTTGGTCTGCATGTAGCGGCGGACCTTGCGGTCGGGCACGCCCTCGTTGCCGGTGATGTCGACGGACTGGACGATGACCTTGCGGTTCTCGGTGATGTTGAAGGTCAGATCGACCTGATCTTCGCCCACCTCGGTGACCACGGGCTCGACCTCGGCCAAGAAGTAGCCCTTGTCGAGGTACAGGTCGCGAACCCGAGACTGGTTCAGGGTGACGTCGGCGTCGTTGAGCACAGCGAAGGGCTTGATGTCCAAGACCTCGCGGATGTCTTCTTCTTCGATCTTCTTGTTGCCGCTGATCTGCACCTCCCGCACGGCGGGCTTCTCATCGACGACGAAGGTGACGATCTTGCCGCCCGAGGTGTCGGCGTCGGAGATGTCGACCTGAATGTCGTCAAAGAAGCCCGAGCGGAAGATGGCCTTGATGTCGCGCTGGATCTTCCAGGCCGCGAGGGTGTCGCCCTCACGGAGCTGGACCAAGGCCAGAACGGCGGCCTCCTCGACCCGGCGGTTGCCCTCGACCCGCACGGCGACGACGCGGCCTTCAGCGAGCGCGGAGGGGTCTTGGGCGCTCGCGAGGCCCGGGGCCAAGGCGGCGAGGCCGGTGTACAGGCCGAGCGCGGTGAAGAGGCAAAGGGCGGCGGCGCGCATCAGGTCAGCTCCTCCAAACGACCGTCCCGCATCTCCATGCGGCGCGGGAAACGCGCGGCGAGCTCGCGGCTGTGGGTGACGACGACCAAGGTAGAGCCGATCTCGGCGTTTAGCTCAAGCAGCAGGCCCAAGACGCCGTCCGCTGTGCGGGGGTCGAGGTTGCCCGTGGGCTCATCGGCGAGCAGGAGCCCCGGTGACATCACCAAGGCCCTGGCGATGGCCACACGCTGCTGCTCACCGCCGGAGAGCTCGCCGGGCCGGTGGGTGAGGCGCTCGGTGAGGCCCACGCGGCCCAGACGCGCCGCGGCCTTCTCGAAGGCGACCTTGGGGGACTCGCCCCGGATGATGAGGGGCAAAGCGACGTTTCCTTGAGCGGTCTGGTCGGGCAGCAGGTGATGGAACTGGAACACGAAGCCGATCTCGCGGTTGCGTAAGGCGTCAATCTCGCCCCGGCTCATCTTGAACACGTCTCGGCCGTTTAGCCACACCGAGCCCGTAGACGGATGATCTAAGGTGCCGAGCACCTGCAAGAGCGTGGACTTGCCCGAGCCCGACCGGCCGACGATCGCCAGCCGATCGCCAGGATCTAAGGCCAGATCCAGCGAGTGCAGCACGTCGATCTGCACGCCGCCTTTCTGGAAGTTGCGGCCCAGGCCCCGCACCTCCACCTTGGCGCCAACCCGGGAGGTCTCACTCATAACGAAGGCCCTCCGCCGGATCGATCGCCGCGGCGCGGGAGGCCGGGTAGAGCGTCGCCAAGAAGCAGATCAGCACCGCGACCACCCCGACCAAAGCCACCATCGTCGGCTCGATCTCCACAGGCAGGCGGTCGAGGTAATACACGTCGGTGTCGAGCGGCCAGCCGTAGCGGTCGAGCCCGATGCAGCCCAGAAGCCCCAAGACCGTGCCGACGCTGCCGCCGACGAGGCCGATGAACAGGCCCTCAAAGATGAAGATGCCGCGGATCTGCTGGCTCGTGGCGCCCATGGCCTTCATGATGGCGATCTCGCGGCCCTTGGAGAGCACGACGAGGATGAGCGTGCCGGCGATGTTCAGCGAGGCCACGGCGACGATGAGGCCCAAGATGAGC
>JAKLKE010000185.1 GCA_023150775.1 Myxococcota bacterium
CTCTTGGGCCTCGTCCTGCGCCTCCTCTGGGCGCGCGGCCCGCAGCGCTCGGGCGCGGTCGGCGGCGTCTTCAGCGAGCTGCTGCAGGGCCGTCGTCAGCGCTCGGGCCTCGATGTACGCGGCGTCGATGCGGCGGGCGCGGTCGGGATCGAGGGAGGCCAAGGCGGCGGCCTCCCGGAGCGAGGCGGAGGCGGCCTCGCGGCGGGCGCGCTGCTCGGCCAAAGCCGCGGCGGCGGCTGCGCGGCGGCTGGCCTCGTCCCGGGTCTCGGCGGCGACACGCTCTCGCAGGGCCACGGTGCGGGCGCGAAGCGCGGCCTCGGCGGCGCTGTTCGCGCCCTCAGCGCGGTCGCGGGCCTCTTGGGCGAGGCGATCCAGGGCGTCTACGCTCGCGCCCTCGATGGCGCCGCCGGCGGCGTCCAGGGCCCGAGCGGCGTCGAGCTCGGCGCTGAGCGCAGCGTGGAGCGCGGCGGCGGCGTCTTTGTGAGCCTCTGCCACGGCCCGGGCGCCGGGGGAGCTCGCCGGGTCGGCGATCACCGCCTGGGCGGCGTCCTCGGCCCGCTCAACGCGCTGGGTGGCGGCGCGGAGCGCGGCCTCAAGCTCAGGGACGGCCCGGGGGCGCTCCGGGCGCTCGGGCGGCGCGCTCAGGGCTTGGAGCTGGGGCGACACATAAGCGCCGTCGATGGCGGCGATCACCGCCTCGGCCTCGGCCCGGGGCCCGGCGCTCAACAAGGGCAGCGCGCGGATCAGGCGATCTTGGAGCCCCAAGGCGCCCTCAGCCGTGGGCGTCGGCGCGGCGGCCCAGGCCGCGAGGACCTCGGCGGCGAGGGCGTCGAGGGCTGTGTCGGCGGGGCGGGCCATCTTGATGAGCGCGGCGCGGCGCCATACCCGCAGCGCCCTGGCCTCGTCCTGGGCCGTCGCCGCGGCCTCAAGCGCCTCGGCGGAGGCCCCGTCCTCAACCCGGGCGGCGGCGTCTAAGGCGGCGAGGCGGCGATCGAGGCTCGGCGCGGCGAGGCCCGGGGCGAGGCTGAGCCCGGCGCTGAGGCCGCTGTAGAGCTGCAGCTCCAGGGCGTCGGCGGCGTCTTCAGCGGCGCAGGCCGCCTCGACCGCCCCCCGCCAACGCGCCGCGTCTACGCCCTCGGGGGGCTGCTGCAGGCGCTCTCCGGCGCGCTGGATGGCCCGGGACCGGGCGCGCTCGGCGGCGAGGCGCAGGGCGCCGGGATCATGGAGAGGTGCGTCGACCAAGGCCGGGAACGCGCGCTCAAACGGGACGTCTCCGGCGAAAAAACGCTGGGCGTCGCTCCCCCGCGCCCGCGCGGCCTGGGCGCGCGCGGCGAGGGCGGGGAGCGTCTCTTGCTCTAACCGCGCCGCGGCGACGGGATCTTCGGCCTGTCCCGGCGAGGGGGCGCCGAGGAGCGCGAGGCACAGGAGCGGCGCGAGGAGCGGGCGAAGGCGCATACGGGTCCAGAGCGAGCGACCCCTGAATCGTAGCCCCGACGCCGCCCCGTCGCCAAGCCGCGCACAACAATTGGCGGCGGCGCGCTCCCCTCACCGCCCCAGCCGCAGCACCGCGCGCAGCCCACCGCCGGGGCGCGCCTCTAACCACACGTCGCCGCCGTGCCGCCGGGCGATGCCCCGGGCCAAGGCCAGACCCAGGCCCGCGCCGGGGGTGGCGCGGTCGCCCAGGCGCACAAACCGCTCGAAGGCGCGCTCCAGCTCGGCGGGGTTGAGGCCGGGGCCCTCGTCATCCACCACAAACGTCACAAACTCCCCGTCGGCCTGAACACACACGGTCACCGGGGCGCCGGGGGCGTAGCGGGCGGCGTTGCGCAAGAGGTTCGCCAAGGCCACCTCGACCAAGGCGCCGTTCACGGAGACCTCGGGGTCGGCCGCTAAGGTGAGGGTGACCGCACAGCCCGCCGCGTCCAGGGCCGCCGCTTCGCCGCGCAGGGCGCGCTGGGCGAGGGCCGAGGCGCGCTCGGTCTGGCGGCTCAGCTCCACCTGGCCCGCGTCTACCCGGGCGAGGCCGAGCAAGGACTCGACGAGGGCGCGCAGCTCATCCGTCGTCTCTTTGGCCCGGCCCAAGGCCTCTCGGAGCTCTTCAGCGGGGCGCGGGCGGCGTAAGGCCAGCTCCAGCTCGCCGGTGAGCGCGGTGATGGGGCTGCGCAGCTCATGGGCGGCGGCGGCGATAAATCGGGACTGTGCGGCGTCGCTCTCTTGAAGGCGCAGGAGGAGATCGTTCACCGCCCGGGACACCACATGCAGCTCTTCAGGCCCCACCTCCGGCAGCCGGGCGCTAGGGTGAGCCAAGGCGTCTAAGGCGGCGGCGAGGGCGTGGATGGGCTCAAGCTCGGAGCGCAGACGGCGGGTCAACAGCGCGCCGCCGCCCAAGGCGACACACACAGACGCGAGGCCATAGAGCAGGCCGAAGGGCAAGACGCTCTGTGTCCAATGAACCCGGGGGCCCTCGGCCAAGACGAGGGCGTGGGGGTGCGCGTCCTCGGCGGCGCGGCTCGGCGGGTGGGGCTCCTCCACGGCGAGCAGCAGGAGGCGCCGATCGCCGACGTCGTGAAGCTGGGCTTGTTCCGTGCTGAGCGCGGCCTCGGCCCAGGCGGGCTCAATCGCCGGGTCGTCCGCCCTCACCCGCCGGGCGGAGACCGGGGACTCCACATGCCCGGCAGTCCACACCTCGCCGGGCGCTGGGGCGTGGGCCGCCGCCGCCAAGAGCGCCGCGTCGAGGGACTGTGTCGCCCGCCAATGAATGAGCGCCCCGGTGATGAGCCCGGTGACGAAGAGCGCCAAGGACAGGCCGCCCACGGCGACGGAGAGCACCTGCCGGGTGAGCGAGGGGCGCACGCCTCAGCTCCGGTCGTCGGCGAGCAAAAATCCCACACCCCGCACGGTGTGCAAGAGCGGGCGCTCGTGGCCCTTGTCGATCTTGGCGCGAAGGTAAGAGATGTACACATCGACGAGGTTCGTGCCGGGGTCTCGTTTGAGATCCCAGACCTGGTCGAGGAGCTTCGCTCGGCTCACCACACGCCCGGCGTTCTCGGCGAGCACCCGCAAAAGCCGCAGCTCTTGCGCGGTGAGGCTCAGCTCAACCCCCGCGCGCCACACCCGCAGCGCCGTCGTGTCGACGACCAGATCCCCCACGGTCAGCCGCCCCGCCGCCGCCCCGCCGCTGCGCCGGGAGAGCGCGGTGATGCGGGCGAGGAGCTCCTCAAAGGCGAAGGGTTTGTTGAGGTAGTCATCGGCGCCGCCGTACAGGCCCTCGACGCGATCCTCCACACGGTCCATGGCCGTGAGCACCAACGCGGGCCGTGTGTCGCCCCGGCCGCGTAAGGCGCGCACCAAGGCGAGGCCGTCGCCGTCGGGCAACATGCGGTCCACGATGAGCAGATCGATCTCCATGTGGTCTAGGCGGGCCTGGGCGCCCCGAAGATCCGTCACATGCTCGACGCGGTGGCCCTCTTCAGTGAGCCCACGAACGAGGAAGTCGGCGATGCGGCGGTCGTCTTCGATGAGCAGGATCTGCATGAGGGGCTCCGAGCAGGCCACTTAGCGTGTCTCGGGCTCGGGCGCCGCCGCGGCCAGGGCCTCGGCCTCGGGCGCGGGCATAAACCGCGCGTAGAGCGCCGGGAGCACCAAGAGCGTCAACGAGGTGCTGCTGACGAGGCCGCCGATCACCACCGTCGCCAGGGGGCGCTGCACCTCGGCGCCGACGCCTGTGGCCAAGGCCATCGGCACGAAGCCCAAACCGGCGACGGCCGCCGTCATCACCACCGGACGAAAACGCTCCAAGGCGCCCTCCAAGGCGGCCCCGGCGGCGCCCAGCTCGCTGTGCAGCTCCCGCGCGCGGCTCACGAGCACCACGCCGTTCATCACCGCGAGGCCAAAGAGCGCGATAAACCCGACCAAAGCGCTCATGGACACCGGCAGGCCGCGCAGCGCGAGGGCCACAGCGCCACCTGAAGCCGCCACGGGCACGTTGAGGTAGATGAGCAGCGCCGGGGACCAGCCGCCAAACGACATCCTCAGGAGCAACGCGACGAGGACCAAGGACGCGGGCACGGTGAGCGCCGTGCGACGAAGGGCGTCTTGGAGCTGCTCATATTTGCCCGACCAGCCCAAACGAACGCCCTCGGGCAGCGAGATGGCCTCCACCGCCGCCCGGGCATCCTGCACAAACCCGCCGAGGTCACGACCGCGCACGTTGGCCTGCACGATCACCCGGCGGCTGCCGCCCAGACGGCGCACCACGGCGGCGCGGGTGGTCTCGGTCACCGTGGCGACGTCGCCGAGGGTCACCACGCCGCCATCCTCGGCCAGAAGCGGCAAGTCCACCAAAGGCACGCCCGCCGGGAGCGCCTGCTTGAGCACCACGGCGTCGCGGAGGCCGCCCCGGGTGACGCGGCCCAGCTCAAGGCCGCGCCGCAGCGTCGCCACCTCCATCAACAGGCGGTCCTCACGCATTCCCAGCCGGGCGAGGGCCTCACCTCGGGGCGCGACGTCTAGGCCGGGCGCGCCCTCCATCGACGGCGCCTTCACGTCCGCAGCGCCAGGGATCTGGGCGAGGGCCTGGGCGATCTGACGCCCAACAGACTCCAAGACCGCGAGATCCTGGCCAAACACCTGCACACCGACGTCGCTGGGCACCCCCTCCAGAAGCTCATTAAATCGCATCTCAATGGGCTGGGTGAGCACAAACGCCGCGCCGGGGGCCTCGACCTGAAGCCGCGCCTGCATCGCCGCGAGCAGGCCCTCGGTGTCTTTGGCCGTCACCCACTCCCCTCGGGGGCGCAGGCGCACGAGGATATCGGCCTCCTCCAGGCCCATCGGGTCCGTCGCCACCGCCGGAGAGCCCGTGCGAGACGCCACACGCTCGACCTCGGGGAAGCTCATCAGCACACGCTCGACCCGGCTCGCCTCACGCAGCGCCTCGGCCTCGGACAACGACGGTGAGCGCGCGGTCTGCACCACGATGTCCCCCTCTTGCAGACGTGGCACAAACTCAACGCCCAGACTCCATACAGCGAGGAGGCTGAGCACGAACGCGCCGACGGCGGCGAAGAGGAGCTGACGGGGCCGCGCCAAGGCGGCGGCCAAGGCGGGGCGATACAGCC
Organism: Myxococcota bacterium; assembly: GCA_023150775.1. Lineage (GTDB taxonomy): Bacteria > Myxococcota_A > UBA796 > UBA796 > CAJQPC01 > JADKFE01. Next base: position 5,121 of record JAKLKE010000185.1, read on the forward strand.
GGAGGAGCACCGCATACAGACGGGTGTTGTGCTCTCCCGAGGGGTGGATCACCATGGCGCAGAGCGCCGGGACGTAGGTGAAGGTGAGCGCGAGGGCTGTTCCTAAGGCGAAGAGCACGGTGAGGGCCATCGGGCGAAACAGTCGCCCCTCGGCGCCGACCATGAGCAGCACGGGCAGGTAGACCACGCCCAGGATCAGCACAGAGGACAGCACGGGCCGGGCGACGCGCTGGGCCCGGCTCACCACGGCGGCGCCGAGGCCCCCTCGGGCGCCGAGCTGCACGGCGGCGACGCTCTCGACGACGACGATGGTTCCGTCTACGATGAGCCCGAAGTCAATCGCGCCCAACGACATGAGGTTGCCGCTGGCGCCTGTGGCCCACAGCCCGACCAAGCCGCCGAGCATCGCTAAGGGGATCACAGAGGCCACGACGAGCCCCGCGCGCAGGTCACCCAACAACAGGAGCAAGGCGAGCACGACGAGCAGCCCGCCCTCGATCAAGGAGCGCGTGACCGTGCGCAGTGTGCTGCCGACGAGCTTCTCGCGGTCGTAGATCAGCTCCAGCTCAACCCCCTCAGGCAGGCGCAGGGCGCTCACCTCGGCCTTCACCGCGCGCACGGTGCCCAAGGCGTCGGCCCCGGCGAGGAGCTGCACCAACGCGAAGAGGGCGGGGCCCTCGCCGTCTGCAGATCCCAGGCCTACGGTCATCGCGCCGGACTCCGACACCGCGGCGACGTCCCCAACACGCACAGTCCCGGCGGCGTCTTGGCGAACGACCAAGGCGGCGAGGGCCTCGGGGCCATCGGGGTTTGAGATCGCGCGGACGCTCGCCTGCTCCGCTCCAGAGGCCAAGGCGCCGCCAGAGGTGAGGCCGATGCGCTCACCGACCGCGCGCGACACGTCCTCTAAGGTGAGTCCCCGGGCGACCAGGGCGTAGGGGCTCACGACGATGTCGAGCTGCGGGGCGCCGCCGCCCCAGGCGTTCACCTCGACGACGCCGGGGACCGCGCGCAGCCGGGGGGCGATCTGCTGCTCAAACACACGGTTGAGCTGGGGCTGGGTGAGCCGATCGCTGCGTAAGGTGAACTGGAGCACCTCGCCGAGGCCGGTCGTCGGCGGGGCGAGCTGCGGCGCGCCGGCATCGGGGGGGATCTCGTCCCGGGCGGTCATCACCCGCTCGTTGACGAGCTGCCGGGCGTGCCAAAGCTCGGCGCCGTCCTCAAACACGACCGTCACCGACGACACACCGGCGCGGCTCACCGAGCGCAGCTCCGCGAGCCCCGGAACGCCCCCCAAGGCCCGCTCAATGGGCGCGGTGACCAGAAGCTCCACCTCCTCCGCCGCCATGCCCGGCGTCGTCGTGAGCACCTGCACTTGGGTGTTGGTGAGATCCGGCAAGGCGTCGAAGGTCATCTGTTTGACCGCGAGGCCGCCGAGCAGGGTCAAGATACCCACGAGCGCGAGCACGGCCCGGCGCCAAGCCACGCTCAGCGCGATTATCGAGTCGATGAGCGACATCTCAACCCTCCTCAGCGAGAAGACGCATGGACTTGAGCAAAAACACGCCCCGGGTGGCGATCTGATCCGTCGGGCGGAGCCCAGCGCCACGAACCACCACAGACGCGCCGTCTGCGCCGACCCGCTCCACGGGCACAGGCCGCCCCAATGGGTCCGCCGCGTCCTTCACCAGCACGACCAAGGCGCCGTCTACACGGATCGCCCCGCCGCTGGGCACGGAGTACAGTCCATCCCCGGGCTGAATGACCAGCTCCGCCGGCCCCGACTGCCCCAAGGTCACCGCCCCGATGGGCGCGGTGAACCACACGGCGCGGGCGCGGGTGCTGGGGTCTAAGGCGGGGCTCATCGCGGTGAGCGTGGCCTCGACGGGGTCTCGATCGTCGCCGGGGAAAAATCGCAGCGTCGGCGTGAGGGCCAAGGCGGCGTCTACACGCTCCGGCACGGACACCCGCAAGAGCGCGTCCGCGGGCTGCACGAGGGTCATGCAGACGTCCTCTGGGGTGAGCGGGCCGGGCGCGCAGTGGAGCGCCTGCACCGCGCCGTCCCGGGGCGCGCGCCACACCCGGGCGCCAGCGCCGCCGCTGACTGTGTCACGTTGGGCGCTCAACGCGCCGCGCGCGGCCTCTAAGGCGGCCTCGGCCCGGACGAGCGCGGCCTCGGCAGCTTGCACCTCCACGGCGCGCCCAACCCCGGCGGCCTGCTCCGCGCGTCGGGCGTCGAGGGTGCCCTGGGCCTGGGTGACCGCGGCGGCGAGCTCAACGACGGCCCCCTCTTGGGTCGTCAAGGCGGCGCTCTGCAGCTCAGCGAGGGCGTCTCCGGCGCGCACGGTCGCGCCTGGGGCGACCAGCCAGCGGGTGAGGCGGCCTGAGACGCCGGGGCCGAGGCGCGCTGATGCGTTCGGCGCGGGCACCACCTCGGCGGCGAGGGTGGCCACGACCACGCGGCGCGCAGGCGCCAAGGGCTCCCAGAGCACTCGGGCGCTGAGATCCGGCGCGGGCGGGGCCTCAGCGGGGCCCTCAGCGCAGCCGAAGACGAAGACGATCAGGCCGAGGGCGGCGAGTTTCATGGACGCTCCACAGTGGTATTCTCTACAGTGAGCCGCTCGGCGCGGGCGAGGGCCCCAACCAACGCGGCGGCGATAAGACAACGTTCGTGCTCGGCCTCGTGCTGGGCCACCCGGGCGCGCACGAGGCGATCTGCGGGGATCTGCCCAGCGTCAAACGCGGCCTGCAGGAGCGTCACACGGTCGGTCAAGGGGCCAAGCGCGAGGCGGGTGACCTCGTTGAGACGGGTGACCAAGGCGTCCCAGGCCAGGGCCTCGGCCTGAATCCACGCCAGGCGTTGGGCATCGCGGCGTCGGGCCTCGGCCTCCCACGCCGTCGCCTCCCCCTTGGCGAGGGCCCGGGCGGCGGCGTTGGGGTTCTGCAGCGGCAGGGTGAGGTTGCCGTAGATGAGCGGCTCGGGGGCGCCGGGGCGGGCCATCACCCCGGCGGAGAGGGTCACCGGGGGCGACGCGGCCCGGGCGCGGGCGTGAGCGGCCTCGGCCTCGGCGAGGGCGGCGGCGACGCCGGGATCGTCGCCGGTGAGAGGGGCTCGCCAGGGGTTTTGGCTCGGCGGGGTGAAGGTCTCCGGCGCGGGCAAGGCCTCGACGCTGAGCAGGAGCGGGCCGAGGCCGAGGCGGCGCTCCAAGCTGGCCTGGGCGAAGGTCGCCTCCGCGCGCCAGGCGGCGCCTTCAGCCCGGGTGCGCGCCGCCTCAGCCTCCAGATCCGCGAGATCCGCCACAGAGAGCAGCCCTGATGAAGAGGCCGCCCGCGCCGCGTCCAGCTCTACCTCCAAGGCCGTCGCCCACTCGACGAGGTGCTCCTCCAGACGCGCGGCCGTCCACCACTGTAGATAAAGCTCGTCTATCTCACGTTCAAACGCCCAGGCCCCAGCGGCGGCGTCTAAGGTGAGCGCCCCGGACTCGGCCCGCAGGGCGGCGCGGCGGGCGAGACCGGCGTTGGTCAGCGGGACGTTCACCGCGACGGTCAGCTCATCGAGGCCTGAAGCCGTCCAGCGCATCGCCTGCACATAGGCGCTCGTGGGGCCGAGGGGCTCGGCCTGGGCGGCGGTGTCCCGGGCCTCGGCCAGCGCCGCGCCCGGCGCGCCCGGCCCCAGACGCCAGGCCTCGGCGGCGACGGCCGGCAGCCCCGCCCAGCTTAAGGTGGGTGGATCGTCTGCGCTCGCGGCCACAGACGCCGACGACACAGACAACAGCAGGACCAGGAGATTGCGCGGGTTGGTCATGGCGCCGGGATTATCCCCGGCCCCTCTAAGGAACCCTTCGCCGTCGATTAGAGCTTGATTAGAGCGTCGCGCCCCCCGCTCGGGCGCCTCACCGCCCCCTACAGCTTGCCCTTCGCCCGCATGAGCGCGATCACCGGGATCGACAAGACAAGCCCCAAGCCGTAGACCCACAACGGCGGCTCCTCATCCCCTGCCCCGCCCTCCCCCAGGGCCTCGGCGTCGTCAATCACCGCCTCCTCCTCCGGCAGGTGCACCACCCACACCCCGGCGCGTAAGCTCGGCAGCACCATAGAATCCGACACAAACTGCCCACGAAAGACCGCCGGGTTCCCCGGGCTAAACTCCGAGGACAACATCGGCGCGACCTTCAAGAACGGCGCGTGGCGCTCACCCTCCGTCACCGCCAAGGCGTAGGCCAGAACGACGCTCTCCTCGTCCAGCACGCCCCCGTCCGAGGCGCCGAAGGTGAGCGCCGTGAGGTCGTGGCCGAGGGCCTGGGCGATGGTCACGAAACCCTCGGCGTCCTGCCCCTCCCCCAAGAGCAAGACCACGCTGGCGTCGCTCTGCTCACGAAGCCAAGACGACACAGACACGGCGTCACAACGATATAACGCGGGCGCCTGATCCGCGAGGAGCGGCGCGCAGTCCCCGCCGGTCACGGCGACCATCACGGGCTTTGACGCGGCCCAGCCCTCGTCGTTCAGCGACATGTCCATCACGAGTTGCCCCACGTCCCAGGCCTGCTCAAGGCTGTCCTTCACGACGGCCCGGAGGTTGCCCACGCCGTCGTCGACCAAGGTGACCGGGCGCACGACGTCGTCGCTGGTCATCACGAACAGTCGGGTGTCGGGGGGGAGCTTGCTCAGGTCTACGCGCAGGGCGGCGTTGGGGTCGAGCAGCAGATCGAGGGGCTTGCCGCCGAGGCGCGCGGCGTCGTCCAAGGCGCTGCCCAAGGCCATCGGCGAGGTGACGGCCTGATCCCCGGCGCGGGTGATGACGCTGAGCGCGCCGGACTCGCCGCCGCCGACAAACAGCGCCGTGCGGCCCACGTCATCCCCAAACAGCGCGAAGCCCCGGGCGGCGTCTACGGCCAGGGCCCCCGCCGAGGCGCCCGCGGCGAGCTTCGTGACCTTCGCGGCGGCCCCCACCTTGGCCGCGGTCTTGACGCCGCCGCCCACCTTCGCCACCTTCCCCACCCCCGAGCCGAGCTTGCCCAAGGCGCGCAGGAGCGTGAGCGGGTTGGCCTCAGCGGCGGGGGTGACCATCAAGGCGGCCAAGAGGATCAGGGCGAAGCGGCGCATCGGAGACTCCAGCCATCGGCGAGGTGCCCCCAAGGCTACCGCGAGAACGAGCCTGCGACAAGCCCCTCAGCCCTTCGAGAGCCCCTTCCGCGCCGCGTCTTCAGTCTCCAGCTCACCGATCTTCGCCTCGGCGGCCGTGTCATGGCTGAGCGCGGCGCCCTCAAGACGCAGCACAGAGTTTGCCTGAAACGGCACCGCGCCCGTCGGCCCCGCGCCGCTCATCCAGCTCGCCATGACGATCACCTCGTTCTTGCCGTCGCCGTTAACGTCTTGGAGCCACAGCGGGCCCTCCTCGTAGCCCGCCCACTGCTGCAGGGCGCCCGAGCGGGCCGTCGTCTCACCACAACGCACGATCAGCTCAAACTCCATACGGTCCCCTTTGGACACGACGGCGGCGACACAGTCCTTCTTGTCGCCCACAGCGCCGACGATGGCGGGCCGGTTGAGCTTCTCATCCGCGGCCAAGATCGAGCGGATCTGGTCGTCTGGGGCCTGGGCGGCGGGCGCGGCGGGCGCCGCCGGAGAGGTGGGCGCGGCGGCATCAGGGGTCGGCGCGGCGCCGGTGCAGGCGAGAATCACGAACAGCAGAGACATCGGAGGCTCCAGAGGGCGGAGGGGCGTGTTGAGGTTCCGGCGGGAGTCTAAACCACCGAGGACCGAAGGTCGCTCAGCGCCTGAAGGATCGCGGCGTCCTCAGC
>JAKLKE010000186.1 GCA_023150775.1 Myxococcota bacterium
CACGATCGCCCGCGCGCCCACCAGCCGGTGACCGCGAAGAGGATCCGATGAGTGAAGAAGAGCAAGACAGCCCGCGCAAGATCCGCCTCGCGAAGCTCATCGCTGGGCGTGGGCTGGCCTCCCGCCGCGAGGCTGAAGAGTGGATCCGTGAGGGTCGCCTCAGCGTGAACGGCGAGACGACCACCGAGCCCGGCACGGTGGTCGACCCTGAGCGTGACCACGTCCGCCTCGACGGGCGCCGCCTGCCCCCGGAGCCGCCCAAGGTCTACTACCTCATGTACAAGCCCCGGGGGTTCATCACCGGGCGCCGCGACCCCAGCGGCCGCAAAGGGGTGCTCGACCTGGTCGAAGATCTGCCCCAGCGTGTTGAGCCCGTCGGTCGCCTCGACTTCGACACCGAAGGCGCGCTCATCCTCACGAACGACGGCGAGCTGGCCCACAAGCTCACCCACCCCTCCACCCAGGTGCCCCGGCACTATGTGGCGAAGGTGTGGCGCACGCCCGATGAGAAGACGCTGTTGCGCATCGCCAAGGGCGTTCGTCTCGACGACGGCCCCTCCGGCCCCTGCAAGGTCCGGGTGATGAAGACGACGGACGAGGGCAACTCTTGGGTGGAGCTGACGGTGACTGAAGGCCGCAACCGCCTCGTGCGGCGGCTGATGCAGGCCGTGAACCACCCCGTCGCCAAGCTGCGGCGCCTGAGCTTCGGCACGATCAGCATCCGCGGCATGGAGCGGGGCCAAGTCCGCCCCTTGACCTCGGAGGAGGTCAGCCGCCTTCAAGATCTCGCCGCCGGTCGCGCGCCCAGCCGCGCGGGCCACGGCTTCCGCGAGAAGAAGGGCTTCGCCAAAGCCAAGCCGAAGATCCGTCGCGGCACCAAGCTCGCCCTTGACAAGAAGCCGAGCAAGGTTAAGAGGTGAGGGTCTGGCGGCGACGCTGGGCCCACAAGAGGCCATGCTCCAAGGCGCTTGTGATGTTGTGCGGGGTGGAGCAGTCCGGTAGCTCGTCGGGCTCATAACCCGAAGGTCGTCAGTTCAAATCTGGCCCCCGCATCTTCAGCCCCTTCAAGGTCCGCCTTGAAGGGGTTTTTCTTTTTGGGGTGTCGGGTTGACGCGGGGCCGGTGGTGGCGCCACAATCGCGGATCCTTGCTGGAGGCTCTATGCTCATCGCGCTCTGCCTGTCCGCCTTGGCCTACGCTGAGGAGGTCCCGCCGACAGCGCCCCCCGCGCCGGTGGAGGTGAGCGTCCCGGTTGAGCCTGCGGCGCCTGCTGTGCCCGCCGCGCCTTCGGCGGAGCCTCTCTCACCTGAGGGGCTGCTCGGGCTCTCCGAGGCCGACCGCGCCGCGTACCAGGAGGGCCGTCGCCTCGGCGTCGAGGCCGCCCGCGCCCAGGCCGTCCTCGCCCCGGCCATCGTCGCGGGGGCTGTCGGCTTTGGCCTCTCCGCGCCGGCGGTGCTCCTCGTCGGCCCCTGCTGCGGCGCGCCCGTCGTCTCGATGGCGGCCCTCGCGCCGGGCGTCTACTTCGGCGGTCGGCCGCCGGTCATGCCCGCGGGCTGGCAGAGCGGCGTCAGCGCCCAGGATCTCGGCTTTGAGCAGGGCTATGTGGGCACCCTCCGGAACCGAAAGGTCACGACGATGCTGGTCTTCGGCGTGGCGGGCGCCGCCGCGGGCGTCGGCGTCGGCATGGTCACCACAAAGATCTTGCTGAATGAGTGGGGCTACAACTGAGCCGCGGCGAGCGGTCGCGCTTTCGCCAGGACACCCCAAGGTTCTGATCTATACTGCCAAAGGTCAGGGTGAATGTGGGCGCTTCGCGCCTCCAGGAGAGCATTGTGAAGGCACTTACGGCGGTGATCCCGCTCTCGTTCGCCCTTTGCCCAAGCGCCGCGTTCGCATTCTGCGGCACCTACGTCGGCGACGGCGCCTCGACGCTCCAGAACCGAACCAGCCAGATCGTGCTCGTGCGCCAGGGCGACCAGACGACGCTCACCCTCTCCAGCGACTACTCCGGCGACGCCGAGAGCTTCGGCCTGCTCATCCCCGTGCCGCCGGCCTTGGCCCCTGAAGACATCTCGCTCGTAGATCCCCAGTGGATTCAAGACATCGAGACCTACACCAACCCCCGCCTCGTCTCCTACACCTGCGAAGACTTCTACGGGTGGGAGCCCCCGGAGCAGCGCGCGTCTCTGGGCGTGTCGATGCCCGGCGCGGTGATGCTCTCGGCCATGGCTTGTTCTGACTACGGCCTCGCGGCGGGAGACGGCTGGGGCGATCCGATGGCGTCGGAGTCCACCGTCGAGGTCGAGGCCGAGATCGCCGTCGGCGAGTACGACGTCGTGCTCCTCACCGCTGAAGAGTCCTCAGATCTGCTGCGCTGGCTGAACCTCAACGGCTACGTCATCGACCAGGTCGCCGAGGCGATGCTCCAGGAGTACATCGACGCCGGGAGCGCCTTCTTGGCGGCGAAGATCAACCTCGACCGCGTGTCCATGGACGAGGAGCTGCGCCTGAGCCCTCTGCGCCTACGCTACACCTCTGACGCGGTGAGCCTGCCGCTTCGCCTGGGCACGCTGAACTCCACGGGCGTTCAGGATCTTGTGCTGCACGTCATCGGCGATCTCGAAGGCAGCGGTTGGGGCATCTCCAACTACGCCCAGGTCTACATTGACGATGAGTGTATGTCCCGTGAGCTGGGGGATGGCTCCTTCGCGCCGTTCTACGATGACGTCCTCGACACCACCCTCAACCCAGAGGGGCCCGGCGAGGCGAGCTGGCTCATGGAGTACGCCTGGAACGTGTCGCCTTGGGGGCCGCACTGCGACCCCTGCCCGCCGGAGAGCTTAGAGATCCCCGTCCCTGAGGCGACGCTGGCCGGCCTCGGCTTTGAGTGGGACGCTGGAGACTCCTGGTCCGGCGGTCTCCCGTCCTTCGCGATCTCCCGCCTGCGGATGCGCTACTCCCCGGATCAGATCGACGAGGATCTCATGCTCTACAGCATGGGTTACGTCGAGAACACCCAGGTGCGCTACATCCGGCACGACGCCGTGCTGGAGGAGCAGCTCCAGGTGTGTGGTGAAGGTTTTGTGAGCGACCCCGAGCGGGTCTGCCAGTTTGGCGTCAAGCCCTCGGTGTGGACGGGCATCACCCCGGCGCTCTCTTCGCAGTGCGGCGCCGTCGAGGGTGGAGGCTCGGCCTTGGGCCTCGTGGCGCTGAGCGCGCTGGCGCTGCGCCGTCGTCGAATGAATCTTACGAGCTGAGGTGAGCTGTGGCGAGTCGCGCGCTGATGGTGCTGGGTACGTCGTCTGGAGTCGGGAAGTCGTGGCTGTGTACAGGGCTCTGCCGCCTGTTTCACCGGCGTGGGGTCTCCGTCGCGCCGTTTAAGGCGATCAACTTCTCCAGCAACACCGCTGAGGCTGAAGGCGCCCCCGATGGCCTCCCCGGCGAGATCGGTCGGGCTCAGGCGGTCCAAGCCGAGGCCTGCGGTATCTCGCCCACGGTGGACATGAACCCCGTGCTCGTGAAGTCCGACGGTGAAGACGAGGAGCTCGTGCTCTTGGGTCGCCCGGAAGGCACCTGGAAGCTCGCGGCGTTTCGTGGGCGCCGTGAGCGGCTTTGGTCTACGATCTCAAGCTCTTACGATCGGCTCGCCTCACGGCATGAGCTGCTGATCATCGAGGGCGCGGGCTCTCCGGCGGAGATCAACGAGCGGGGCCGCGACCTCGCGAACATGCACATGGCGCACCACACCGACGCCCGGGTGTTGCTGCTCGGCGACATGGAGCGCGGAGGCGTGTTCGCCAGCCTCTTCGGCACCTACTCCTTGCTCGATCAGGCCGATCGAAACCGGGTGAAGGGCTTCGTGATCAACCGCGCGGGCGGCCCCGACGAGCGCCTCACCCCCGGCGTGCGCCAGCTTGAGGCGATGACGAAGGTGAAGGTGCGCGGGGTGATCCCGATGGTGCCCGAGATCCTCATCGAGCCCGGCGACAGCCTGATCTTTGAGGAGCCTGGGCGCTCGCCGCTTCTGGGCGCGCTCGACTTCTGCACCGTGCGATGGCCCGGAGAGGGCGCCGCCGCCGAGGTGGATCAGCTCCGCGGCGAGCACGGCGTGGGCCTCCGCGACGCGCGCACGGCGGTGGGCCTGGGTAACCCCGACCTCCTGCTGCTCCCCGCGCCGCCCACCGACCCGGCGTTCTCTACCTTCTGCGCCCAGACCGGCCTCGACCGTGGCCTCGCGGCGATCACCACCCGGGGCATCCCCACGCTCACCTTCAACGGAGGCCGCTGGGACGCCTCGCCCGAGCTCGCCGTGGTGTTCAGCGCCTTGGGCTTCTCCGGCCCGGTGAGCCTCGCCGATCCCCGCCATCGCCGGGTCTTGCTCGACGGCCTACGCGCCCGCCGTGGCCTCGATCTCACCTCCGATCCCCTCGGGCCGCTGCCCCGATCCGTGCGCCACCAGCAGTACGACGCCTTGGCCGACCTCTTAGAGTCGCGGCTGAACCTCGACGGCCTCTGGGACTGACGCGCCCTGGCGGTGCAGCGCGGCGGCGGCGGTGAACAGCGCCTCCTCCCCATAGGCCCGGCCGATGAGCTGAACGCCTACGGGGAGGCCGTCCACCACACCAAAAGGCAAGGAGAGCGCCGGTCGCCCGGCGAGGCTCGCCGGGGCGGTGAACAGGTCGGCGAGGCGCCCGGCCTCGGCGTCGTCGAGGTGCGCGGCGACGGTGGGGGTGGTGGGGCAGATGAGCAGATCGTGGTGGTCTAAGTGCCCGATGATCGCCTCGGTGATCCGGCCTTGGGCGGCGAGGGCGCGGCGGTGGCGATCCGCACCGATGGCGTGGCCGAGGAGCACCCGGCGGCGCACCTCGTCCCCAAAACGTGCCCGGGCGTCTCTGGCCTGGGCCTCGGCGTCGTCGCCCGCCGCGGGGCGCCCAAACCGTTGGCCGTCAAACCGCGCGAGGTTGGACGCGGCCTCGACGGCGCAGAGCGCGGTGTAGGCCAGGAGCGCCTCGGGCAGCCCAACAAGACGAACGCCGTCGACGATCGCGCCCATGGCGCTGAGCGCGGCGGCGGCGCGCTGCACCTGGGCGGACACCTCGGGGGCGGCCTCGGCGCCGGGGGTGATCAAGAGGCCCACTCGCAGGCCCCGGGGCGGCTCTCTCAGGGCGACGTCGAGGCGCCAGGGCGGGCGTGGGGTCGTCGTCTGGTCGAGGGGATCGGCGCCGAGCATCACGTCGAGGCAGCAGGCGAGGTCTTCGGGGTTGGTCGTGATCACGCCGACGGTGTCCATCGACGAGGCCAGGGCCACGAGGCCCCAGCGCGAGAGCAGACCCCGGGTGGGGCGAAGGCCGTACACCCCACACCACGACGCGGGCTGGCGCACGCTCCCCCCGGTGTCGCTGCCGATGGCGATGGGCGCGACCCCGGCGGCGACCAAGGCGGCGTTGCCCCCGGAGCTGCCGCCGGGGGAGCGGCGGAGATCGTGGGGGTTCTTCGCTGGGCCAAAACGGGAGCGCGCGGTGAGGCTGCCCATGCCCAGCTCATCCATGTTGCCCCGGGCGAGCACCACGGCCCCGGCGGCGCGCAGGCGGCGCACGACGGTGGCGGTGTCTGGCGGGAAGAAGCCGACGAGGCTCTCGCTGGCGGCGGAGCACTCGACGCCCGCGTCCCAGAGGTTGTCCTTGAGGATCACCGGCACCCCGGCCAAGGGGCCCAAGGACTCCCCTGCGGCGCGGGCCGCGTCGAGGGCGTCGGCTTCAGCGAGGGCGCGCTCGGCGTCGTGGTCGGCGACGGCGTTGAGCGGCGCGGCGGCGTCGAGGCGGGCCAGCGCCTCCTCGATGACCTGGCGGGCGCTGCGGGATCCGGCGCGCACGGCCTCGGCGAGCTCCCGGGCGCTCATCCGGGCGACCTCAGCCGCGGGCCACGGCAGAGGAGCCAGCCGTCCTCTTGCGCTGGGGCGTCCTGTAGACAAGGCCGGGCCTGGGGCAGATCCTCCCGCGCCCGCAGCGCCCGGGCGTCTGGGGGCGGCGGGCCGTGGGGGAGGTCGTCGAGGCCCCGGAGCGAGGCGCTGAGCGAGGCGAGCCCCTCAGCGTCGGCCTCGGGGAGCCTCGCGTCATCACAGAGGGCCAGGAGCCAAACACGCTCGGGGGTCATCATGCGCTCGCCCGAGGGCTCGGCCTTCGGGGCTCAGGCTTTGGGGCGCGAGAACGAGAAGAGCTCTCCCAAGGCCGAGAACACGCCGGTCTTGTCGTCGCCCGCGAGCTGCTCCAGCTCACCCGGATCGAGGAGCACGGCGCCACAATCGACGCAGACGTCGATCTCGACACCCTTGAAGGGCCGGGGCAGGAGCTCACCGCCGCACTTGCCGCAGCGGTTCTTGTGCAGGGCCTTACGCTCCTCGCGGGCGGCTTTGGCCTCCTCGGCGGCGAGCTTCTCTTTGAGCGCGGCGACCTGCTCACGCTCCAGCCGCGCGAAGTACTCTTCTTCCTGGTTGTGTTTGGAACCGGACATGGGCTCTCCGTACACGAGGGGGGTGGGTCGCCGAGCATAACCCGGCGTGACCTTTAGTCGCAGGTGCCGTTGTTCGCCGTGATGAGGTTGTCGACCTCACGCGCGAGCTCAGCGTTGTTGCCCGCGTACTGGCGGGCCTGGCAGAACTTGCGGAGCGCCGTCGCCGTGTCCCCTTGCCGCAACGCAGCATAGCCCATGCCGTAGTGGGCGTCGGCGTTCTTGGGGTCGATGGCGAGGGCCTCGATGAACATGATCCGGCCGAGGCTGTAGTCTCCAGTGCCGATGGCCTTCCAGCCGAGATCAGCGCAGGCCTTGGCGCTCGCGCAGCTCGCCGGATCGGCCGCGGGCGCCGGTTTTGGTGTCGTCGGCGTCGTGGCCGGGGCCTTGGTGGCCTTGGTGGGCGTGGCCTCGCTCGGCGTCGTCTGCGCCTTCGTGGGATCCGGGGCGGGCGTCGTGGGCGTGGCCTCGGCGGGCGGCGTGGTGGGCGTAGCCTCGGGCGGCGGCGTGCTGGCGTCGTGGCCGGCGGCCTCGGGGATCGGCGCCGCAGGGGGCGTCGTCGGGTTGGGGCTGGGGCGGAAGCTCCACCAGCCGATGCCCAACAGCAGCGCGAGCGCCGCGCCGAAGAGGAGCCGTGTGCCCCAGCTCGCCCCCGCCGCGGGGAGCTCCTCGGGCTCCTCGTCTCGCATCGGCGGCAGCTCGACCTCCTCCTGCTCCACGGCGGCCGGTCTTGGCGTGACGAGCAGCCGAGGCTCGGCGCTCAGCTCTCGCAGCGTCGTCGTCGCGGTGTCGCTGGCCTCTAAGGAGGGGCCCATCGCCTGGGCGAAGGGGCTCTCGGCGGGCTTTGACGGCACAAAGATCGCGGCGGGGGCGATCTCGTCGGTGGGATCGCGGGTGAAGGGCTGGGCGATCTCCGTGGGCTCGCCGATGTCGCTGTCGTCTACGGGGCGCAGGCCGCCGTGGCGGATCTCGACGGTCTCTTGGATGCTGTCGCTGATGGCGTTGTAGCCGCCATCACCGCGCCAAGGGGCCTCTTGGGTGCGGGCGAGAGGCCCCATCACGCCCCGGGCGTGCTCTTCAGTGATCCCGCCGAGGCTCATCGGCCCGTCGTCCTCGCTGAAGCTCTCGCGGCCGCGCGACTCGACGGTCGGCGCCGGCGGAGGCTCCCAGGGCTCGTTGACTGAAGGCTGGGGATCACCGCTCCAGGCCTGGCGATACTCCAGGTCGTCGAGCCGGGCCAGGGTGCGGAAGAAGACCTCTAGCTCGGGCTGGGTCTGCACCGGCTGCCAGCCGTCTCCGGTGAGGTTGACCTGATCCTCGGCGGTCACGCGGCGCTCAAGGATCCAGCGCTGGAGCGTCGCGATGTCTGGCACGCTGTAGACGCGGCCGTCCTGGCGTAAGAGCGGCGTAGCCGGCGGCGGGGCGTTGAGCTGAATCGGCGGCGGCGGCGACCGCGGCGGCTCGGCGGCCTGGGGCGCGGGCGGCGGGGTGGGGAAGGGGAGCGCGAGCTCCGTCGGCTCGGCCGTGGGCTCATCCAGCGGCGGCAGGGGCGAGGCGTGCAGCGTCGGCGTCGCGGCGGCCAAGGCGGCCTGGCGCTCGGCCTCTCCGCCGAGATCCCGCATGATCATGTTGCCGCACTCGCAGCGATACCGGAGCTTTCGTGGAGGGCGGCCACGGGTGGAGGACGGCGCCTCAAGGTCTGACTCACGCCCGCAGCGGCCACATTGTAGCCTCATCGACGGCACCTCAAGAGGGGCAGGTCGCCAGACCCTGGGACAAAGACGCTAGCCCGCGAGCTCGGCGCGCTCACGCCGAGCCCAAGGAGGTGAAGGGGGACACCCTGAGCATCAGTTGCCATCCAGCTTCGAGATCTCCGCCTCGATCGCCGCCTTGTCCGACGGGTTGGAGGAGAGGTACTGCTGATAGTATCCCTTCGCGCCGGCGACGTCGCCGTTGTCTCGGGCGATGTGGCCCAGCACCTTGTACGCCTCGCTCGGCAGCCCGCCGGCCTTTCGCGCGGCGTTGAGCTTGGCGGCGGCGTCGCCCTTCTTGCCGGTGTTGTACAGCGCCATGCCGTGCCATGCCAAGAGCGCGCCGTCGCCGGCGTTGGCGGCGGTGGCCGAGGCGCAGGCGATGGCTGCCTGGCCCCAGTCGCCTTGTTTGCCGAAGCTGCGGCAGTTCGCGGCGTGGTCGATGGGCGCGTTGGTGGTGGTGCCCGCGTCGGGGGGAGCGCCGACGCCATTGTTTCCGGCCTTGGTGCGCGGGTCGTTCGGGCGCACGGCGGTGCGGGTGGGCTCTTCAGGCATCTCGACGGGCTGGACCTCTTTTAAGGTCTGGTCGATCTGCTTCTGGAGGTCGCTCTTGCCGTCGCCAGAGGCGGTGGCGCCGGCGTCGGCTGGGGGCGTCGTTGGGCCCGCCGTGGCGGGATCGGCGGCGGGTTTGGCGCCGCCGGGGCCCATGGTGAAGTACCAGCCCGCGGCCAAGGCCAAGAGCACGGCGAGGCCGATGAGCGGCAAGGGTGAGCGTTTTTCGGCCTGTGCGGCCTTGGTGGCGGCGGTGCTGGCGGCGGCCGCGGCGGCGCCGGGGCGACGCTGCTGCTGGGCGCGGTCGCGCTGCTTGGAGCGTAGGGCGGCGAAAGGATCGACGAAGGGGCCCTCGCCGCTGGGGGTCGCCGGAGACGGCCCGCGCCCGCCGGGATCGGACTGGCTCGTCTTGAGGGCCTCGGCGGCGATGTCGTTGCCGAGGCTCGACATGCCGACGATCATCGTCGGGGTGTCCTCGTCCTCAAAGCCGCCTTGCCCACCGCCGCCGCCGCTGGCGCGGGCGGCCTTCTCGGCCTGGGCGACCTCAGCGCGCTCGTAGATGGTGACGAAGTAGCCGTCGAGGTCGGGGATGTCGCCGATGGTCACCCAGGTGGCGCCATCGTGGGAGATGACATCCTCAGAGGTGACACGACCGTCAGCGATGTACTTTCGTAGGGTCTTGATGTCGGAGAAGTCGTAGACGAGGCCGATGCGGACCTTCACCTTCCACGACGGGATGCCGACCTTTCGGAAGTCCAAGGACTCCGCGGAGCGCGCCGGGCCTTTGGGCACGGCCAGCGCCGTCGCGGCCGTCGGCGCGGGCATGTCGGCTTCGTTGACGTCTGGGAAGACGACGAAGACGTGTTTACAGCGCGGACACGTGATCTTCGCGCCTCGCCCGGTGACCTTGCCGTCGTCGAGCTTGTACCGAGCGCCGCACTTCTCGCAGGTGACAATCATTCCGTCGATCCCATCCGAGATCCCTGGCTGGACCAGGAGCAAGACTACCACGGGCCCCGCGCTCAACACAACGCCCCTCACGCGGGGGCGGTCGTCATCGGCGCAGGATCAGCTCCAAGGGGTCTCGCCGGGGGTCGATCATCTTGCGACCCGCCTTGTTGAACATCACGATGAGCATGAGCCCCGCGCCCATGCTCACCCGGCTGACGATCTTGCCATCGCCGAGCTCAGCGTGGTGAATCTCTTGCCCGGCGCGTAGCTCCTCGACGCTGTTTGGGAGCCGCAGGGTGCGCTCGCTGAGCGTGGGGTCCTCTGGCGCGTCCGTCGTTTTTCCGCCCCGAGCGCCGCCGCTGGGGTTGTGCTGCTTGAGGAAGGCGTCGAGCTTCTTTTGGGCCTCGCTGGGCACCGTCGAGGGTTTTGCGAGGGGCGTGAGGGGCGCGCCGAGGCGACCGCGGGGGGCCTGGAACAGCTCGGGGGGGATCTCGTCGTGAAAGCGGCTTCGGGGCACGTCCGCCCAGCCGCCGCCGCCGTAGCGCATCCGCCGCAGGTAACGGGTGAAGGTCAGGCGCTGGCGGGCGCGGGTGATCGCGACGTAGAGCAGGCGGCGCTCCTCTTCGACGTCCTCCTCCAAGGTGCGCTCCCGCAGCATGGGGAAGCTGCCCTCACACAGCCCAGCGACGAAGACCACCGGGAACTCTAGGCCCTTCGCGAGGTGCGCGGTGAGTAAGGTGACTCTGCCCTGACTGTTGTCGAGATCGTCGTCTTGGCCGGAGAGCGTGGCGCGATCGAGGAAGAGCTGGAGGCGCTCGCCGGGGGTCGGGTTCTCGGTGACCGTCTCTTCGACCTCGGCGGCGTTGAACAGCTCGCTCAGGTTTCGTAGGCGGTCTTCAGCCTCGTCGCCGCCTTCGCTGCGCACGGCGTCTAAGTAGCCGCTGCGCTCGGAGATGAGCTGCAGAAACGGGCCGGGGCTGTGCCGTGGCAGCTCATCGATGAAGAGATCGAGGAGCGCCAGCAGGTCTTTGAGGGGCTTGGCGCTGCGTCCGGGCTGGGCGGCGACGCGGCGGGC